>CAXTFJ010000025.1:0-34631 GCA_964243405.1 uncultured Lichenihabitans sp. | reverse complement strand
CGTGATCGACCACGCTGCGCAGCGCCTCGTCACCCGCGGGCGCCAGCAGGATCACGTCCCGCACCAGGCCCTCCACCGTGGCGGGCACCAGTGCGGCCAGCGTCCGGACGACCGCGCCCGGGCTCGTGGCGGAGCCGTTCGCGTAAGGTGGGGCGAGGAGCAGGACGGAGAGCATCGCGCGCTGCTTATCATGGGCCGGCGGATTGAAAACCCGTGGCTCGACCGCGAGCGTTGACGGGCATCGCTTCGTTCCCTATTCGTTCTGGTACCGGTCGCGAATCGAGCGCGATTTGGCCGGGACCCACGGGATGGCGGAGGGATCGCGATGCTGGTGATCGGCCACGAAGGGCAGCCCGCACCCAGGAAGGTCCGCGCGCCGGGACGCGGCAGGCCCGCGAGGCTCGGCACGCCGTCCGCGATCGCGCTTGAAGGTACCGCGGCGGAAGGTGTCGCGGGCGAGGCGCGGCGGCACGGCCGCGGGGCCCTGTCCAACCGCTCCGGCCGGTTCGAGTCCAAGCAGCGCGCGGAGGTGGACGACGGCTGGGGATCGCTCGACACGCTCGCTCCCTTCTCGACCACGATCGCGTTCGAGAAGACCAAGGGCCTGATCACCCGCAACGACTCGCCCGATATCGCCTTCGATCGCTCCATCAATCCCTACCGGGGCTGCGAGCACGGCTGCGTCTACTGTTTTGCCAGGCCGACCCACGCCTTCCTGGGCCTGTCGCCGGGGCTCGACTTCGAGTCGCGCCTGACCGTCAAGACCGGCGCGGCCGAGCGGCTGGAACAGGAGCTGGCGGCTCCCGGCTACAGGCCGCGCACGATCGCGCTCGGCACCAGCACCGACCCCTACCAGCCGATCGAGCGGCAGCACCGGGTCACGCGCTCCGTGCTGGAGGTGCTGGCGCGCTGCGGCCATCCGGTCGGCATCGTGACCAAGTCGGCGCTGGTGACGCGCGACATCGACATCCTCGCTCCGATGGCGGCCAGGGGCCTCGTCAAGGTCGCTGTCTCGGTCACGACGCTCGATCCCCAGCTTGCCCGCACGCTGGAGCCGCGCGCCTCGACGCCCGCCAGGCGGCTGGAGGCGATCGAGGCGCTGGCCAAGGCCGGCATCCCCGTCACCGTCATGGTGGCCCCCATCATCCCGGCCGTGAACGACGCCGAGATCGAGACGATCCTGACCCGCGCCCACGCGCTCGGGGCGAGGGAGGCGGGCTACGTGATGTTGCGCCTGCCGCTCGAGGTGCGCGACCTGTTCAAGGAATGGCTGCTCGCCCACTTTCCCGACCGCTTCCGGCACGTGATGTCGCTCATCCAATCGGTGCGGGAGGGCAAGGAGAACGAGTCCGCCTGGGGCAAGCGCATGACCGGGACGGGCCCCTACGCCTGGATGATCGGCCGCCGGTTCGAGCTGGCCTGCGCCAAGGCGGGTCTGCCCAAGCTGCGCGCCAAGCTGCGGACCGACCTGTTCACACCGCCGATCGCGGTCGGCGGGCAGCTCGACCTGTTCGCCTGACCGCGCTGCCCGGGGAAGGCCCCCGCGCCCTGCCGACCTTCGAGCGCGAACGGGTCCTGCGCGCCCGCGGCCTCGTCCGCGTCGCGGGTGTGGACGAGGCCGGGCGCGGGCCGCTCGCGGGGCCGGTCGCGGCCGCGGCCGTGATCCTCGACCCCGACGACCTGCCCGAAGGGGTCGACGATTCCAAGGCCCTGGCGGCTGACGAGCGCGAGGCGCTGTTCGAGGTCATCCTCGCCAAGGCGCTCGCCGTCGGCATCGGGTTCGCGCCACCGCGCGAGATCGACCGGGTCAATATCCGCCAAGCGACCTTCGCGGCCATGCGCAGGGCCGTCGGTGCCCTGGTGCTCCCGCCCGACTACGTCCTGGTCGACGGTCGCGACCCGCCGGCCGTCCTGGCCCTGCCGGGCGAGGCCATCGTCAAGGGCGACGCCACCTGCGTCTCCATCGCGGCGGCCTCGATCCTGGCCAAGGTCGCGCGCGACCGCCTGATGGTGCGGCTCGACCGGACCTACCCGGCCTACGGCTTCGCCCGCCACAAGGGCTACCCGACCCCCTCGCACGTGGTTGCCCTGCGCCGCCACGGTCCCTGCGCCGCGCATCGGATGAGCTTCGCGCCCTGCCGCGCGCCCTTCGGCGATGGCGAGGACGATCTCGCACCGGTGCCGCGCCAGTGTTCGTGAACATGGCGTTAAAATAATCTGCTCCACGACAAGTTGATCGGAGATAAACGGAAATTCTCCAAAAGAGACGACAAATTCCCGTCAATCTAAACCAGCATTTTACCTAAACCCCGCTAGTGTCGTGCCTGTCAGTTGCGTATCCGGTGTGTCAGTCCATGCGTTCAGCACGTGCCGGAGCGGCCGTTCCGAGACTCCAGTCAAAGGTATTGCGTCCTGGAGTCCGGACGGCCGCGCTGACACCCGTCCGGCCTCTTCCTCTCGACGAGGTGGTAGTGGGCGACTGCATCGAAAGCCTGAACAGGCTCCCTCCCGGCAGCGTCGACCTCGTGTTCGCCGACCCGCCCTACAACCTCCAGCTCGAAAGTACCCTGTCGCGGCCCGACCAGAGCGTCGTGGACGCCGTCGACGACGATTGGGACAAGTTCGACAGCTTCGCGGACTACGACGCCTTCACCCGCGCCTGGCTCACGGGCGTGCGCCGGGTGATGCGCGAGGACGCTACCGTCTTCGTGATCGGCTCCTATCACAACATCTTCCGCGTCGGCGCGCTGATGCAGGACCTCGGGTTCTGGATCCTGAACGACATCGTCTGGCGCAAGAACAACCCCATGCCGAACTTCCGGGGCCGCCGCTTCACCAACGCGCACGAGACCATGATCTGGGCCACCAAGGGGCCGCGCGCGAAGTCCTACACGTTCAACTACGAGGCCCTGAAGGCCGGCAACGAGGACGCCCAGGTGCGGTCCGACTGGCTGCTGCCGCTCTGCACGGGCGGGGAGCGCCTCAAGGGTGACGACGGCCGCAAGCTGCATCCCACGCAGAAGCCGGAAGCGCTGCTGGCCCGCGTGATCCTGGCCGCGTCCGAGCCGGGCAACGTGGTGCTCGATCCCTTCTTCGGCACGGGCACCACGGGGGCCGCCGCCAAGCGCCTGCGCCGCCACTTCGTGGGCCTGGAACGCGACCCCGTCTACGCCGCGGGCGCCATCCGCCGCATCGCGGCGGTCGAGCCGCTGCCCGCCGAAGCGTTGCAGCTCGCGCCCAGCAAACGCGCCGAGCCGCGGGTGGCCTTCGCGTCCGTGGTCGAAGCCGGACTGGTGCCGCCCGGCACCCTCCTGCGCGACCGCGCTCGCCGCCATGTCGCCACCGTGCGCGCCGACGGCACGGTGGCGCTGGGGATGATCGTGGGCTCGATCCACAAGATCGGCGCCCTGGCCCAGGGCCTGCCGGCCTGCAACGGCTGGACGTTCTGGCACGTCGAGCGGGACGGCGTCCTCGCGCCCATCGACGAGGTCCGCGAAACCGTTCGGGCCGCCATGCGCGAGGCGGCCTGACGGCCGTGTTCGGGCGGCACGCCGGTCCTCAAACGTAGCAGACGGCCTGCAGCTTGTTGCCGTCCGGGTCTCGGACGTAGGCGGCATAGTAGGCCGGGCCGTAGTGCGGTCGGGGTCCCGGCGCCCCCTCGTCGGTGCCGCCCAGGGCGAGCGCGCGCTCGTGGAACAGGTGGACATGGTCGCGCGCCTCGGCCTGGAAGGCCACGTGCGTCCCGTTCCCCCAGGTGGCCGGACGGCCGTCCTCGGGCGCGTAAATATAGAGGATCGGGCCTTCGCCGTTCCGGTCGTAGGCGAGCGCCCGGTCGGCGGGCCGAGGTAGGCGGGCGAACCCGAGCGCGCCCAGGACCGCGTCGTAGAACCGCCCGGCGCGGTCCCGGTCGTTGGTGCCCAGGGTGATGTGGCTGAGTGTCGGCACGCCCGGCTCCTCCGATCGGTGAGACGCGAGGGTGCCGAGCCGAGCGGAACTCCGCAAGGGGAACGGTCGAACCCCGGCAGCGTTAAGACTTTCGAGTGTCTCGTAGCGTCTGGAGCAGGGCCATGCTTCGGTTGATCGGATTGTCTGCAATGCTGTGCGTCGTTTGCGCGGCGTTTGGGCTCGGCAAGGTGGTCCCCCTCACTGCGGGGGTCGAGAACATCTTCCTGGTGTTGGCAGCCCTGTCCGGCACGGTGCTGTTCGGCACCTCCGACGCCTACGAGACCGAGGCACCCGCGATATCCGAGCGGGACGACTGAGCTTCGGCCAGCGCGACGGCGCGCCGCATCAGCGTGGGCAGCGCCTCGCGTGACACCTCGGCCGGCGGCACCCAGCGGGTCGCGGACCCAAACGCGGTGTCGAGGTCCGGCCAGTGGGACGGGGCGGCCACCACCACGTCCAGCAGCAGCGTAAAATGCGTGAAGACGTGCTTGACACGCCCCGCGTAGCCGGGCCGGGCGGCGGCCTCCGCGGGCGGTTCGCCCTCCACCCAGGCCGTCCCGGGGAGTTCCGCCATACCGCCCAGCAGACCCGCGGGCGCCCGCGTCCGCAGCAGCACGTCGCCCCGCCCGTTGCGGATGTAGTAGGCCGTGCCGTGCCGGGCCGCCCGCACCGTCTTGGCCTGCCGAACCGGGTAGTCACCCTGCGTGCCCGCCCGCCGAGCCGCGCAACGCGCCATCAGCGGGCAGATCGCACAGGCCGGGCTCCTGGACGTGCAGATCGTGGCGCCGAGGTCCATCACGGCCTGGGCGAAATCTCCCGGCCTGTCGCGCGGCGTGGCCTCGCCCATCCGGGCGCGGACGACCGGCCGCGCGCCGGGCAGCGGCGCGTCGAGCGCGTGCAGGCGCGTCATGACCCGCTCGACGTTGCCGTCAACCACCGCGGCGGGCTGGCCGAACGCGATGGCCGCGATCGCCGCGGCCGTATAATCCCCCACGCCCGGCAGCGTGCGCAACTCCGCCTCGGTTTCGGGGAACCGGCCGCCGTGCAGGTTCGCGACGGTGCGCGCGCAGGCGTGCAGGTTGCGGGCCCGGGAATAATAGCCCAGGCCCGCCCAGGCCCGCATCACGTCGTCGAGATCCGCCGCCGCGAGATCGCCCACGCGCGGCCAGGTCGCGAGGAAGCGCGCGAAAAAGGGTTTCACGGCCGCCACCGTGGTCTGCTGCAGCATGATCTCGGACAGCCACACCGCGTAGGGATCGCTCACCCCGCCCGGCAGGGCGCGCCAGGGCAGGGCGCGGCGATGCCGGTCGTACCAGGCGAGCAGGTCGCGGGCGATGGCCGCGCCCTCGCGGTCCGGAGGGGTCGACGCCGTGGTGCTCTGCTTGCGGGCCATGGCGTGCGAGCTAAGGTGCGCGCATGCGAAACGGCAAGTCCTTCGGCCGCAAAACCTGGTCGCAACCCCTGGCCGACCTCGTCGCACCCGGTCTCGCGCCCGCGCTCGCGCACTACGGGTTCAGCGAGGCGGACCTGCTGCTCTACTGGCCCGAGATCGTGGGCGAACGGCTCGCGGCTCGCTGCCGCCCCCTGCGCCTCCGCTGGCCCCCCCGCGCGCCCGAGCGCCGCGAGGCGCCCCAACCCGCGACGCTGATCGTCCTCGTGGATGGTGCCTTCGCGATCGAGCTCCAGCACCAGGCCGACCTCGTGCTCGAACGGGTGAACGTGCATTTCGGCTGGCGCTGCGTCGGCAAGCTGGCCCTGCGCCAGGGGCCCGTGACGGGGCGCGTTCCGCCTCGACCCGGTCCCCCCGTGCCCGAACCCGAAGCCGTTCGCCGCGCGAAAGCCGCCGCCGACGGCATCGCGGATGACGCCCTGCGGGACGCCCTGGTGCGGCTCGGCGGCCGGGCGCTGTCGCGCCGCCGGGCGGGATGAAGGGCCGGCCTTTTCTTTTAGGGGCGGGCATGGAATATCCCACGCCGGGCCGGCAAGGGGCGGTCGGCGAGAGGCTGGAGGGTGGCGGCCGGTGAGGCCTGGCCCCCCGCGCGGAGCAAGCGACACCATGGCACGTTCGTCCCACCCCACCCGTCGCGCCGTGCTGCACGGCGCGGCCGTCATCGCCGCGGCCACGGTCGTGCCGGGCGCCGCCTTTGCGGCGGCCGATTCGCAAACCTATGCGATGGACAAGCTGTTAGCCGCGGGGCCGCTGCCCGACGTCTGGCTCGGGGCCGCGACCGCGCCGGTGACGATCATCGAATATGCCTCGATGACCTGCACGCATTGCGCGGCCTTCCACGCGGAAACCTACCCGACGCTGAAGACGAAATACGTCGACACCGGCAAGGTGCGCTTCGTCCTGCGCGAGTTCCCGCTCGACCCGCTCGCCACCGCGGCCTTCATGCTGGCCCGCTCGGCGGGACCCGACAAGCGCAACGCGCTCGTGGACCTGCTGTTCGACCAGCAGAAGAACTGGGCCTTCGTGGACAAGCCCGTGGAAGCGCTCGCCGGCGTCGTCCGACAGGCCGGCATCACGCAGGCGCAGTTCGAAACCACCCTCAAGGACCAGAAGCTCTACGACCAGGTCAACCAGATCCGCGACGACGCGGCCAAGAGTTTCGGCGTGGACGCCACGCCCACCTTCTACATCAACGGCACCAAGCACCCGGGCGAGATCACCGTGGACGAACTCGACAAGCTCATGCAGCCGCTGCTGCCCAAGGGCTGACGGGTTTCACCGGCGTGGACCCGCACACCCTCGCTAGGCTGATCGACGCGGGCCGGGGTGCGGCGCCCGCCGACCTCGTCCTCAAGGGCGGCCGCGTCTTCGACCTCGTCACGGGCGAACTGCACGTTTCCGACGTGGCGATCGTGGGCGACCGGATCGTTGGCACACTCGACAGCTATTCGGGCGCGCGCGAGATCGACGTGTCGGGCCAGGTGGTCGTGCCCGGGTTCATCGACACGCACTGCCACGTCGAATCCTCGCTGATTCTGCCCGACCAGTTCGACCGCTGCGTGCTGCCGCGCGGGGTCACGACCGCGGTCTGCGATCCCCACGAGATCGCCAACGTCCTGGGGCTCGACGGCATCCGCTATTTCCTGGAGGCCGCCGCCACCACCGCCATGGATCTTCGGGTCAACCTGTCGTCCTGCGTGCCCGCGACCGAGCTGGAAACGTCCGGCGCGCGGGTCGAGGCGCACGACCTGCACAACGTCGCCCACCATCCGAAGGTGATCGGGCTGGCCGAATTCATGAACTACCCCGGCGTGCTCGCCAAGGACCCGTCCTGCCTCGACAAGCTGTCGCAGTTCGCGGGGCGGCACATCGACGGCCACGCGCCCCTGCTGGGCGGCCGCGACCTCAACGCCTACCTGTCCGTCGGCATCCGCACCGACCACGAGTGCACGGGCGAGGCCGAGGCTCTGGAGAAGCTGCGCAAGGGGATGACGGTGCTGGTGCGCGAGGGCTCCGTGTCCAAGGACCTGCGCGCCCTGCACGGCCTCATCACCGAAACCCTGTCGCCCTACCTCGCCTTCTGCACGGACGACCGCAACCCGCTCGACATCGCCGAGCACGGCCACCTCGACTTCGCGATCCGCGAGGCGATCCGGCTCGGCGCCACCCCGCTCGCGGCCTACCGCGTCGCGAGCCATTCGGCGGCCCGCGCTTTCGGGCTGCGCGACCGCGGGCTGGTGGCGCCCGGCTACCGTGCCGACCTCGTGGTGCTCGACGACCTGGAAACCTGCGCGGTGGCGCGCGTGATCTCCGCCGGGCGGGTGGTGGACGACGCGCTGTTCGCGGCCCGCGAGCGCGTGGAGCCGATCGGCCGCAACAGCGTCAAGGCGGCGCCCGTGACGGCGGCGGATTTCGCGGCGCCCGGCGCGGGACCCTCGGCCCGCGTGATCGGCGTCGAACCGGGGCGCATCATCACGGGCGACCTGCGCATGACGCTGCCCTATGCGGCCGGCGAACGCCGGGTCGACCTCGCCCAGGACGCCGTGAAGGTCGCGGTGGTGGCCCGGCACGGGGTCAACCGCAACATCGGCGTGGGCTTCGTGCACGGGTTCGGGATGAAGCGCGGCGCCATCGCGTCCTCGGTCGGCCACGACAGCCACAACATCTGCGTCGTGGGCGCCGACGAGGCCGACATGGCGGTGGCTGTCAACCGCCTGATTGCCATCGAGGGCGGCTTCGCGGTGGCCGAGGGCGGCGAGGTCCGGGCCGACCTGGCCCTGCCGTCGGCGGGACTGATGAGCCTGGCGTCCTTCGAGGAAGTCCACGCCGCGCTCGTCCCGCTGCGGGCCGCGGCGGCGGCGCTCGGCGTCGCGCTGCCCGAGCCGTTCCTGCAGGTCGCCTTCCTGCCGCTGCCGGTGATCCCGCACCTCAAGATTACCGACATGGGTCTGGTGGACGTGAACCGTTTCGAGCTGGTGCGGGACTAGCGACCGCTATTCCAGCCCTGCGCGCCGGAACGTCACCTTCGCCAGCGCCGTCCAGTCCAGCGCGCCGTCGCCGTGGGCGATCGCGTCGATGAAGCCGTCGCGCAGCACGCTGGCGATCGGCATCGGCACGTGGTTGGCTTCCGCGGCCGCCAGGGCGAGGCGCACGTCCTTGGCGCCCAGCGTCAGCTTGAAGGCTGCGGGCTCGAAGGTTTCTTTGGCGATCAGCCCGCCGTAGCCCGTGTGCACGCGCCCGCCGAACAGCGTGCCGGTGAGCACCTCCATCAGGTCCCCGGCCTCGATCCCGTTGCTGCGGCCGAGCGCCACCGCTTCCGCGATGGTCTGGATGGAGGCCGCGATCATGTAATTGCCCGAGAGTTTTACGACGTTGGCCCTGAAAGGCTCCTCGGCGATGCGCCAGACCTTCTTCCCCACGGCGTCGAACAGCGGCGTGACCCGCTCGATCAGGGCCTGGGGACCGGCGGCCAGGATGTTGAGGTCCCCCGCTTCGGCGACCTCCGTCCGGCCGAATACGGGAGCCGCCACGTAGCCCACGCCGGCCTCGGCGTGCAACGCCGCCAGTTCCTTCGCGTAGGCGACGGAGATCGTCGCCATGTTGACGTGGATGAGGTCCTTCGGCGCACCGTCGAGCAACTTACCGCCCTCGAAGACGCCCTTGAGCGCGTCGTCGTCGGCCAGCATGGACAGGACGGCCTCGCCCGCGAAGGCCTGCCTCGGGTCGTCAACCGCCTCGGCGCCCAGCTTGGCCATCTCTTGCGCGGGACCGGGCGAGCGGTTCCACACGCGAACCGTGTGTCCGGCCTTGAGCAGGTTCGCGACCATGGCGCGGCCCATGCCGCCCAGCCCGATGAAACCGATGTCCATGATGCACCCTCCGTTGTCCTTCTCCCGCCGGGCGGGAGAAGGTGGCGCGGCGTAAGGGGGGACGCTCGAGCCCGTGTTTCCCCTCATCCGCCCTGTCGGGCACCTTCCCCCACGTGCGGGAGAAGGACACCTTGGGACGCCGCGCGAACCTGATCCAATGCCGCATCCAACGCGCGGGACGGGATTTCGGTCGCGACCGGGCCCGCGGTCCAGACCAGGAAGGCGCGCACGGGGCGGTCGGGGTAGAGCGGCTGCACGGCGGCCCGGTAGAGCGCGAGCTGCGCCACGTAGGAGGGCGGCGCGTCCGCGGCGTCGCGGGATGTGCCCGTCTTGAAGTCGGCGATGAACACGGCCTCGTCCGTCACCGCAAGCCGATCGATCTGGCCCGTGACCTCCAGCGGCGCACCGTCCCCGTTGGGCAGGCGCGCCGCGAGCGGCACCTCGGCGCGCGAGTCCGGGCCGAACAGCGGCGCGAGGGCGGGGTCGGCGACGATCCGCAGCGCGTCCTCGATCAGGGCGCCTCGCCGTTCGGGCGCGAGCCCGCCCGCCCGCCCGCCGACGAAGCGGCGGGCGGCGTCGCGCCGATGGGCCGGGTCCAGGCCGGGCAGGTGCTGCAGCAGGGTGTGGAGCAACCGGCCCGCCGCGGCGGCCTCGCGTCGCGTCCGGCCGCGGTCGTCCTCGGGGGCGGCGTCGACCGCGTCGAACCGGTCCGCGGCGCCCAGCGCGGTGGAAGGGCGGATCGGCGGGGCCGCGGGCGTTTCGCGAGGCGCCGCGCGATGGATCCAGTCAGGCAGGACGGGCGGCTCGGGAGCTGCGTCGCCGGTCGGCGCAGCCTCGTTCGCGCCCGGTACGGCATCGGCCCGGCGAAGCACGGTCGCCTCCGCGTCCCACGGCGCGGGGGCGGGTTCGAGGCCGAGGTCGGCGCGCCGCACCATCTCGTACCAGCATTCCGCCTGCGGTCCTTTCACGCCGTGGAACCCGGCGATGTAGAGCCTCTCCTCGGCGCGGGTCAGCGCCACGTAGAGGAGGCGGCGGTGCTCGTCGAGCGCGGCGTCGCGGCCCGCGCCGCGCGCCTGCGCCACGAGGCCCGGGTCGGCGTCGGCCCTTGGCGACCAGGCGAACAGGTCGCCCTCCGGCCGTTCCAGGCGGAACAGTTTCGGGTCGTGCCGCCCGGTGGGCGCGCCGCACGTGTCGGGCAGGAACACGATCTTGGCTTCCAGGCCCTTGGCGGCGTGGACGGTCATCACCCGCACGGCGTCGCCCGCGTGCTCCATGTCCCGCTTGACCGACACCTCCGTGCCTTCGAGCCGCGCCAGGAAGGCGAGCAGCGAGGGGGCGCCGTCGCGCTCGTGCGCGAGGGTGAGCGCCATGAACTCGTCCACCACGTCGCCCGCCTCGGGTCCCAGCCGGGACAGCAGGGCGCGGCGGCCGCCGTCGCGCCCGAGCAGGCGCGTGTAGAACGCGAAGGGGGTCAGCGTCGTGGCGCGGTCGCGCCACACCGCGAGCCGATCCGCGGCGGCGCGGTGGCGGCGTTCGCCCGAGGCGTCGAGCGCCGCTGCCAGACTTCCCGCGCGGCGGGGCGCCAGAACCATCAAGTCGGAATCGTCGAGCCCCAGCAGGGGCGACTTCAGCGCGCAGGCGAGCGTCAGGTCATCGTCGGGCAGCAGGGCGGCGCGACCCGCGGCCACGAGGTCCATGACGGCGATGTGACCGGTCAGGCTCAGCCGGTCGGCGCCCGCCACCGGCACGTGCCGCTCCTTGAGCGCCCGGATCACCGCGTCGAAGAAGGCGTTGCGAGACCGGACCAGGATCAGCACGTCGCCCGCGCGGACGGGGCGGCGGCTCCGCGAGCCCGTGTCCTCGACCGTGTCGGGCGAGCCCGGCGCGGTCAGCGCCCTGATCCGGTCTGCCACGCGCCGGGCCAGTACCACGGCCGGGTCGGCGGCGTCCGGCACGTCGACGGGCAGCGCCCAGGAGGCGGGGTCGGGCGCGAGCGCGGGACCGACCGGCTCCCACACTTCCACGAGGCCCGGCAGGGCGGTCTTGAGCGGCTCGTGCGGGGGTGGGCGATCGGCCCGGGCCGTCAGCCCGCGCGCGTTGTCGCCCGCCGCGAACACGCGGTCCACCACCTCCAGCACCCTGCGAGCCGAGCGGAACGACAGCACCAGCTGGATGTCGGCGAAGGCGAGGTCCGCGTCCGACGCACGATCGGCGAAGTGCTGCCGCGACTGGTCGAAGGCCGCGGGGCGGGCGCCCTGGAAGGCGTAGATCGACTGCTTCTTGTCGCCCACCGCGAAGAAGGTCCGCAGGGCCCGGCTCTGCCCCTCGCCCGCGAAGAAGTCGCGGCTGATGGCCTTCAGGATGTCCCACTGCCCGGGCGAGGTGTCCTGCGCCTCGTCCACCAGCACGTGCTCGATGCCCTGGTCGAGCTTGAACAGGACCCAGGCCGAATCCGAGCGCGACAGCAGCGTGCGGCTGCGTTCGATCAGGTCGGCGAAATCGAGGCTGCCGCGGGCGCGCTTGAGGGTTTCGTACTGGGAGAGAACCGCGTCCGCCACCGAGAGCAGGGCGGCGGTGCGCTCCTGCGTTTCGACCGCGCGGCGCTTGGCGAGCAGGGTCACAAGCCGCCCGCGCTCGGCGTCGAGGGTGGCGCACAGGCCGGGCTCCTTGGCGCGAACGGTCTTCGGCAGGAAGCTTTCGGCGAGCGGCTCCAACTTGGCGGTCAGGAACACGGACAGGTAGCGGGCAAGTCTGTCGTCCCCGAACGTCGCGGCCGCGCGGGCGAGGCGGTTCCCTGCGGTATTCTTGGTTCCACCGTCGGCTCCGATCCGTCGGGCGATCTCGCCCCACTCGGCGGTTGGCAGGCCGTCCTCCAACATGGCGCTCTCGACCGAAGCCACGGTGATCCCCGCCACGTCGAGCGCGCGGGCGAGCCGGTCCTGCAGGCCCATGAGCCCGCCTGCACCGCGCATCGCCTCGCGCAGGGCGTCGGCGTGGCGGGTCACTTCGCCCACGAGCTCCTCGAAGCTTCCGCCCGTCAGCGTGCGGCCGAGCAGGTCGAGGGCGCGGCCGAGCCTTGAATCCGGGTCGGCCACGGCGCGCGCCAGGGCGGCTTCCCGCGCGCGCGACAGCAGTTCGGCCTGCTGCACCTCCTCGATCACGCCGAAGCGCGCCGCCACGTTGGCCTCAAAAGGGAAGCCGTGCAGCAGCCGTTCGCAGAAGGCGTGGATGGTGAGGATTTTTAGGCCGCCCGGACTTTCCACCGTGCGGGCGAACAGCCGGCGCGCGCGCGCCAGCCCCTCCGCGCCGGGCTGGGGGGCACCGGTCTCCTTGATCCTGGCCGCGAGCGTCGCGTCGTCCAGCGTGACCCAGCCCGCCAGCGTGTCGAACACTTTTACGGCCATGTTGGCCGCGGCCGCCTTGGTGAAGGTCAGGCACAGGATGCGGCCGGGCGGCACGCCGTCGAGCAGCAGCCGGATCACCCGGCGGGTGAGCACGAAGGTCTTGCCGGAGCCCGCGTTGGCCGACACCCAGGCCGATGCCGCGGGGTCGGATGCCTCCCGCTGGCGGCGGGCGGTGTCGGCCGGGACCGCGAGGGCGGGTACGGACACCATCACGGCCCGTCCTCCGCCCCCGCCCCGCCCGAGGCCGACCATTCCTTGACGCGCGACAGGTGGTCGTAGGCGCCGAACCGCGACGCGAACTGGGGGTAGGGCCGCGCCACGTAGCCCGTCCTGGGGTCCCGGAAGGCGTCGAGCAGGGCCACCAGCCCCGCGTAGTGCTCCGCCACCACGTCCGCGAAGGCCGCGTCCTTCCAGGTGAGCGCGCGGCTTTCAACCTCGGAGCCCGTGCCGAACTTGACGTAGAGCGCGCCTTCCACGCTGAGGTGCTTGCCAAGCGCCGGGAAAGCGCCGCGCTCCACCATGGCGGCTTCCAGCGTGAGCTGGGGCGCGAACCCCACCTTGATCTCGCTGAGGCTCGGGGGGGCGCCCGTCTTATAGTCCACCACCGTCACCAGGCCCGCGGGGTTCACCTCCACCCGGTCCGCCACCGCGGTGAGGCGGAAGCTGGAGCCGTCCGCGAGCGGGATGTCGAGCGCGCCCTGCACCTCCACCTCCGCGACGCTCGTCCCATTGCGCCGCCCCGCCTCCCAGGCCGCGTAGGCTCCCGTCCAGCGGGTGACGCGCGGCCACAGGAAGGCGCGGAAGATGGGATCCTCGAAGGAGGTCGCGAAACGGGCCTCGCTCCGCCGCAGCAGGTCGGCGAGCGCGTCGGGCGGCAGGGGGCCGTCGGGATGGGTTTTGGCGAAGTCGCTCAGGACGGCGTGGAAGCCTGTCCCGTAGTAGGCTGGCCCCATGGGGGCGCCGATGGGCTCGGCGGCGCGCAGCTTCAGGACGTGCTCGGCGTAGATCGCGTAGGGGTCGCGCCGCAGCGTCTCGATGCGGGTCACGCTGAGGCGCGTCGGCCGCAGGTCGAGGTCGGGTTTCGGGGCGGGCCGCCCGATCAGCACGGACGCTAAGGGGCGGTCGAGGCGCACGGCCAGCGCCAAGGTCCGCTCGCCCCGCGCGCGGCATCGTGCCCAGGGCTCGCCGCCCAGCGCCGCCATGCGCTGGAGGAAACGCGACGGCACGGTGGGCGCCCCGCCGCGCTTGCGCGCCCGTGTGAGGACGACGCGCGCCTGTCCCATCGCCATCTGCAGGTCGTGCGCGGTCAGGCCGATGCGCCGCTCGGGCGGCGGCAGCCCCAGGGTGGCGCGCATGGGGCGGTTCAGGAAGGCGTCCGTGCGAACCGCGGGCGGCCACACCGCCTCGTCCATCCCGCCCAGGATCACCAGGTCGGCATCGAGCAGCCGCGCCTCGATCAGCCCGAGGATCTTTACGCGCGGGTGGCTGCGGTTGGGGCCGCGCACGGGTGTTTCGGCCGCCCAGCGGTCGAACAGGGCCGCGTAGCCGGGGCAGTCGAGGGTGATCGCGGCTTCGGGCGCGTCCTGCAGCACGTCGAACAGCGCCACGAGCGCGTTGCCATCGATGCCGGTCAGCACGCTGTCGCCGTCGGGATCGACCGCCACCGTGTCGAGCACGGCGGCGTGCGCCGCGATCCAGCGCGGCAGGGGACTGCCGGCCCGCAGCTCGTGCAAGGGGGCGAGCGCGTCGACGACCTCGCCCACGAAGGCCGCGAGCGCATCGAAGTCGGCCGTCGTCACGCGCCGCAGGGCGTCGGGTGCGTGCCGCCCCTGCGACAGGGTGCGGGCGCGGTCGATCAGCCCCGCGGGGTCGTGCAGGGCGCGGGGCGGCAGCACGCCGCGCAATACGGCGATCTCCAGCGTCCGGGCGAGCCGCGCCACCTCGGCCCGCGGGCGGCCGAAGCGGGCCAGCGGATGGGCCAGCAGCGCCAAAACCTCGACGGGGGCGAGGTCCTGCAGCGCGCAGTCGAGCACCAGCCGCGCGAAGGCGCCCGCGGGCGTGGTGCCGAGCGGCTCGCCGCCCGACTCGTCGATCTCCACCGACCAGCGGGTGAGCTCCTCGCGCACCCGTCGGCCGAGCGCCCGGTCGGGGGTGACGAGCACGGCCGTGCCGGGCCCTTCGAGGGCTTCTCGGAGCGCGACGGCGATGGCTAGCGCCTCCTCGCGCTCGTCGGCGGCCTCGATCACGGCGACGTCGCCCAGGGCCCGGTCGAGGTCGGCGGGAACGCGCGGGGTCGTGCGCCACAGGTCGGTCGTTTCCGCCGGGCGCAGCGCCTCGGTCACGAAACGGCCGCGGGCGGCGCGCCAGGGGTCGACGGCGCCGATCGGGATGACGGCGTCGCGCGTCACGCCGATCGCGCCCAGGAGGTGCTTGAGCGCGGCCTGCGGGTGGGTGGCGGCAGGGTCGCCCGCCTCGGAGCCGATCGCGGCCCAGCCCGCGTCGTCGAGGTCGAGATCGAGGCCGGGCAGCACCACGGCGCCCTGCGGATGGCGCGCGATGGCGCCGATCAGCCGCGCGACCGCGGCGTTGGAGCCGGTCGAGCCCGCGACCACCACGGGGCCCGCGAGGGTGCTGCCGTGGGACAGGCGCGCGACCTCGGCGTCGACCAGCGCGATCTGCCGGGCCGCGCGGTCCACCTCGCCGCGCTCGGCCAGGATGACGGGCCATTGCGTGACCGCGATGTCGAGGAAATCCAGGGTGATGCGCCAGTAGCGGTCGAACGCGTCGGTGCCGAGCGGCGCCATGGCGGACCATTTGACGCCCTCGAGCGCGAGTTCGTCGGTGAGGGTCGCGAGGTCGCCCGAAAGCGCCCAGGCGTCGGCGGCCGAGCGGGCCACGAGCAGGTCCTCGGCCGTGTGGAGGTCGCGCGTCCCGTCCGGCCGCACGGCCACGATGGCGTGGCGCACGGCTTCCGCCCAGGCGAGGATCATGCGGGTGAGGATCATGCGGCGCGCCACCTCGCCCACGGCGGGGGCCAGGTCGGCCGGGAGCGGGTTTCCAAAACCCGGCTCGTCGAAGATGAGGTCGGTTTCGGCCAGTTCCAGCTGGCCCAGCGGCAGGATGCGGGGCAGCAGCACGGCGGGATGGCGCACGGCGGCGGCGAGCGTCGCGGCGAGCGCGCGGGCGGCGCGCCGGGTCGGCACGAAGATCGTCGCGGACGCGAGTTCCAGCGGCCCGGCCTCGGCCGAGAAACCTTGCACCAGCGTGCCATCGAGCAGGGCGCGGGCGAGCGTGTCCAGGAACGGCGCGCCGGGCGGAACCGTGAACAGGGTGGCGTTGCGCGCCGGGTCCGCGCTCACTTCAGCGCGCGCTCGATCGCGGCCTCGGCCTCGCCGATGGCCTCGGGGGTGCCGACGTGCATCCACACGCCTTCCAGCCGCGCGCCGAACAGCCGACCGCGCTCCGCCGCTTCGAAGAACACGGGCGCGAGCTTGAACACCTCGTCGGCGGCCTGCCCGAAGGGCTCGGGCCCGAGCAAGCCGACGCCCGCGTAGACGAAGGGCGTCACCACGCCCTCGCGCCGCCGTTCGAGGCGGCCGTGCTCGTCCATCGCGAAATCGCCCGCCCAGTCGACGCCGATGCTGGTCGCGGTGGGCGCAACCAGCAGCAGCGCGTCCATGCGCGCCGGGTCCCAGGCCGCGAACAGGCGCTTGAGGTTGGAGCGCGGACCCTCCAGCCACAGCGCGTCGGTGTTGCACGCCAGCACGGGGCCGGGACCCAGCAGCGGCAGGGCCCGGCGGATGCCGCCGCCCTGGTCGAGCAGGCGGTCGCGCTCGTCCGAGACCGTGACGGCGGGCTCGCGGCGGCTTGCGAGATGAGCCTCGATCTGGTCAGCGAGGTAGTGGACGTTGACGACCGCGCGGCGCACGCCCGCGTCCGCCAGCCGGTCCAGCGTGTGGTCGAGCATGGTGCGGCCGCCCACGCGCACGAGGGGTTTGGGCAGGTGGTCGGTGACCGGGCGCATGCGCGTGCCCAAGCCCGCGGCGAACACCATGGCGGCGTCAGGCTGGACCATGGTCTCCTTCTCCCGAGCACCCGCCGGTTCCGGCAGGCGATCTTTCCCTATCCGAACGGGGGCTGTCGAAGGCCAGCGTGCCCGGCCGAAGTGCCGCGGTCAAACCGCCGCCGTCTCGCGGCCGAGCGCGCGAGGCAGGTAGGCCTCGAACCAACCCTTCAACTCCGCCAGGGCCGGATGGGCGAGGCCCTTGCCCAGGTAGGCCTCCATGCGCGGCAGGTGGGCGAGGTATTGCGGCTTGCCGTCGCGCCTGTCGAGGCGGGCGAAGATCCCGAGGATTTTCGTGGCGCGCTGGACGCCCAGGATCGCGTAGGCCCGCACGAAGGCCGCGCGGTCGAAGCCGGGATCGGCGGCGAGCCGCATTTGCGCGTAGGCGCCGAGCAGTTTCAGCTCCAGGCCGTCCGGCACGGTGACGCGCGCGTCCTGCAGCAGGGACGCGAGGTCGTAGGCCGGGTGGCCGATCACCGTGTCCTGGAAGTCCACGAGTCCCACGCGTGCCGTGCCCCGCCGCCCGGCCAGCCAGATAAGGTTGGGCGAGTGGAAATCGCGCAGGCACCAGGTCTTCGGACCCGCCAGCACATCCTCGAAAAGGGGCGCCCAGGCCTTCGCGAAGGCCGCCCGTCCGCTCGCGGGTACCACCGCGCGGCCGATCTGCGGCGCATACCACTCGGGCAGCAGGTCGACCTCGATGCCCAACGCCTGCGCGTCGTAGGGCGGTATGTCGTAAGCGAGGTCATCGTCGAGCGGCACGGTTCCGGGCAGGGTCGCGCCGTGCAGCCGCGCCAGCAGGCCGACCGCTTCCAGGTAGCGCTCGGGGATGGGCGCGGCGCCGTCGACGCAGGGCTCGCTGCCAAGATCCTCCAGCACCGCGAGGCCCGCCGCCCGGTCGTAGGCGTAGAGCTCGGGGGCCGAGACGCCCTGGGCGCGCAACGCCTTGTCGATCGCGAGGTAGGGGCCGATGTCGTGGGCGAGCCGCGCTACGTGATGGTAGGGCCGCCCGGAGGTCCCCGCGGGCGGGTCGGCGCGGGGCGGGTTGACCATCAGCACGGCAGTCCGGCCGTCAGGTCGCACGAGGCGTTCGTAGAGCCGCGTCGAGGCGTCTCCCGTGATGAAGCTGCGCGCCGATCCCTCGAAGCCGGCGCGGGGCAGCAGCGCGTCGACCGCCCTGTTCCCGTCGAGCCGGGCCGCGAACCTGCCGTGGCCTGTGACCGTGACCTCCCGCCGATCCGGGGCGGCTTCGGGGCTGAGCGCGAAGTGGAGGTCGATCCGGTCGGGCGCGATCGTGTCGCCCAGGCGATCGGCCCACTCCACCACGACCAGCGCACCCTCGGCCGCCTCGTCCCAGCCGAGTTCGACCACCTCGTCGAGGCTCGCCACCCGGTAAAGGTCGGCGTGCACGACCGGGAAGGCGGGAGTGTCGTAGATCTGCATGAGCGTGAAGGTGGGGCTCGGCACCTCCAGGTCCGGGTCGCCCACGAGGGTTCGGATCAGGGCGCGCGCGAAGGTCGTCTTGCCCGAGCCCAGGTCGCCCGACAGCGTCAGTAGATCGTCGGCGCGAAGCCAGCCCGCGACGGTCGCGGCCAGGGACGCGGTGTCCGGCTCGTCGCGAAGCGTAAGCGACCACCGCGTCACCGAACCCTCCGCCATGCCCGTCTTCCCCCGCCCGACGCCGCCCACCCGACACCGCCGTGTCGCTTAAAAGATCACGGCGGGGTTAACAACCGGCGCGAAACCTCACTGCCTCGCCTGGCTCTGCTCCTCGATCTCCTCCTCGGCCTGGATCGGGAAGATGCAGGTCACCACCGTGCCTTCTCCCATGACGGAGTCGATGAGCACCTGACCGCCGTGCAATTCCATGAACGCGCGCACGATGGACAGTCCCAGGCCGGCGCCGCGATGGCCGGACCCCAGCGTGTCCGTGTGAAAGCGGTCGAACACCCGGTCGAGAACCTCGCTCGGGATGCCGCGACCCTGATCGGTCACCTTGAACACGACCTGATCGGGGCGGCGCAGCACCGCCAGTGTCACGGTCTGGCCCGCGGACGAGAAGCCGATCGCGTTCGACAGCAGGTTGAACAGGATCTGGCGGACGCGCTTGCCGTCGGCCTGGAAGGTGCCGACCTCGTCCAGCGCCACGATGCGCAGCACGATGCCCGATTCCGACAACCGGTCCTGCACGCCCTCGGCGGCTTCCGCCATGGCCTGCCCGATGTCGACCTCGCCCAACGACAGCTCCATCGCGTCGACGTCGATGGTGGCGAGGTCCAGGATGTCGTTGATGATGGCGAGCAGCGCCGCCGACGAGCGCGTGATGTAGCCCGCGTATTCCTGCTGCTTGGGGTTCAGCGTGCCGACGCCGCGGTCGCCCAGGAGCTGGATGAAGCCGATGATGTTGGTGAGCGGCGAGCGCAGCTCGTAGGACACGTGGTGGACGAAATCGTTGCGGAGCTTCTCCGCGTCGATCAGCGCCTGGTTGCGTTCTTCCAGCGCACGGGCGACCTTCACGCCCGCCGTCACGTTGCTGAAGGTGACCAGGGTGGCGCCGTCCGGCAGCGGGGCGGCCGCGTAGTCGAGGATGGTGCCGTCGCGCCGATGCAGGCGGTTCTCGACGCCGCGGCGCCCGTCCTCCAGGCCCGCCACGACCGCGCGCAGGTCGGTCCAGCCGGCGTCATCGCCGCACAGCGGTAGGCAGAGCTGCGCCACATCGTCGATATGCGGGCGCTCGGCGAGCCAGGCTCCGTCCAGCCGCCAAACGTCGGCGAAGGACGGGTTGAACAGCTTCAGGCGGCCGTCCGTACCGAACAGCGCCACGGCCTCCTTCAGCGTGTCCAGCGTCTCGCCCTGCACGCGGATCAGCGCGTTGTACTGCTGTTCGAGATGGTAGCGCTCCGTGACGTCGTCGAACAGGTAGGTGACCCCGCCGTTCGGGTTGGGATTGGTGACGGTCCGGAGCGTCCGGCCGCCCGGCAGGTACCAGGGCTGCTCGATCGGATCCACGGCCTGGTAGGCCGACAGCACGCCGGACTTCCACGCGCGATAGTCGACCTGTTCGGGCAGTCGCCCCTCCGTGCGGAGCCGGTCCAGGATCTCACCGTCGAGCGGCCCCGCGTCCAGGAAGGCGGGGTCGAGCGACCAGAGCGCGCGGTAGGCGGCGTTGTGGAAGGCCAGGCGCTTTGACCGGTCGAAGATCGCCACCGCGGTCGAGAGCTGGTCCAGCGTGCGGGCGTGCGAGGCCGTCTGCCGCTGCAATTCGCCCCGGGCGGCCTCGAGCTCCGACAGGTCGATGGCGATGCCGGCCGAGCAGGTTTCGGCGGGGACATCGACCACGTGCAGCAGGTGGCGCTCGCCTGTCACCACCGCGGACGCGCGCGCGACCCACGGCTTGCCCTCGCCCCGGGCGGCTTCGGCCGCCGTGCGGGCGTCCTGGTCGAGCAGTTCGAGGTTGCGCACCACGACATCGTTCGCGGTCGCGGCCTCAACGGCCTTGGCGAACGCCGCGTTGACCCAGGCGAGCCGCCCCGCGCGGTCGCGCATCCAGGCCGGATCGGGGATCACGTCGAGCATGGCGCGAAAGGCGCTGCCCTCATCCAGCACCAGGGCGTGGCGGTCGCGCAGGCGGGTGAGTTCGAGCTGGTCGCCCGAAACATCGCGGATGCGCAGGATGGCGCGCCCCCCCACCGCCCGGCCCTCGGCCTGCAGCGAGCGTCCGCCCGTCGTGGTCAGCCCCGTGCGAAACCCTTCGCCCCGCGCGCGCAGGCGTTCCACCGCGTGGTCCAGCGCCTGCGCGGCCGCGGGCGGCAGCCAAGTGCCGAAACCGAGGATGCGGCGCGCCACCGGCTGGTCGGAGACCAGCGACAGGTCGCCCGTGATCTCGGGGTCGCTGGAGGCCGAGCGCCAAGCGATGATGATCTGCGGCTCGGACGCGAGGAAGACCTCGGCGCGCTCGGCGTTGGAGCGCGCCTCGCCCACGTCGCTGAGCAATTGCCGCTCGCGCTCGGTCCAGCGCCGCCGGGCGGCAAGGTGGAGGAGGGCGGTGACGGTCGAGAAGAGCACGAGGCCCAGCATCAGCGACAGGCCGGTGAACTCGCCGTGGTCCGCCATGCCGGCGCTGAACGGCAGGCGGGTCAGGTCGGCGCCGCGGGCCGCGTCAAGGCCACCCGCGGCACAGGTCCCGAGCGCGGAAGCACCCGCGACCCGAAAAACCCGCACGCGCGGTGCCCGTTGCCCGCCAAGGCGCCGACCCAGACCCATCCCGACCTCAGCCCCCTGACGATCCGCGACACGCGTGCGCGAACCGAATCCGGCAGGAGCGTCGATGCGCCATGGCCGGGTTTCGGAAAGCGACGCGACGAACCGATTCGCCCGAGCTTAGCTGTTCCGGCGCGATGCGGAAGCCGCCAAGCGGCGGTGGGGATGCCTCGAAAGGGGAAACGCGGGACGGGGTGGCGTCCGTGCAACGCCACCCCGTCTCGGTACCCTCCGTCAGTAGCGGTAGTGGTCCGGCTTGAAGGGGCCGCTCTGCGACAGGCCGAGATAGCCCGCCTGGGCGTCGCTCAGCTTGGTCAGCTTCACGCCGATCTTGTCGAGGTGGAGGGCCGCGACCTTCTCGTCCAGGGACTTGGGCAGCACGTAGACCTTGCGGTCGTACTGGCCCTGCTTGGTCCAGAGCTCCACCTGGGCGAGCGTCTGGTTGGTGAAGGAGGCCGACATCACGAACGAGGGATGGCCTGTGGCGTTGCCGAGGTTCACGAGCCGGCCTTCGGACAGCAGGATCATCCGCTTCCCGCTGGGAAACTCGACCTCGTCGACCTGCGGCTTGACGTTGTGCCAGCGGAAGTTGCGCAGGCCCGCGACCTGGATCTCCGAGTCGAAGTGGCCGATGTTGCACACGATCGCGCGGTCCTTCATGGCGCGCATGTGGTCGACCGTGATGACGTCCACGTTGCCGGTGGCGGTCACGAAGATGTCGGCGCGCGGCGCCGCGTCCTCCATGGTGGTGACCTCGTAGCCCTCCATGGCGGCCTGCAGCGCGCAGATCGGGTCGACCTCCGACACCATGACGCGGCAGCCGGCGTTGCGCAGGCTTGCTGCCGAGCCCTTGCCCACGTCGCCGAAGCCCGCGATCATGGCGACCTTGCCGGCCATCATGACGTCCGTGCCGCGGCGGATGCCGTCGACGAGGCTTTCGCGGCAGCCGTAGAGGTTGTCGAACTTCGACTTGGTGACCGAGTCGTTGACGTTGATGGCGGGGAACAGCAGGCGGCCTTCCTTTTCCATCACGTAGAGGCGGTGGACGCCGGTGGTGGTTTCCTCGGTCACGCCCTTGATGGTCTTGCCGACACGGCCGTACCAGCCGTGGTCGGAGGCGATGCGCGCCTTGATGGCTGCGAACAGCACTTCCTCTTCCTCGTTGGTGGCGCCGTCCAGGAACTTGACGTCGCCGCCTTCGGCCCGGATGCCGAGGTGGATCAGCAGCGTCGCGTCGCCGCCGTCGTCGAGGATCATGTTGGGCGTGCCGCCGTCGGCCCACTCGAAGATGCGGTGCGTGTAATCCCAATAATCCTTGAGGCTCTCGCCCTTGACCGCGAACACGGGGGTGCCGGCGGCGGCGATCGCGGCCGCGGCATGGTCCTGCGTCGAGTAGATGTTGCACGACGCCCAGCGGACGTCGGCGCCAAGCGCCTTCAGCGTCTCGATCAGCACGGCCGTCTGGATCGTCATGTGGAGCGAACCGGCGACGCGGGCTCCCTTGAGTGGCTGGGCGGGGCCGTATTCCGCCCGGACCGACATCAGGCCCGGCATCTCGGTTTCGGCGATGGCGATCTCCTTGCGGCCCCAATCGGCCAGCTTGAGGTCGGCAACGGCGTATTCTGTCGTGGCTAGCGTGGGCATGGGGTGATCCGGACTGATATCGATGGCGCGGTCTTACCAGCGCGGCTCGCGCATGGCAATAAACATATATCCAAGTCTTTATATCGACTCGAAGGTCCAGGCGTTGTCGAGCTGGGGATGTATTCGACGGACAGGCTCGCGCCGGACACCGAACCCTTGCACCACCCGCCAAAACTCTGTTCGATGCGCGCCGCGCGGGCGACCCCTTGTCGGACCCGTTTGAAACGGAAAGGTCGGCGAATGAGCCGCGTGAGACTTTTGGGGTTGGGCTTGACGGCCCTGTTGCTCGGCGGCACGGCCGCATCGGCCAAGACGCTGGTTTACTGCTCCGAGGGATCGCCGGAGAACTTCACCCCGGCCCTGAACGAGACCGGCACCAGCCTCGACGCCGCTCGCCCGGTGTTTGATCAGCTCATCGAGTTCGAGCGGGGCGGCGTCACGCTGAAGCCGGGTCTGGCCGAGAGCTGGACCGTCAGCCCGGACGGGATGACGATCACCTTCAAGCTGCGCCACGGCGTCAAGTTCGGCGCCATCAAGGATTTCAAGCCGACTCGCGACTTCAACGCCGACGACGTGCTGTTCTCGTTCCAGCGGCAGTTCGACGAGGGCAACCCGTACTTCAAGGTTTCCGGCGGCAAGTACGACTATTACAGCGACATGGACATGCCGAAGCTGCTGAAGGGCATCGCCAAGACCGACGACTACACGGTCGTCATGACTCTGAGCGAACCCAACGTCGCGATCCTCGCCAACCTCGCCATGGATTTCGCCACCATCCAGTCCAAGGAATACGCCGACGCCCTTCTCAAGAAGGGCAAACCCGAGCAGTACGACCAGGTTCCCGTCGGCACCGGACCTTTCGTGTTCCAGGGCTACCAGAAGGACGCGGTGATCCGCTTCAAGGCCAATCCGAACTACTGGGGCGGCAAGCCCGCCATCGACGACCTCGTCTACGCCATCACGCCCGACCCGACCGCGCGGGTGTCCAAGCTGAAGACCGGCGAATGCCAGGTGGCTCCGTTCCCCCGGCCCGCCGACATCCCGGAATTGCAGAAGGACTCCAACGTCAACGTCCTGAGCCAGCCCGGCCTCAACATCGGCTACCTGGCCTTCAACGCCTCCAAGCCGCCCTTCGACAAGGTCGCGGTGCGCCAGGCGGCCAGCATGGCGATCGACCGCAAGGCCATCCTGTCCGCGGTCTACGGCCCGTCGGGGCAGACGGCCAAGAACCTGATCCCGCCGACCATGTGGGCCTACAATGACAAGGTCGTGGACTATGCCTACGACCCCGAGAAGGCCAAGCAGATGCTCAAGGACGCGGGCGTGACCGCGCCGCTCGACATCGACCTGTGGTACATGCCCGTCCAGCGCCCCTACAACCCCGACGCCAAGCGCATGGCCGAGATGATGCAGTCGGACCTGGCCAAGGTCGGCATCAACGCCAAACTCGTGACCTACGAGTGGGGCGAGTACCGCAAGCGGCTCGACAACGGGGAGGCGACCTCCGCGCTGTTCGGCTGGACGGGCGACAACGGCGATCCGGACAACTTCTTCTTCTTCTTAGGCTGCGTGAACGGGACGCCGGCCGCCAGCAATGTCGGCAAGTGGTGCAATGCCAAGTTCAATGACGACCTCGCGAAGGCCCGCGTCGTCAACGACCAGGCCAAGCGCACCGCCATCTACGGCGACATGCAGCAGATCGAGCACGACGACGAGCCGGTGCTCAACATCGCCCACTCGCTGGTCTACGAGCCGGTCCGCAAGGAGGTGGTGGGCTTCAAGATGAGCCCGCTCAGCCGCCAGCAGTTCGACGGCGTTGACCTGAAGTAGGGTCCGAGGGGCGGCGGCTGCGGCCGCCGCCGTTTCAAAAGAGTGCCACCATGAACGTCGCGGAAGAATTGATCGAGTTCGAGGACCGGATCGATAAAGCGCATGTCGAGCGACGCGTCGAAGACTGGGAACACCGCCTGCGAGGCCTGTACCGCAACGTCGCGGACTGGCTTCCGTCCGGCTGGTCCGCCTCGACCGGGGATGTGGTCCACTTCGAAGATCCGTTGATGCTGAAATTCCGCATCGAGGCGAGACTGCTGCCGTGCCTCGATCTGCAGTCCGGGTCTGAAGCGGTGCGGTTGGAGCCTCGCGGCCTGTGGATCATCGGCGCGAACGGCCGGGTCGACCTGATCGGTCCGTTGCGGCATTTTGTGATCAACGACAGGGCGGATAATTTCGAGCCGCCCCAATGGCGTGTCGCGCGATTCAGCGACAGGCTTCACGAGCAGCCTTGGTCCGAGGTAGTCCTCGCCAAGATGCTGGCTTGAAAAGGTTGGCTGAGATCCTCGCCGTTCATCAAAAGCTGGACGACGTCTTCGACCGCGAAGCGAATGGGGGTGAGCGGTCAAAAGCCAAACGACCGCAGTCCGGTCAGATCCTGAACGACCAGGCCTACTTCCTTCTGTGCTGGGGGCAGTTGGAGCAGGAAGTCGCCGGGGCCTGCCGTGGCGCGATCCGAAAGCGCGGGGTGGACGCCGATTGGCAGGTCCGTCGCGGCTGGGATCTTGACAACCCGGACGACAGGCGTCTTTCGGAATTACCGTTCGAGGATCGCGCCGCCCTGGTTCTCGACCGGCGTGGCGGTCCGGGCTCGCCCTATGCCAAGGTCATGGCGGCTTACGAGCTACGGAACAGGATCGCTCACGGAAGGCTTGAAGATCGGAGGATCGACATGGCCGCTATGGCTCAATCCTTCTACCTTATCCAAGCCGCCCTTCACCGAAGCCCCTGATCCCGCGATGCTCCGCTTCCTCCTCAAGCGCGTCGCGCTCACGGTTCCCACCTTCGTGGCGCTGGTCTTCGTGACTTTCATGGCGATCCGGCTGGTGCCGGGCGACCCCGTGGAGGTGCGCGTCGGCGAGCACGGCATCTCTCCCGAGCGGCTCGCCATGTTCCGCCACCAGCTCGGTCTCGACCAGCCGGTGTGGAGGCAGTTCCTCGACTACGCATGGGCCCTGCTGCACGGCGACTTCGGCACGTCGCTGTCGACCAGCAACGGCGTGCTGGGCGAGTTCCTCACCCTGTTCCCGGCCACAATCGAACTGTCGGTGATGGCCATGCTGTTCGCCATCCTGCTCGGCCTTCCCATGGGCGTGGCGGCGGCCGTCACGCGCGGCACCTGGTACGATCAATTGCTGATGGGCCTGTCGGTCACGGGCTATTCCATGCCGATCTTCTGGTGGGGCCTGCTGCTCATCATGCTGGTGGCCGAGCGCTGGGGCCTGCTGCCGGTCGGCGGTCGCATCGACCTGATCCGCTTCGACTACGACACGCCCACGGGGTTCATGCTGATCGACTCGCTGCTGTCGGGCGAGCCGGGCGCCTTCATCGACGCACTGCGCCACCTCGTCCTGCCCTCGCTCGTGCTCGGTACCATCCCGCTCGCGGTCGTGGCGCGGATGACGCGCTCCTCCATGCTGGAAGTGCTGAACGAGGACTACGTGCGGACCGCGCGCGCCAAGGGCCTGAGCCCCTTGCGCGTCGTGGGCGTCCACGCGCTGCGCAACGCGCTGATCCCCGTCACGACCGTGATCGGCCTGATGACGGGCTCGCTGCTGGCCGGAGCGGTGCTGACGGAAACGATCTTCTCCTGGCCGGGCGTCGGCCACTACCTGATCGACGCCATCTCGCGCCGCGACTATCCCGCGCTGCAGGGCGGCATCCTGCTGGTGTCGGTCGTGGTCATCGTGGTCAACCTGCTCGTCGACGTCACCTACGGCGCCATCAACCCGAGGATCCGTCATTGAGCGCCGATCTCGCCTCGGCGGTTCCCGCCGGGATCGCCCCCGTTCCGACAGCGGCGGCGCCCAAGCCCCTGCGCGCCTTCTGGTTCTCCTTCAGCGAGAACAAGGGCGCCGTCGTGGGTCTCGTCGTCGTGGCGCTCGTGGTCGCACTGGCGGTGCTCGCGCCCCTCGTCGCCCCCTATTCGCCGATCGAGCAGTTCCGCGACGCCGTCAAGGCACCGCCCGTCTGGGCGGGCGGCACCTGGCGCTTCGCCTTCGGCACGGATGGGGTCGGCCGGGACATGCTGTCGCGGCTGATCTACGGCGCCCGCATTTCGCTGCTGATCGGCGTGTCGGTGATGGGCGTGTCCTTCGTGCTGGGCGTGGTGCTGGGGCTCGCCTGCGCGTTCTATAGGTCCGCCGTGGACGTCGTGGTGACCCGCGTGATGGACCTCATCATGTCGATCCCCGACCTGGTGCTCGCCATCCTGGCGGTCGCGATCCTCGGCCCGAGCCTCGCCAACACCATCGTGGCCGTCACCATCGTGTTCCTGCCGCGCTACGTGCGACTGGTGCGCGCCTCCGCGCTGGGCGAGTTGGACAAGGACTACGTGACCGCCGCGCGCGTCGCGGGCGTGGGGCCGCTGCGCCTGATGGCCTCGACCGTGCTGCCCAACTGCCTCGCGCCGCTCATCGTGCAGGCCGCGCTCGGCCTGTCGGACGCCATCCTGGAAGCCGCCGCCCTCGGCTTCCTGGGGTTGGGCGCGCAGCCGCCCACGCCCGAATGGGGCGCCATGCTCGCCGACTCGCGCGAGTTCATCCGCTCCGACCCGTGGATCGTCACCCTGCCGGGCCTCGCGATCCTGGTGACGGTGGTGGCCATCAACCTGATGGGCGACGGGTTACGCGACGCCTTCGACCCGAAGATGCGGCGAGGCTAGTGCTCGCGGCATGGCAGACCCTGTTCAGCAATGCCGCTTTCGCCGCAGCCGTCGTCACGGCGATCGTTTCCGTCGCGGGATGGTTCGGCACGCGGCTCTACGCGGCTGTCCAGGCAGGGATCAAAGCACGCGAGAAGAAGCGCATCGCCATCGTCCGCTTCTACGCCGATGTCCGGCTGAGGGCGGAGGGGCTGGCCGGCTTGCTGGACCCGAGTGCCGTCGACGCGCTCGCCCAGATCATTCACGCGCACCAAAGCGCCGGCCAGCCGTTTCGTATCTATGGCACGCAGGTTTCCGACGGAAGCTCGCAGGAGCGCATGAACGTCTACCTGCACGAATTCTCATCGGACGACGCCTACACCATCCGGCGCTACATCCTGTTTGACCGCATGCTCGTCGCCCAATACGACAAGCTCCAGTCCGACAGCTTCGAGGCGCTATCGGCGGACCGCAAAATTGCTGCCCTGACGGATTGCGGCCGGACCGCGAGGGAGCTCAAGACTTTCGCCGAACAGCTGCAGGCCACGATTGAGGCTTGGCCCGCACTTGGACGGTAACGCAGACGGGTCACTTAAAGGGGAGGTCTGATCGGGCCCATGCGAAATACTCCTGTGTCCCTGACGATGTGGGCGTTTCACCAGCCACCGTCAACTTCAGTTCGGGTTACCGTCTGGCACAGGGCGGGCTTCGCGCGCCCATGACTCTCCTCGACGTCCGCAACCTCAGCGTCCGCTTCGCGACGCGCAACGGCGCCTTCACGGCGGTCGACGGCGTCGACCTTTCTGTCGAGCCCGACGAGGTGCTGGCGGTCGTGGGCGAGTCGGGGTCTGGCAAGTCGGTCGCCATGCTGGCCGTCATGGGCCTGCTGCCCTGGACCGCGACGGTGACGGCCGACCGCATGGATTTCCTGGGCCACGACCTGCGTGCCCTAACCCCCCGTGCCCGGCGCGCGCTGGTGGGCCGCGACATGGCGATGATCTTCCAGGAGCCGATGTCGTCGCTCAACCCCTGCTACACGGTGGGCTTCCAGATCCGCGAGGCCATGAAGGCGCACCTGGGCCTCGGCCGGCGCGACCGGCAGCGCCGCGCGGTCGACCTGCTCGTCCAGGTCGGCATCCCCGAGCCGGAGCGGCGGCTGAAGATGTTTCCCCACCAGCTGTCGGGCGGCATGAGCCAGCGCGTGATGATCGCCATGGCGATCGCCTGCCGCCCCAAGCTGCTGATCGCCGACGAACCCACCACCGCGCTCGATGTGACGATCCAGGCGCAGATCCTCGACCTGCTGCTGGCGCTGCGGCGCGACACCGGCATGGGGCTCGTGCTGATCACCCACGACATGGGCGTGGTGGCCGAGACGGCGTCGCGCGTCATCGTGCAGTACGCGGGGCGGCAGGTGGAAACCAACACCACGGCGGCGCTGTTCGCCGGGCGGCATCACCCCTACACGGAGGCGCTGCTGGCGGCCCTGCCCGAACGGTCGGACGGACGGCGGCTGCCCGCCATCCCCGGCGTCGTGCCGGGCCAGTTCGACCGCCCCGCGGGCTGCACCTTCTCGCCCCGCTGCGGCTTCGTGTTCGACGCCTGCCACACGGTCGGACCCAGGCCCGCGGGCCCCGGCCTCGGCCGGGCGCTTTGCCACACCCCGCTGATCGGCGGCAAACCCGCCGTCGACAACCTGCCGCGCGTCGCGGAGCCGGCATGACCCTGGCCCCATCGAGCCCGACGGTCGCTCCGGTCCTGGACGCCCAGGGCCTGCGTCGCACCTACGAGAGCCGCCGCGGCCTGTTCGGCGGGACGGTCGCCGTCAAGGCGCTGTCGGGCGCCTCCTTCACGCTCGCCCGGGGCGAGACGCTCGCGGTGGTGGGCGAGTCGGGCTCCGGCAAGTCGACGCTCGGCCGCCTGCTGACCCTGATCGAGCCGCCCAGCGCGGGCCGCTTGCGGCTCGACGGTGCCGACGTGAGCCGTGCCACGGCCGCCGAGCGCCGACGCCTGCGCCGCGACGTGCAGATGGTGTTCCAGAACCCCTACGGCTCGCTCAACCCGCGCCAGAAGATCGGCGCCGCGCTCGAGGAGCCGCTGCTGGTCAACACGGACATGCCGGCCCGCGAGCGCGAAGCGGCCGCGCGCGACATGATGGTCAAGGTCGGGCTCCGGCCCGAATATTACGACCGCTACCCGCACATGTTCTCGGGTGGCCAGCGCCAGCGCATCGCCATCGCGCGCGCCCTCATGCTGCGCCCGAAGATCCTGGTGCTGGACGAGCCGGTGTCGGCGCTCGACGTGTCGATCCAGGCCCAGGTGATCAACCTGCTGGCCGATCTGCAGGCCGAGCTGGGCCTCGCCTACGTGTTCATCTCGCACGACCTGTCCGTGGTGCGCCACATCGCGGACCGGATCATGGTGATCTACCTGGGCCACGTGGTCGAGATCGGCACCGCCGAGGCGATCTTCGAGGATCCGCAGCACCCCTATACGCGGGCGCTGCTGTCCGCCACGCCGGTCGCGGAGCCGGGCGCCAAGCGCGACCGCATCGTGCTCAAGGGCGAGCTTCCCTCGCCCATCAACCCGCCGCCCGGCTGCGTCTTCCACACCCGCTGCCCCGTCGCCTTCGACAGGTGTCGCGTGGACGAGCCCGTCCTGGAAACCAAGCGGGGCCGGGACGTCGCCTGCTGGGCGGTGGAGGGCTGAGCGCCCGCCACCCCCAATGACCGAAGCCGACCTCGACGACCTGCTGCGCACCTGCCCGGTCGCCTACCACATGGCGGATCGCGGCGCCTGGCCGTCCATCCGCGCCCACGGGCTGCTCAGCACCAGCGCGCTTCTCGACCTGTTCGGCCTCGACGGCGCGGCCCGGCGCGCCGTGGAGGCGGAGCGGCGGCCCGAGGGCGTGCCGCTCGAAGCGGTCGGCCTCCCGCCCGTGCTGGTGCGCGACCAGAAGCCGATGACGGACGCGGGGCTGCGGCGCTGCCTGACGGACGGGATGACGCCCGAAGACTGGTACCGCCTGCTCAACGCCAAGGCGTTCTTCTGGCTGTCGAGGGCCCGCCTGCTGCGGCTGCTCGACGCCGCACCCTACCGTGCGTTGGAGCACGACGTCCTGGAACTGGACGCGGGCCGCCTCGTGCGGGCCCACGCCGACCGGGTAAGGCTCTGCCCCATCAACAGCGGCTACACGCGGCGCTTCCCGCAGCCGCGCGGGCCGTCCAGCTTCCGCGCCATCGCCGACTATCCCTACGCGGACCGGCCCCGCCACGAGCGCGTGGTGGAACTCGCGATCGAGGGCGGCGTGCCGGACGTGCGCGACTTCGTGACCCGCGTGGTCCGCATGCGGCGCGACGACGAGGTCGAGGTGCTGTTCCAGGCGCCCCCGCCCGATCCCGGTCAAGCCTCTTCCGACCCGCCACCCTCCGGCGCCTTCTCGCCGGCCCGCACCGGCCGCGGCAGGCGGTTGCGCGGCGGCGCCAGGGGACAGACGTAGCGGTCCGAATAGGAGCACGACGGGTTGTAGGCGAAGTTGAAGTCGAGGATCAGCTTGCCGGAGGGGTCGCTGCCGAGGTCCGCGCTCTTGATGGTGTCGAGCAGGTAGCGGCCGGCCCCGTAGGTGTCCGTGCCGCTCGTGGTGTCCGCGAAGGGCAGGAACACGCCGCCGCAGTAGCCCGTGAGCCAGAACAGCGTGAGTTCGCCTCCCAGGACATCGGCCAGGCCCTCCGTGCGCCCGAAGGGCTGCATGGCAAGCGCGCCGTCGTGCCCCGCCTCGAACGAGACCGCCGGCTCCTCGATGGCCGTGACCTCGACCGCGAAGCGCAGGGCGGGGTCGTAGGGGAAGAAGGGCAGGCCCGCGAAACCCCGGCGCCGGTAGAGGGCCAGCGGGGATTGGGCGTGGTTTCGCAGCAGGGTGTCGCGGGCCTGCCGCCACTGCGTCCAGGCGCGCTCGGGCTCGGCCTCCGCGCGCACCTCCGCGTAGAGGTTGGCGACCTTCCGCCGCCAGTCCCAGAGCGCGGGATAGCCTCCCGTGACGTCCGGTTCGGGTCGGTGCGGATGGTCGAGGTCGGTCATGCGGTGGGCATCCGGGCGCGGGGGTCCAAACGACGGCGCCCCCGTGTGTCGCGCGGGCTCATCGCGGCCGCCGATCTATGCTGCAATGGGGCGCGAGGCGAATCAAATCGCGGGCGGGTGTTTCGGACGGACATGCCGAGGGTGGTGGCAAACGGGGCGGCCGCGGAGGCCGCCGAGGACGGGCGTCAGTCGCAGACCGCGCGCGAGGTGAGCCAGGGCGTCCGGCGAATGCTGCGCGCCCGCGGGCTCGTCAGTGTCACGGAGCTCGTGCTGCCCGACGGGCGGCGCGCCGACGTGGTGGCGCTCGGTCCCGACGGCACGCTCTCCATCGTCGAAGTCAAGTCCTCGCTGGCCGACTTCCGCGCCGACGCCAAGTGGCCCTTCTACCGCGCGCACTGCGATCGGCTCTACTTCGCGATCCCCCTGACGCTGCCGCCCGAGGTGATGCCGCCCGACGCCGGGCTGATCCTCGCGGACTCCTACGGGGCCGAACTGGTGCGCGAGGCGCCCGAGCACCGCCTCGCGGGCGCGACCCGCCGCGCCCTGCTGATCCGCTTCGCCCAGGCCGCGGCGGCGCGGCTGCACGGGCTCGGTGACCCGCATCAGGCTCAGTGACGCACCCCCCGGCACCCCGGCGCGGCTGACGCGTTCTGTTTGATGAGGATGGCTTGGGACGGATGGGCTTCGGCCCCGTCGCGAGCCGCCCCGCGCCGACGATTAAGCTCCCGTTAACCGTTCACCTTTAGTCAAGGATTTGGGCATGACCTCGACCCCGAACGACCCTGGAACCCGAGACAAGCTCCTCAACCCGGAAACGGACCAGCCGAGCGGCGGCGGTCCGATCACGGGTCCGAGTGCCGACCCTTCGACCGACGAGAGCGAGACACCGCTCCAGGATTGGATCGAAGCTGAAAACAGCCGCCCGACCTTGCCGGAGGAAACGGCTGACGGGCTGGATGAAATGGACGAGGAGGTTCGCCGCCAGGCGGAGGACCTGCCCGGCGACACTTCTGGGAGATTATGACATGGCCGGTGAAGACGACAACGAACGGATCGCGAAGAAGGCGCACGAGTTGTGGGAGGCCGAAGGCCACCCGCACGGGCGCGACAGGGAACACTGGGACGAGGCCAAGGAGATCATCGCGCTGCAGGACAGCGCGGCTTCGACCCTGCTGCCGGCCACGACCGGCGTCGACGAGCCCGTCGAGGAGAGCACGGTCGCGCTCGACAACGAGGGCCAGGCCCCCGGCCTGACCGATACGGGCGAGCACGACCTGACCTCCACGGCGCGCGAGCCCGCCGTGACGGTTCCCAAGACCGCCAAGGCGCCCGCCAAGGTGATGCCCAAGAAGGCCTCGCTCGGCGACGCGTCCCGCACCGAGAAGGCGCCCCGCACCAAGGCGGCCCCGAAGCCGCGCAAGACGAAGGCGGCCTGAACGACCGGGTGGTTTCACCGCCAACGGCCCTCCTTGCTCCCGTCGTCGGCCCTGAACGCGGGCCGGCACCTGACGACCACGGCAAATACGGCGCTGCTCTCCGGGGCGGCGCCGTTTTCGTTCGCTGTCCGCCGTTCGACGGGTCCCGCGCTGAAAAATACGTCGCGTCAACTCCTTAACGCCAACCCGATGCTGCGTTCGCGCGCGCGAACGACTATATGCAAGGAGCACTCGATCACCGAACCGGTCCCGCTCGGGATCCCTCCAGAAAGCTGCTCGTCTTCATGGCTCAAACGCCCGTTCCGCCGTCGTCGTCCGAACCCCTGCCGCCCAATCTCTACGGCGCCGATTCCATCAAGGTGCTGCGCGGCCTGGATGCGGTGCGCAAACGGCCCGGGATGTACATCGGCGACACGGACGACGGTTCCGGCCTCCACCACATGGTCTACGAGGTGGTCGATAACGCAATCGACGAGGCCCTCGGGGGCCACGCGACGCTGGTGACGGTGACGCTCAACGCCGACGGCTCCTGCACCGTGACCGACAACGGCCGGGGCATTCCCGTGGGCATCCACAAGGAGGAGGGCGTGTCGGCCGCCGAGGTCATCATGACCCAGCTGCACGCGGGCGGTAAGTTCGACCAGAACAGCTACAAGGTGTCGGGCGGCCTGCACGGCGTGGGCGTGTCGGTGGTCAACGCGCTGTCGACCTGGCTCAAGCTGCGCATCTGGCGCGACGAGAAGGAGCACGCGGTCGAGTTCGCGCACGGCGACGTCGTGGCGCCGCTCGTGACCGTGGGCCCCGCGCCCGCCGACGACGGCCGCCCGAAGCGGGGCACGGAGGTCACCTTCCTGCCCTCGCCCGGGACCTTCACCATGGTGGAGTTCGATTATTCCACCATCGAGCACCGCCTGCGCGAGCTCGCCTTCCTGAACTCGGGCGTCCACATCGTCCTGACCGATGCGCGCCACGCCGAGCCCCGCCAGGAAGACCTCTTCTACGAGGGCGGCCTGGAAGCCTTCGTGCGCTACCTCGACCGTACCAAGGCGCCGCTCATCAACACCCCCGTCATGGTGCGGGGCGAGCGCGACGGCATCACGGTCGAGGTCGCGCTGTGGTGGAACGACAGCTACCACGAGAACGTGCTGGTTTTCACCAACAACATCCCCCAGCGCGACGGCGGCACCCACCTCCAGGGCTTCCGCGCCGCGCTCACCCGGCAGGTCACGGGCTACGCGGACCGCTCCGGCATCGCCAAGCGCGAGAAGGTCGACGTCACGGGCGACGACACCCGCGAGGGCCTGAGCTGCGTCCTGTCCGTCAAGGTGCCGGACCCGAAGTTCTCGTCGCAGACCAAGGACAAGCTTGTCTCCTCCGAGGTCCGTCCCGTCGTGGAGGGCGTCGTCAACGAGGCGCTCGGCCGGTGGTTCGAGGAGCACCCCGCCGATGCCAAGGGCATCATGGTCAAGATCGTCGAGAACGCGGCCGTGCGCGAAGCCTCGCGCAAGGCGCGCGAGCTGACCCGTCGCAAGGGCGCGCTCGACGTCGCCAACCTCCCCGGCAAGCTCGCCGACTGCCAGGAGCGCGACCCCGCGCTCGCCGAACTCTTCCTCGTCGAGGGCGATTCGGCCGGCGGGTCCGCCAAGCAGGGCCGCAACCGCGAGTACCAGGCGGTGCTGCCACTCCGGGGCAAGATCCTCAACGTGGAGCGCGCGCGCTTCGACAAGATGCTGTCGAGCCAGGAGATCGGCACGCTGATCACCGCGCTCGGCACCGGCATCGGGCGCGAC
>CAXTFJ010000024.1:29866-42496 GCA_964243405.1 uncultured Lichenihabitans sp. | reverse complement strand
AACCGCCCGGCCGAGGTCGACGTGCTGCTGGGCAACCCCGCCAAGGCCAAAGCCAAGCTGGGCTGGTCGACGGAGATCGACCTGCAGACCATGATCGTCGAGATGGTCGAGGCCGACATGGCCCGCCTGGGCCTGCAAACCATGCGGGAAGCAACCTGAGGGGGCGGCGCTTCGGACTTAGTTGAACAGGTAGAAAAGGCCGGCTGAGAGCGCCACCGTCGCGGGCAGGGTCAGCAGCCAGGCGGTCCCAACCTGCCACAGCGTGGCGGGCTGGATGCCGGCGCCCGAGCCCACCATCGTTCCCGTGATGCCGCCCGTGACCACGTGGGTGGTGCTGACCGGGAAGCCCGTGAGGCCCGCGCCGCCGATCAGGCCGGCCGCCACGAGTTCGGCCGCGGCACCCTGCGCGGGCACGAGGTGCTGCTTGCCGAGCCGCTCGCCAAGCGTCGTGACGATCCGCTTGTAGCCGATCATCGTGCCCGCGCCGAGGCAGAGGGCGCTCACCACGCGCACCCACCAGGGCGCGTACTGGACCGAGTCGGTGACGTGGGCGTGGATCGCCTTGGCCTGGGCCTTCTCGGCCTCGGAGGCTCCCTTGGCATCCTCCACGGTCTTCAACTCGGTCAGCACGCGGTTGAGGTCGTTGCGGATCGCGTTCCGCTCGGGGTCCGCGATGTCGGCCGCCTGCCTGGCCTGCCCGAATACCGCGCCCACGTGCCGGGCCGCCGTCACGCCGAGCGCCTTCTGGTCATCGCCGTAGCGGTCGATCAACCCGGCCGCGGCCGACATCTCCCCCGCGTCCTGCACGAGCTGGGCGGGGGTGATGGCCATGTTGAGCGCGTAGGACGACGGCATCAGGCCGATGACCGTGAGCATGATGAGGCCGATGCTCTTCTGCCCGTCGTTGGTGCCGTGCGCGAAGCTCACCCCCGTGCAGGTCAGGATCAGGACGCCGCGCATCCACCACACGGGCGGCTTGCCCTCCTCGGGCGGCTCGTAAAGGTGCTGATCGTGCACGAGGTGCTTGATGACCTGGAACAGCGCCAGGGCGCCCGCGCAGCCCAGCACCGGCGAAACGAGCAGCGAGAGCAGGACGCTCCATACCTGGTGCCAGTCGACCCCGACCCCGAGGCCCCGCCCGCGCACGAGCGCGTTCTCGACCGCGATGCCGACCAGCGCGCCGATGAGGGAGTGCGAACTGGAATTGGGCAGGCCGAGCCACCAGGTGCCGACGTTCCACAGCAGCGCCGTGAGGAACAGGGCGGCGAGCATGGCGGCCGCCACGCCCCCGTCGGGCGGCGAGAGCACGTCGGGCGGGATCAGTTCCACCAGCGCGTAGGCGACCGCGATTCCGCCCAGGATCACGCCCGCGAAGTTGAGCAGGCCCGACCAGATCACCGCCGGGACGGGCTTGAGCGCGTGGGTGTAGATCACGGTCGCGACCGCGTTGGCGGTGTCGTGGAAGCCGTTCGAGAACTCGAAGACCAGAACCAGGATCAGGCACACAATCAGGATGCCGACCGTGGCCGGCGATCCCGGGGCGAGGAGGTGGAGCATGCGGTCTTCCCGACCTACTGGCTTTGCACCGGGGCGCGGGCGGGGTCGGAACGACCATTCGGTTTCGCAGGATGCACACCGACGGGGCCGTCATCGCGAGGAGCGCGGCGACGACGCGACCCCGTCGGCCGGTGCAGGCAAGCCACGACCGCCGCCGCTCCCCTGTGGATCGCTTCGCTGCGCTCGCGATGACGGCGGAGGGCGGCCGCCATCAGCCGGTGATCTCCAACGCCGCCGTTCCCGTGACGGTGTCGCCGTATTCGGTGACGGCCGTCACCGTGAGCCGGTGCGTGCCCTCGGGCAGGGACGCGGGCAGCTTCGCGATCCAGATGTGGGAGGACGGCTCGGCCTTGATCCACGGCTTCTTGACCGCCTCGTTGCGGTCGAACACGTCCTCGACGAAGGGGTCGGGCATGCGGCGCCGCGTCATGGGCACCGGCTCGCCCGTCCCGACCCGCAGGGTGACGCTGGTCTTCGGGCCGCCGTCGAACACGTTGGCCGCGACCGTCGTGCCCGGCACGGCCGCGAGCCGGATCGGCGACTGGATCAGCTGGCCCGGGCGGAAGTCGCGCATCACCTCCTTGGCGCCGCCGTGAAAGCGGCTCTGGAAGGAGATGCGGATCTGCCGGTGGTCGGGCTCCTTGGCGGGCACGAAGCGGGTCTTGTAGCCCGTGCCGTCGACCGAGAGCACGTGGAAGCCGTTGGGCGTCCCGTCGCGGCTGTCCGCCACCGCCACGCCCCGGTGGTCGTAGGGGCCGCTCCACCAGGAGCCCGACACGGCGGTCATCACGTGGTGGTGGTGCGGCACGGGCGAGGGCCAGCCGTCCCCTTGCGTGAAGTAATGGTGCTCGGTCGTGTGGGTGTGGCCCGAGAAGCTGACCGTGTAACGGCGGTTCTCGAACAGCGCGAACAGGTCCGCCCTGTTGGTCAGGTTGACGTCCGGCCCGACAGGGTCGAGGTCGGTGCGCAGGGGGATGTGCAGCACCACGACGATCAGCTTGTCGTCGGGCACGTGGGCCAGCAGGTTGCGCGCGAAGTCGATCCCGTCGGGGTCGAGCTTGCCGATGTAGGGCGCGGTCTCGCGCGGCCGCTTCGGGTCGGGCCCGAGGTATTCGACGTCGTCGAGCATCAGGAACACGGCGTCGGCGTAGGCGAACGCGTAGGTCGAGGGCCCGAACACGCGCTTGAAGGTTTCGCGCGAATAGTGCCGGCCGGGCGCCTCGAAATTAAGGTCGTGGTTGCCGCCGGTCGAGTACCAGGGGATGCCCGCGGTGCCGATGATGCGGTTCAGCCGGTCGTACAGCGACAGGTCGTCGAACATGAGGTCGCCGGCCGTGATGCCGAACTTGGCCGTCGTGCCCGCGAGTGCCTGCACGACGTCCTCGCGGATGAAGTCGACCTCGGCGTCGGACTCGGGCTGCGGATCGGTGAACAGCACGACCTCGAACGCCTTGGGCTCGTCCTGCCGCTTCAGCTCGAAGTCCACCGAAGCGGGCAGGGGACCCGTGGGGGCCACGCCCTCGTAGGTCAGGCCGAGCGAGGCGGGTGAGCCGTTCGGCTGGTGGATGTAGAAGAAGCGCAGCAGCATGGTGCCGGGCTCCACGGGCACCGCGTAGCCGGACGGCTTGACAACGAACAGCACTGTCTCGTCCGTGACGGGCAAGGTGTAGCGCCCGTCCGCGTCGGTCGGGACCACGTCGCGACCGTTGGACACCAGCACGCCCGCGACGCCGCGCCGGCCGCCGTCCACGGTTTCGAACACGAAGCCCGATGCCGTGGCGGGAGCGTCCGCCGCCGAGGCCGCCGACCCGCCGAGGGCGAGCGCCGCCCCGGCCAGGCTTCCCCCGACGAGGATGTCGCGGCGGGTGAGGTCGGGGTTATCGCTGGTCGTCATGGCTTGCCTCCCGAGGGCATCGGTTCGGCCCGACGCTAGGCCGGGCGGGTGACGGTTGGGTGAAACGGCGGGGTCAGCCCACCTCGGCCAGGGCGTCGTCGAGGATCGCGAAGGCCCGGTCGAAGTCGCCCCGCTCGATGGTGAGCGGCGGGCAGAGCGTCACGACAATGCCCGCGCCGAGCTTGAAGCTGAGGCCGCGCCGCAGGGCGGCGTAGAGCAGCCGGTCCGCCCGTGCCCGCGCGTCGGTCGGGTCCGCGCCGCCCACCTCCAGGCCGAAGAACGCGCCCGTGCCGCGCACGTCCCGCACGGCGGCGTGCCGGTGCGCCAGCGTCGCCAGGTGCTCGAGGCCCGTACGTCCGAGCTCGCGCGCCCGCTCCACCAGCCCCTCCTCGCGGATCACGTCCAGCGTCGCGAGCCCGGCCGCGCAGCCGAGCGGGCTCTTCTCGTGCGTGTAGTGGCCGAGCGCGGCCTCGGGCGCGCAGTCGAGCCGGGTGTCGGCCACGATCGCCGCCATCGGCATGACCCCGCCGCCCAGGCCCTTGCCGAGCACCAGGATGTCGGGCACGGCGCCCGCGCCCTCGCACACGAAGAGCGTGCCGGTGCGCGCCAACCCGCTCGGGATCTCGTCGAAGATCAGCAGCGTGCCGTGCCGCGAGCAGCTCTCGCGCACCCGCGCCCAGAAGCCGGGCGGCGGCGGCTCGGCGGTGGTCCAGCGCAGCGGCTCGGCCAGCAGCGCCGCCACGTCGCCCTGCACGCCCAGCACGTAGTCGACGTAGTCCGCGTAGCGCTCGAACGGCCGGTCGGGACCGAAGAAGCGCTCCGCCAGGTGCAGCGGCGGCAGGTGCTCGGCCCCTGGCATCATGGGGCCGAGGTCGCGGCGGAACAGGGCCTCGCCGCCCACCCCGATCGTGTCCAGGTTGGCGCCGTGGAACGAGTCCCACAGGGACAGCGTCTTGTGCCGCCCGGTGGCGTAGCGCGCGAGCTTCAGCGCCATGCCGACCGCGGCCGCGCCGCTGGGGGCGAACAGCACCTTGCCGAGCGGGTCGGGTGCGGCCTCGGCCAGCGCGCGGGCGAGGCCGATCGCGGCGCGGTTGGTGTAGCGGCGCGGGGAGAAGGGCAGCCGGTCGAGTTCCGCCTTGATCGCCGCCACGACCGCCGGGTGGCCGTGGCCGAGCTGGTGGACGCTGTTGCCGTGGAAATCGAGAATGCGGCGGCCGTCGACGTCGATCAGCCAGGGGCCCTCCGCGCGCTCCACCACGTCGAGGCACGGGGTCGAGAGCGACTGGTGGATGAACCAGCGCTCGTCCTCGTCGAGCAGGGCGCGCGTGGCCTCGCCCAGGCTGGCCCGCCACGCGTCCCGCAGCGGCGAGCTGTTGACGTCGCCTTCGCTGAGGTCCGGGCCGTCCGTCACGGGCGCTCCCCTCGCGCGAGGCGACCCTCGACCGCGTGGACCACCGGCAGCAGGTCGGCCACGCCGTCGACCACGTAATGGGCGCCCGCGGCCGTCAGCCGGTCGGCCGCGGCAGCGCGGCGCTCGTCGAACTCGGCGGCCGAGAGCGCCTCGGTCTCCTCCAGCGACAGGCCGAACACGTTGCCCGTGACCGCGACCCCCACCGTCCAGGTCCCCGCGTTCAGCCCTTCGGCGATGCCCACCTCCGTGTCGTCCACCTTGATCGCGCTCCAGGCGGGCCACACGGCGAGGTCGAGCAGGCCACGGTAGATCATGAAGGGCGTGGGCCGTCCGTCCGGCGTGTCGCCCGTGCAGACCAGGCTGTCGGGCGCGAAGCCTTCGCGCGCCGCGCCGGGCAGGATCTCGGCCATGATGTCGCGCGTGTAGCCCGTGGTGGAGCCGATCTTGAGCCCGAGGGCGCGCAGGCTCGCGACGGTCTCCGCCACGCCCGGGATGACCCGCGAGAAGCCGGCGGCGGTCGCGACGTTGCGGGGCACGAAAGCCTCGTAGACGGCGTCCACGTCACGCCCGTCCGGCGCGCGGCCGTGCGCCGCCGCCCAGGCCTGCGCCACGTGCGGCAGGGCCAGCAGGGCCGCCACGTGCGGGCGCTTGGCGATGCCCATGGGCCCGCGGGCGTCGGCGATCGACAGGGTCACGCCGAAGGAGGCGAACGTGTCCACGAAGGCGCCCATGGGCGCGAGCGAGCCGTGGTCCACGACGGTGCCGGCCCAGTCGAAGATGGCGGCCTTGAGATGGTGCATGGCTAGGTCCTCCCGCAGGATCAGGTTGAGACTTCGAATTTGAACAGGCGCCACGGCTTCCAACCTCTCCCTTCGCCCCGCTCGCGGGAAGCAAGGTGCCCGACAGGGCGGATGAGGGGCCCTCTGCCGCGGAAGTCCGCCCCTCATCCGGCTTCGCCACCTTCTCCCCGCGAGCGGGGCGAAGGGCAGAGCCGGCAGGCGTCAGCCGTCTGACGCGCTCCGGCACCTCAGCCGAACAGGTCGGCCACCACCTCCTCGCCGATCGCGAAGGAGGTGCTGGCGCCCGTGCCGCTGGTGATCACTACGATCCGGAGCGCGTCCGCGGGCCGGTCGACCAGCACCAGCCGGTCGGGCGCGGACGCGTAGGTGCCGGTCCAGCGCTCGACCGTGGCGGGCCGGGCGCCCGCAAAGACCGCGTCGTACTCGTCCAGGATGAGTTCATCCACGCTCTCGGGTGCGAAGGGGTCTGGCGTCGCGGCATAATGGTGCGAGTCGCCCACCACCAGCGAGCCGTCGGCCGAGCGCACCACGATGAGGTGGACGCCGTTGGCGACGTGCTCGCCCTGCTCCTCCTCCAGCACGGTGCGTAGGGCGGCGGCGGCGGGGCGTTCCGCGTAGCCCAGGTAGCGGATCAGGCCGAGGTCGGACATGACGGGCGGGAGCCGCGGGTCGAACCGGCCGGGGCGCAGGCGCAGCATGTGCAGCTTGCAGCGGGTGAGCCCGTAGGCCGCCAAGCGCTCGGGATGCAGCGTGTTGAAGTCGTCGCCGGGGCAGACCACGGTGGCCTCAGCCTCGACGGGCCCGCGGCTCGTGTCGAGGCGCGGTGGCTGCACGGCGTGCACCGCCGTGTCGCGCAGGAAGATGACGCCGTGGCGTTCGGCCAGGTAGCCGGCCAGGCGCGGCAGGGCCTCGCGCGATTCGACACGCACCTCGTGGGGCGAATGGAGCGCGCCCGCGACCTCGCCCGCGCGCAGGCCGTCGTAGCGCTCCGCCAGGGCCGCGGGCTCCAGCAGGCGGCAGTCGCGGCCCATGTCGGTGCCGAGGAACTCCTCGAGCACGGCCCGCGCCTGCGGGCGTCGCGCGACCGTCAGCAGGCCGCGCCGCAGGATCGGGATGCCGGCCTGCTCTGCCACCTCCAGCCACACGTCGCGCGAGCGCATGGCCCTGGTCCAGCAGGCCCCCGCCTGCTGGCCCGTGACCGTGACGAAGCCGAAGTTGCGCACGGAGGCGCCGTTGGCCTGCCGGTCGCGGTCGAGCACCACCACGCGCTTGCCGCGTCGGGCGGCCGCGAGCGCGTGGGCCAGCCCGCAGATGCCGGCGCCCACCACCGCGAGGTCGAACGGGCGCGCGGTCACGAGCGGGACTCAGGTGTCATCGGTCACGCCGGGAAGACGTGGGCGTCGCGCGGGTCGAGGCTGACGTGGACGCTGTCGCCCGCCATCAGTGCGGCCGTGTCGCGGCTCGGCCAGTCGGCGCGCAGGTGCAGCGGGCCGTCGTCGGTGTCGAGCACGAGGTAGAAGCGCGTCGTGGAGCCCTGGAAAATGCGGGTCTCGACCCGGGCGGGATGGCCCGTGCCGGCATCGGCGCGGCGCACGTCCTCGGCGCGGATGAACACCAGGGCGCGGGGCGAGGTCACGGCGGTCGCGACCGCCGTCGTGCCGCACAGCGCGATGCGGCCGTCCCGCACCGGCAGGTCGAGCGCGTTGCGGTTGCCGATGAACGCGGCGCTGAACCGGGTGGCGGGGGTCTCGTAAAGGTCCGCGGGGGTCGCGACCTGTTCGACGCGGCCGTCGCGCATCACCACCACGCGGTCGGCCACCGCGAGCGCCTCGGACTGGTCGTGCGTGACGAGCAGGGCTGTGGTGCGGATCTCCTGCTGGATGCGGCGGATCTCGTCGCGCAGGTGCAGCCGCACCACCGCGTCGAGCGCCGAGAGCGGCTCGTCGAGCAGCAGCACGGCGGGGTCGGGCGCGAGCGCGCGGGCGAGCGCCGTGCGCTGCTGCTGGCCGCCCGAAAGCTGGCTCGGGTGGTGGTCGGCCCGGTCCGCGAGACCCACCAGGTGCAGGAGTTCGTCCACCCGGCGGCGGATGGCTTTCTCGGCCTGGCCGCGAACGGTGAGCGGAAAGGCGATGTTCTGCCGGACCGTCATGTTGGGGAACAGAGAATAGCTCTGGAACACCATGCCGATGGGGCGCTGCCGGGTCGGCAGGGCGGTGACGTCGCGGCCGTCGAACAGGACGCGGCCCTCGCTCGGCTCCGTCAGCCCGGCGATCGCGCGCAGCAGGGTGGTCTTGCCGCAGCCGGAACTGCCCAGCAGCGCGATCAACTCGCCCGAGTGGACTTCCAGGCTGACGTCGTTCAGCGCGTGCTTGTCGCCGTAGCGCTTGGACAGGTGGTCGACCGTGATCGTGCTCATCGGGCGGGCGCTCCCTTGCGGTCGATCGCGGCCGTGGCCGACCCGTCCCGGTTGAACAGCACCACCGCGATCGATAGGGCCAGCGTCAGCCCGAACGTCACGGTCGTCATCACGGCCAGCAGGTTGAAGTCGGCATCGGTGCTTTTGAGCAGGTTGAGCATGTAGAGCGGCACGGTCTCGAACCGGTCGCCGGCCAGGATCTGCACCAGCGCCAGTTCGTTGAAGCTGAACCCGAAGGCCAGGATCGCGCCGCTCGCGAGGCCCGGGCCGATGTTGGGCAGGATGACGCGCAGGAGCGTGATGCCAGGGCCGGCCCCGCAGGTGCGCGCCGCCTCGCTCAGCGCCGCCACGTTCGCGGCCGCCATCGAGCCGTCGACGGCCCAGTACACGAACGAGAAGGCCACCGCCGCGTGGGCGGGAAGCAGCAGCCACAGCGTGCCCTGCAGCGCCGGGGTGTAGCGTCCGGTCAGCGTCAGCAAGCCGAAGGCAATCACCGCGATGGGGATGGAGAAGGGGATGGCGGCCAGCAGCTCGATCACGGGGCGGATGCGGGGGTTGCGCACGCGCTGCCAGTAGGCGGCCGGGGTGACGAGGACCAGGTCGAACAGCGCCGCAGCCGCCGCCAGCCCGAAGCTGCGGACCGTAACGGTGCGGAAGCGCCCGTCGGCCAGCGCCGCTCCCCAATGGTCCAGCGTGTAGCCGTCCGGCAGGATGTGGTCGGTCCAGCGGGTCGCGACCCCGTAAAGCAGCACCGCGACCATGGGGATGAGGATGTAGAGGATCGTGGCGCCGATCAGCAGCACGCCCCACGATCCCGCGCGGGGCCGTCCGAACCCCGACAGGCCGAGCCGCAGCCGCGCGCCGCGCGCGACGGGAGCGGAGCGGGTCAGGTCAGCCATCGGGTCCCCCTACGCACGATCAGGCGGTAGGCGAGCAGGCTCAGGGCCGCGATCGCCATGAGCAGGACGGCGTAGACCGGCATACGCCGGTCGCCGAACATCGACCCGTAGAGCGACCGGTACATCTCGACGGTGATGAGCCGGAACGCGCTCGGCCGTTCTCCCACGAGCGACACCGGGACCCCGTACATGCCGACCGACCAGGTGAAGATCAGCAGCCAGTCGGCCAGGATGAACGGGCGCAGCACCGGCCAGCCGATGTAGCGCCAGAACTGCGGGCGGGTGGCGGACGCCGCTTGCGCCGCGTCCCACCACTCGTCCCGGAGCAGGCTTATGGCGGGCAGCGACAGCAGCACGAACAGCGGCACGTTGCTGTAGCAGTAGGCGAGCACGAGGCCGGTGAACGAGCTCTGCGCGGGCGCCACGTCGAGGCCCACGGCCTTCAGGGCCAGGGTCACCATGCCGTAGGTGCCGAGCGCCGCCACGTAGGCGAAGCCGATGCCGATGCCCGAGAAGTTGGTCGCGACGTTGAGCAGGCCCAGGTGCAGCGACCGGTTGAGCCGCGTCATGCGCGAGATCAGCCAGGACAGCGGCGTGCCCACCAGGGCCGACACGGTCGCGACCGTGGCGCCCAGGGTGAGCGAGTTGCCGATGGCGCGCTGCGCCGACAGGGCCTTGAAGGTCTTGGTCCAGTTCAGCAGCGTGAAGGCGCCGTCGTCGCCCGTCAGGCTCGACACCACCATGGCGAGCGCCGGGGCGAGCAGCAGCAGGCTCGCCACGACGATCAGCGGCAGCGCGAGCGACCAGTCCACGAACCAGGTCGCGACCCGCCGCGACAGGGCCGGAGCCGCGCGGGTCGCCACCGGGCTCAGCCGCCCGAGACTTGGTCGCGCCAGGTGCCCGCGATGGCCTGCAGGTCCACCTTGGACCAGTCGGGCAGCACCTTCACCTTGGCGTAGTCGCCGTCGGGCAGCCAGTTGGCCCTGGCGTCGTCGGGCAGCTTGAGATCGCCCAGCACCCAGCGGATCGGCCGCGCGCCGAACTTGGCGAAGGCCGCCTGGCCGTCGTCGCTCAGCACGAAGTCGAGCATCAGCTTGGCGATGTCCATCTTGCCGGTGTTGTACGTGTTGATCATCAGCGCGGAGGGCGCGTAGATCGACACGCCCGGGATCACCACTTTGGCGCCGACGCCCTTGGCCTGCAACTGCTTGGCCGAGGCGATGCAGTTGAAGTCGTACTTGATCTGGATCGGCACCTCGCCCTTTTCCAGCGTCTGCGTGCTGGCGGCGGCCGTCGCGTACTGGCCCACCATGGTCTTGGCGTAGTCCACCGCGGGCGCGAGGTTCGTTTCGCTGCCGCCGTTCGCGTAGGCCCAGGCGATGAAGGTCGCAACGTCCGTGCCGGCACCGCCGGACGCGTCGATCACGTTCACCTTGCCCTTGTACTCGGGCTTGGCGAGGTCGGCCCAGGTCTGGGGCACGTTTTTGACGATGTCGGTGTTGACCACGAAAGCGGGAACGCCCGTGAAGGTGGCGACCCAGCCGCCCTTGTCGCCCTTCAGGCCCACGGGCAGCTTGGCGGCGTTGGGCGGCATGTAGGGCGGCACGACGCCCTTCTGCTCGGCAACCTTGCCGAACAGGATGCCGATGTCGGCCGAGATCGCGACGGGGTTGTTCTTCTCCGCCTCGAACTTGGTGACCTCCTCGAAGGAGTTCATGTCGGTGTCGGAATGCTGCAGCGTGAAGCCGTAGTGCCCCGCCAGCTTCTGGAGCACCTCGCCGTAATTGGCCCAGGAATCGGGCATGCCGTAGCTCACGTACTGCGCGCCCTGGAGCTTCGCCTTCGCGACGTCGGGCGGCGACGACCAGTCGCTCGCCTCGGCGGCCCGCGCGACGGCGCCGAACGGCAGGCCGGAGGCCGCGGCGAGCCCGAGAAGGCCGGTTCCGGCGACCATGTCACGCCGCGAAAGCCGCGACCGGAAGGTGGGATGGGAAACGCTCATGGGAAGTCCTCGGTCTTGACCCGGACGCGAAGCCGACCCGCGGGGAGCGGCGCGGCGGTCCGTGGCGCATCGCGGAGGGTGGCGGGTGCGACCCACAGACCAACCCGATGCACCCGACCGTCCTTGCCCCCGCCGCATGACACCCGGATGACGCAACGCCCAAGGCGTCACGCGAGGCAGGAGATTCAGGGTGCCGCGGTGGACGGTCACCCTCGTCCCGGATGCGATCTCAGCAGCGGCAGGAGCGACGTCCGTCGTGGCCCCAAGGGTGTGGCAAGAACGACATGCCCCAGACTAAGACTTTTCCGTGTAAAATGCTGGTTAACAAAGTGTCACGATCGGCCGGCTACCTGCCTCCAGATTTATAGGGGGCTCCATGCGTTTCGCCACATCAACCTCGATCTTCGCGCTCGCCGTCGCCGCGGTGGCGTCCGGCAGCGGCGCGCTCGCGCAGGCCGTCAACACCACCCCGTCCAACGTCAACGTCCTGAACCTGCTGTCGCCGTTCCTTTCGCTGAACGCGACGCCCACGGGCCAGGCGACCCTGCAGGCGAACCTCAACCAGTCGGTCGCCACCAACAACGGCGCCACCGCGCAGCAGCAGTCCATGTCCATCAGCGACAAGAACCTGCTGGGCAATGCGACCAACACCCTGGCGACGGCGCCGGTGGGGACGCAGACGGTGTTCGGCGTCGCGTCCAACCTCGCCGGCGGCCTCCCCACCCAGGCGCCGACGGCCGGCAGCGTCGTGATCCCGATGCAGCCCGTGGGCGGCTACGGCTCCCAGCTCGGGCCGATCTACGTCAGGGGCGTCGCCAACGGGACCGCCGGCCCCCTGAACAACGTCGTGACCCTGCTCACCACGGCCTACAACACCTTCACCAGCAACGACCTGGGCGTCGCCAAGAACTATTTCGCGAACGGTGCGGCCACCAACCCCAGCGTCACGCCTCCCGGCTACGTGCCGGTCCCCGCCGTCGCGCCCCCGGGCTACACGCTGCCGACCGCGAACGGCCTGCCCAACACCACAAACAGCGTCCTGGACATCGCCGGAGGCGTCACCAACAGGCAGCCGGGCCAGGACGTCTACGGCGACTCGCGTCCCGTGCAGGTGGCGCCCGCCCGGTTCAACCAGTTCGACCCGACGTCGCTAGCGGGCCTTGGCACCAATCCCTCGTTCCCGAGCGGCCATACGACCTACGCCTACACGGACGGGATCCTGCTCGCGATGCTGTCGCCGAGCCTCTACCAGAGCCAAGTGCTGCGGTCGTCCGAATATGCCAACAGCCGCATCGTGCTCGACGTCCACTATCCGCTCGACATCATCGCGAGCCGGGCGCTGGCGAGCTACGACCTGGCTCAGGGCTTCACCAACCCGCTCTACATCAACAATGCGGCGACCACCGGCACGGCCGTGAACCTGCCGGCCCTGTTCAACGCCGCGCAACCGCAGCTCTCGACCTACCTCTCGGCCCAGTGCGGCGCGGCGGTGGCGACCTGCGCCACGAGCGCCGCCAACACCGCCAATGACCCCTACGTCCCGTCCGCCGCCAATCAGGCGACCTACGACGGGCGCCTGACCTACGGCCTACCGACGCTCACGCTGGCCCAGGCGCCGGTCGCAGCGCAGACTACCGCAGGTCCGGCCCTT
>CAXTFJ010000024.1:14963-29856 GCA_964243405.1 uncultured Lichenihabitans sp. | reverse complement strand
CGCTGGCCCAGGCGCCGCAGGAAGCCGCTCCGGCGGGCGGCCCGGACGCCTCCATCCTGCTCGCGCCGCTCTACGGCGGCAGCACCGCCGCGGCCCGGACCATCGCGCCCAACGGCGGCATCGACGGCTCCCTCCAGACGAGCACGATCAACCAGATCCTGGTCAACACGGAGGGCAATGCGCTCGCCTCCTTCTACGGGACGGCGCTGAGCTACTGGACGCGCATCGACCTGTATTCGGCGGCGGGCTATTTCGGCAACGTCGGCGGCACGCTCACGCTGGCCCCCACCGACGCGGTCCGCATGCCCGTCACGGTCGGGGCCACCGGCACGCTTTACGGCAACGGCGCGACCCTCACCGGCAACGTCACGACGCTCGCCGGGGGCACGTTCGGCGGCGGCTCGGCCACGGCGGCCGCCACCACGACGGTGAACGGGACCCTGGCCCTGCTGGCGGGCTCGACCTACGCCGTCACCGCGGCCGGCAACGGGGTCAGCGCCACGACGGTGAACGGCACGGCCGCCATCGCGGGGTCCAACCTCCGCGTCACGGCCGTGGGCGCGCTGCCCTTCAGCCAGACGCAGATCCTCACCGCGTCGGGCGGGCTGACCGGCACCTTCGCGACGGCGACGAGCAACGCCCCCAACCTCAACCCGTTCCTCACCTACAGCGCCAACGCCGCCACGCTAACGGTCGACCGCAACGACGTGAACTTCGCGGTGCCCGGGCAGACGGTGAACGAGGCGCGGGTCGCGGCCGCGGTCACGGCCGGAGCGCCCACCGCGCAGACCGCCAACGCGGGCGCGCTGGTCAACGGGCTGTTCGCCAACGAGCAGACCTCGGCCGCCCTCGGGGCCGCCACGCTCGACCGCCTGAGCGGCGAGGGCATCGCGGCCTCGCAGAACGCGGCCTTCCAGTCGAGCGCGGCCTTCACCTCCTCGATCGAGGACGAGCAGAACGCCTGGCGCTCGCCCTTCGCGGCCGCTCCGAACGGCATCACGCTCGGGAGCCCGCTTCCGCGGGCCGCCCAGGGCTACGCGGACGCGACCGCCCTGGCGTTCCCGGCCACCAAGGGGCCGCTGCCGGTTCTCGCCGCACCCGAGCGGCTGTGGCGCGCCTGGGGCGGCGGCTTCGGTGGGTCCGACACCATCAACGGCGTCGCGACGCTGGGCACGGCGCGGCAGACCGACAACTTCTTCGGCGGCCTGATCGGCGTCGATTACCAGGCTCGGCCCGACCTGCTGATCGGTGTCGCGGCGGGCGGCACGAACGCCGATTTCAACGTGGCCGACAGGGCGACGTCCGGCGCGGTCACGGGCGGTCACGGCGCGCTCTACGCCACCTACGGCGCGCTGAGCGGCTTCTATGCCGAGGGCTCGCTGACCTTCAGCGGCTTCAACAACGACGTGCGCCGCACGGCGGGCGGCATCGGCGCCCTGGGTGGCGAGGTCGAGCGGTCGAGCTTCGGCAGCTTCGAGGTCCGGGTCCGCGGCGAGGTCGGCCAACGCTTCGGCTTCAACGGCGCCGGGTTCAACTCGGTGGGCGTGACGCCCTTCGCGGCGGCGGAATACGCCAACCTGAGCACGGACGGGTTCACCGAAACCAATGCCGGCACCGGCGCGCCGGGCGCGCTCAGCCTGGCGGTCGCGGGGCGAAGCACCGACTCGCTGCCCGTCTTCGCGGGCGTTCGGCTCGACAGCATCCTGCCGCTGGGCGGCACCGTGGCGCGCCCCTTCGCGCAGGTGGCCTACATCCACGAGTTCGATCCCACCCGGAACCTCGTGAACAGCTTCGTGTCCCTGCCGGGCGCGAGCTTCCTGGTGGAGGGGGCGCGGCCCGCCGAGGACGCGGCCCAGGTCAAGGCCGGACTGGACCTCCTCGTGCGGCCGGGCGTGACCCTGTTCGCCAACTTCGACGGCGAGTTCTCCGGCGTCGAGACCGTCTACGCGGGCAAGGGCGGCCTGCGGGTCAGCTTCTGAGACGCGGACCGGCTGATCCGTTCGGACCGAACGGATCAGCCCCGGTATGCAAAGGCCCGGACGGCGCGATGCGCTGTCCGGGCCTTTGCGTTTCAAGACCGGGTCACGACCTCCGTGGAGGATCACCGGGCGGGGCTCGACCGTCCTCGAAACCAAAAGGGCCGAACCGCGGCGCGGTCCGGCCCGTCGAAAGTCCCGGGTTCCGGGGATCGCCTATTTCATGTGGGGGGAAAGCAGCTTGTTCATCTCGAACATGGTGGCCTTGTCCTTGCCGAACAGCACCTTCAGTTTGGCGTCGGCGAGGATCTCCTGCTTGTTGCTGGGGTTCTGGAGATTGTGGGCGCGGATGTGCTCCCACACTTTCGAGATCACCTGGGTGCGCGGCAGAGCCTCGTGGCCCACGATCGCGGCGAGGTCCTTCGAGGGCGTGACCGGCTTGGTAAGCCCGGCCGGCGCCTTCTTGGCCGGTGCCTTGTCGCCTTCCGCCTTCACGACCTTGGGCTTGGCGGTCTTGGTGGCAGCCTTGGGAGCGGCGGGTTTCGTCGCCTTGGCGGGGGCTTCCTTGGCTTCCGGCTTGGCTTTCACGGTCTTGGTTGCCATCACGTGGTCTCCCGGGTTCGATAGGGGACCGGTCGATCCGCAGGGCCGCGCGGCGTCCGGTGCTGCGAAACCATGACCCAACCCGGGGGGAAACAAAAGCCTGTGGAGGGCGCGGCTGCCTTTGTTTCGGTGGAATAACCGGCGAAATCCAGCTTTTTCGGGCTGGGACGGGGTTGCGGACGACCCGGGCTGTGCTTCGAGCTCCGCAAGTTCCAAGTCCCGTCGCACGAAACAAACGGCTCAGCTTGCGATTTCCCCAAGTCCGAGGACCGCCAATCCGGTCCCTTGTCGAGGGAGTGACCACTTTGAGGACGCATCTTCTGATTGCTGCGACGCTCGCCGCCCTGGCCATGCCGCTCGCGGCCCAGGCGCAGGGCATCGGCCGAGGGGCCGCGGAGGGTTCCGACACGGGCGAGCGCGCCGCGGGACCGGTCGGCGGACTGGTGGGCGGCGTCGTCGGCGGAGCGGTGGGCGGGGCGACCGGCGCCGTCAAGGGCGTGTTCGGCATCCCGCAGCGGACCGACTACCGCCACCGCACCTACCGCAACTGCGTATACCGGCACGGCCGGCGCTACTGCCGCTGATAGCGCAAGCTTGACGGGAGGCGCACAGTCCCGGCAAGCTCGCGCCAGCCCCACACACCCGCCGAGGTGACATCATGAGCCATCCCATCGCGTCCGCGCGGCCCCTGTCCCCCACCATCGGGTCAGCCACGCCCGCGCTGATCAAGCTCGGTGCGGTGCTGGCCGGGACGGGCCTGCTGACGGTCTCGTCGTGGGTCCACGTGCCCATGATCCCCGTGCCCATCACCCTGCAGGTGCTGGCCGTCCTGCTGCTCGGGGCGGCGTTCGGCGCGCGGCTCGCGGTGCTGACCGTCGTGGCTTGGCTGGCCGAGGCAGCCGCGGGCCTGCCCGTGCTGGCGGGCGGCGGCTTAGGCCTCGCGACACTCGTCGGTCCGCGGGGCGGCTACCTGCTGGGCTTCGCCCTGGCGGCCGGTCTGGTGGGTTGGTCGGTGAAGCGCGGCCTGGCCGGTGTGTCACTCGCGCGGACCTTCGCCGTGCTGCTGCTGGCCGACGGCCTGATCCTGACGCTCGGCGGCCTTTGGCTTGCCCGTTTCACCGGGCTCCAGGCGGCCTGGACCGGGGGCGTGGTGCCCTTCCTGCCGGGTGACCTGCTCAAGGTCGCCCTGGCGACCGCCCTCCTGCACGCGTCGGGCAGGCTGTTCCGCGGCCGCCTGGTCTGATGTCCACCGCCCGGCTTGGTGCCGGACGGCTGTCAGGCCCGATGATACGGGTGACCCGCCAGGATGGTCATCGCGCGGTAGATCTGTTCGGCCGCCATGACGCGCACGAGCTGGTGCGGAAACGTAGCGGCCCCGTAGCCGATGCAGTGGTCTGCGCGCGCCCTGAAATCTTCGGCCAACCCGTCCGGGCCGCCGATCACGACCGAGAAGGTTGACACACCCAAATCCCGTGCGCTCCCGACCAGCGTCGCGAAAGCCTCGCTCGACAGCGTCTTGCCGCGCTCATCCAGTGCCGCGATCACAATCCCCGCGCCCAACTCGCGCGTCAGGACCGCTGATTCGTCGCGCTTCCTGTCAGCGGCAGCCCGGGCGCGGCTCTCCTCGATCTCGCGCAACGTAAAGCCCGTCAGGCCGACGCTGCGGGCCAGGGCCTGAGCGCGTTCGGAATAGCGGGCAAGCAGATCCCGTTCCGGCCCCGCCTTCATCCGGCCTACGGCCGCCAGGACGATACGCACCTGAAACCGTCACCCAGCTTCGGACGATGCCACCATCCCGGGTATCAGCCGACGCGCTGCTCGGCCGGGCGATCGACGCCCCACATCTTCTCGAGGTTGTAAAACTGTCGGACCTCGGGCCTGAAGATGTGAACGATCACGTCGCTGGCATCGACCAGCACCCAATCGCAGTGCGGCAGCCCCTCGATCTTGGCCACGATGCCCGCGTCCTTGCAGGTGCGCGCCACGCGATCCGCGATGGCGCTCACGTGGGTCGTCGAGCGTCCGGTGGCGATCACCATCGTGTCGGCCAGCGAGGTCTTGCCCGTCACGTCGATGGGCAGGATGTTCTCCGCCTTGGCATCGTCGAGGCTGGCCAGAATCTGCTTGGCCAGGGTGGCGTTCTGCGGGCCGCTCGCGTCGGCGGGGTGCGGATGAACCGCTGTGAGAAGGTCGGTCGTCAGCGTGCGCTCCTCGCGTGCAGGCAACCCGCGACACCCTCGGCGCCATGCCGGGCCGCTGCTGAGGGAGAAGATGCGGTCTTGAGGCGCACTTTACAACTGTGACGCTTGGGAAAAGCGGGTGGCGGGGCGTGACGTCACAGGGTATGACCAAGTCCTGGTTACGCCACGCCCGATATTTGCTGTGGCATCGCGCGGTCTGCTGCAGGACATGAGATCGCGCGATATCGGGATAGCCCGGCTCTCCGCCGCTCGAAACGAGGCCCGGACCATGGTCGTGCCCGTCGTCCGAACCGGCTGGGTCATGAGGAGGATCGGTCGCGATGCTCGGCCGGGCGCGAACCGTCGCTAGGCTGGACGGAGGCCTCCCGTTGCGGACCTTCCGGCCGCGACGGGCAGGGCGCGGCCTGTTCGGCAGTCTCGGCCGCGTGTTGAACCGCTTGCTGCTCGGTGTCCTCGTCCTTGCTCTCCTGTTCGCGGCCCTGGTCGCCTACGACGGCACCGAGCCACCCGTGTCGACCCTCATGGTGGTGCGCCGCCTGTCGGGTGGCAGCGTCGACCGGCGATGGACGCCCCTCGCCCAGGTGTCGCCCCACCTCGTCGACGCGGTGGTGATGTCGGAGGACGGGCAGTTCTGCCAGCACGACGGAGTGGACTGGCACCAGCTGCACGAGGTCCTCGACGACCCGGACGGGCCGCAACGGGGCGCCTCCACCATCACGATGCAGGTCGCCCGCAACCTGTTCCTGTGGAACGGCCGGTTCCTGGGGTTCGTCCGCAAGGGGATGGAGATCCCGCTCGCCCTGCTGCTCGACGCGGTGTGGAGCAAGAAGCGCGTGCTGGAGATCTATCTCAACATCGCCGAATGGGGCGACGGCATCTACGGCGCTGAAGCGGCGGCCCGGCACGACTTCGGCAAGCCCTCGGCCGACCTGACGCCGCGCGAAGCCTCGCTGCTCGCGACCGCGCTGCCCAACCCCTTCCTGCGCCACCCGGCCCGGCCGACCCGGGGCTACCGGGAGGTCGCGAGCGTCAACATGGTTCGCGCCCGCGACGCCGCGGAATGGACGGGCTGCCTGAGGTGAGCGGGCCTACTCGCCGTGCAGCCGGGCGCGGCGGACGTCACCCAGGTAGGGCAGTTCCTCGAGATCGTCGGCGCCCTCGGGCGTCCACTGGAACGACCCGCTGGCATTGTCGATGTAGAGGTCGAATAGGAAGGGCGGCCCGGCCGCCTCGGCCGCGCAGTCCGGAGACGGCCTGCGCACGACGCGGACCTGCGTGACCTGCCCCAGGGCCTTGTCGCCCGGCAGGATCGCGGCACAGCGCAATTGCTCGGGCGTCAGCAGGTTGCGGCTGAGGATCAGCTGCCGCGCTTCGGCGAACCTGCCGCGATAGCGGTCATGGTGGTACCCTCGCACGTCGAGGGGACGGTAGTGATCCACCGCGGCGTTCGCGGGGAGGGCGGCCGCGGTGCCGGCCGCGACCAGGGCTAGGAGAAGGTTGCGCATGGCGCGACCCTAAAGCGGCGGAAATCGGGCGTCCAGCCGCCGGTGGGCGGCTCCCGCGCGGAACGCGAACTCAGGCCGCCGCTGTTGCCAATCGGTCGACGGCGGCAGGCGCTGGGTCGATCCAGCCCATCAGTTCGCGGGCCACGACCGCCTCGATCACCCGCATGCCGTCGCGCGTGTCGTTCAGGCAGGGGATGCGCGCGAACTTCTCGCCGCCGCCGTGGTGGAAGTATTCGGCGTTCTCGCCGCCGATCTCCTCGATGGTTTCCAGGCAGTCGGCCGAGAAGCCCGGCGTGATGACGGCCAGGCTTTTCACGCCGGAGGCCGCCAGCGCCTTCACGGTCTCGTCCGTGTAGGGCTGCAGCCATTCGGCCGGCCCGAAGCGCGACTGGAAGGTCAGCCGCAGCTTCTCGGGCGTCAGGCCCATGGCCTCGCGCAGCAGGCGGCCGGTCTTGACGCACTGGCAATGGTAGGGGTCGCCCTTGAGCAGGTAGTCCTTCGGCACGCCGTGGAAGGAGGCCAGGATCACCTCGGGCTCGAAATCGAGCGCCGCCAGGCCCTCGCGCAGCGAGGAAGCCAGCGCGTCGATATAGACGGGGTCGTCGTGGTAGGGCGGCGCGATCCGCACGGCGGGCTGCCAGCGCATCGTCATCAGCGCCTCGAAGACCTTGTCGCAGGCGGTGGCAGAGGTCGCGGCGGCATATTGCGGGTAGAGCGGCACCACCAGGATGCGGTCGCAGCCCTGCGCCATCAGCCGCTCGACCGCGCCCTTGATGGAGGGGTTGCCGTAGCGCATCCCCCAGTCGACCACCACGCGGTCGCGGTTTGCCGCGCCCAGCAGGCCGCCCGCGATCGACGCCTGCAGCTTCTCGGCCTGGTTGCGCGTGGTAGTCTTGAGTGGGCTCTCGTTGAGCTCGCGGTTCCAGATCGTCTCGTAATCCTTGCCCTTCCTGCCCGGCCGCACCGTCAGGATGATGAGGTGCAGGATCGTGAGCCAGATGATCCGCGGCGTTTCGATCACCCGGCGGTCGGACAGGAACTCGGCGAGGTAGCGCCGCATGGACCAGTAGTCGGTGGCGTCCGGCGTGCCGAGGTTGGACAGCAGCACGCCGACCTTGCGGGGTTTGACGACGGGATGGTCGGGCGGCAGCGGCCCGGTTGCCGCGGCGCGCGCGAAGGTTTTCGGGTCGGGGGGCAGGGTCATGGCGGGATCCTTCTCGCTTCCCATATAGGGCAGCGGCCCCGCTACGCGCCCGTCCGCCGTGCCGCGTGGAAGTGATGCACCGGCCCGTGCCCCGTGCCCACCGCAAGGTCGTCGCTGAAGCGCAGCGCCTCGGTCAGGTAGCTCTTTGCGTTGCGCACCGCGTCGGGCAGGGCAAAGCCGAGCGCGAGGTAGGCCGCGATCGCCGACGACAGGGTGCAGCCCGTGCCGTGGGTGTTGCGCGTCTCGATGCGCGGCGCCTCGAACTCCTCGAAGCCGTGGCCGTCGAACAGCACGTCGACCGCCGTGGCGCCCCCGAGGTGGCCGCCCTTGACCAGCACGGCCCGGGCGCCCGCCGCGCCCAACGCGCGGGCCACGTCGCGCATGGCCGCGACGTCCCGCGGCACGGGGCGGTCCGCGAGCCGCGCGGCTTCCGGAAGGTTGGGGGTGATGAGCGTCGCGAGGGGGAGAAGGGTCCGACGCAGGGCATCCACCGTTTCGGGCGTGCCGAGGCTGTCGCCGCTGGTCGCGACGAGCACGGGGTCGAGCACGACGGCGCTTGCGCGGTGGGCCCGCAACCGGTCCGCGACCGCGTCCACGATCGGCGCGTCGGCCAGCATGCCGATCTTGACCGCCGCCACCGCCACGTCGGCGAACACTGCGTCGATCTGCTGGGCGATGAAGTCCGCCGGGGGCACGTGCACGCCCGTCACCCCGCGCGTGTTCTGCGCCGTCAAGGCCGTGAGCGCCGCCATGCCGTAGACGCCCAGCGCCCCGAAGGTTTTCAGGTCGGCCTGGATCCCCGCCCCCCCGCTCGGGTCCGAGCCCGCGATGGAGAGCACGTTGGGGATGGGGCGGCGGCCGGGATCGAGCGAGGGCATGCGCCGCCTTTACCAGAAGGGACGGGAAGCCGCGACGTCGACGGCGCGGCTGCCCCGATCGGCTGTCCTCAGGGGTTGGTCGCCTTGAAGCTGTCGCGGCCCGTGATCGACTGCCACCAGCCTTCCACGCCGGAGATCTCGAGGAACTCGTCCTTGTGGGGCGTCATCGTCACGTAGGCGAGGATGGGCGCGAGGTAGAGGTCGGCGACGCTCACCGACGGGCCGGCGATCCACGGCGAGCCGCCCTTGAGCCGCATGATCTCGCTCACGACCTTCTTGCCGGTATCGAGTCCCTGGTGGTGCATGGCGTCGTTCTTGCCGCCCACGAAGTCGGGGAACAGGTGGTAGGCCACGACGCCGCCGATCAGCGCCATGTAGCCGTAGCTGTCGAGGATGCCCGTCGTCATGTCGGCCTTGGCGGCCTCCTTCGGGTCGGTGGGGACGAGCTTGTTGCCGGGCAACACCGCGTCCAGGTAGCGCAGGATCGCGGGGGTCTCGATGACGTGGAAGCCGTCGACCTCCACCACCGGCACCTTGCCGAACGGGTGGCGCTTCAGGTGCTCGGGGCTCTTGGGCTCGCCCTTGAGCACGTTCACGGGGTCCTGCTCGTAGTCGGTCACGCCCTTCTCGGCGAGCAGCATGCGAACGGTGCGAACGTAGGTCGAACCGCTGAAACCCCAAAGCTTGATCGCGCTCACGTCGTATCCTCCCTTGATCCAATCGATGATCTTTAGGGTGGGCCGGGCCCGGACGGCTTCAAGGCCCGGACGCGCGTCCGGCCATCACGAAGCTCTTCGCTCGCGCGAGGTCGTCCGCCAGCGGCCGGTCGTCCGCGTAGGGCGGCACGATCCCGCGGAACGCCTCGATGAGCCGGCCCGTGGCGGCGCCCCGCTCCGCGGCCGGATAGTGCTCGGCGGCCTGGGCGGCGCAGACGAGCTCGATGCCGATCACCTGGGCGAGGTTGTCGGCGATCGCGAGTGCCTTCAGGCTGGCCCCGGTCGCGTGCGGCAGGTGATCCTCCTGCAGGCCGGAGGTGACGCCGCCGTCGAGGCTGGCCGGGGCCGCGAGGCGGCGGTTGTCGGCCGTGAGCGCCGCCGCCGTGTACTGCGCGATCATCAGGCCCGACTGCAGGCCGGGCTCGGCCACCAGGAAGGCGGGGAGGCCGCTCACCAGCGGGTTGATGAGCCGGTCCAGCCGCCGCTCGGCCAGCGCCGCGACGTTGGCGAGCGCGATGGCCGCCAGGTCCATGGCGAGCGCCACGCCGGACGCGACCGCGTTGGCGCTCATCCGCACCTCCGGCGCGTCCGGGGTGCCGAACACGAGCGGGTTGTCGGTCGCGGAGGCGAGCTCGCGGTCGACCGTGCGGGCCACGTGGTCGAGCGCGTCGCGGGCCGCGCCGTGCACCTGGGGGAGGGCGCGCAGCGCCATCGGGTCCTGGGTGTGGCGGCCGGCGGCCGCCCGGACGCGCGGGGAGTCTTCCAGGCGGGCGCGGAGGCGCTCCGCCACGCCGTTCAGCCCCGGCGAGCGGTGCAGCGCCATGGCCTCGGGCGCGACATTGGCGAGCTGGCCCCGCAGCGCCTCGAAGGAGGCGGCTGCCACGGCCTCGCCCGCGTCGAGCAGGCGCTCGCCCCGCGCCAGGCACAGGCAGGCGAGGCCGGTGGCGCAGGGCGCGCCGTTGATGAGGCTCAGGCCCTCCTTGGCCTCCAGCACGAGCGGCGCGCGGCCCAACCGCGCCAGCGCCTCGCCGCCCGGCATCGCGACGCCCTCGACCAAGGCCGTCCCCTCGCCGATCAGCACCAGGGCGACGTGGGCCATGTGGCTGAGATAGCCGACCGACCCGCGCGCGGGCACGACGGGGACGCAGTCCACTCCCAGCAGCCACAGCATCTGATCCAGCACGTCCGCGCGAACGCCGGAATAGCCGTGCGCGAGGTTGTTGACCTGCGCCGCCACGACCGCCCGCACCTCGGCTGTGGGCAGCGTGTCGCCGACGCCGACCGCGTGGCTCATCAGCAGGTTGCGCGACATGGCCCGCTGCCGCCCGCGGTCGATCAGCACCTCGTGCAGCGCGCCCACGCCGGTGTTGACCCCGTAGGTCCGCACGCCCCGCGCGATCAGCGCTTCGACGACGCCCCGCGCGGCCTGCACCCGGCTCCGCACGCCCGCCGACAGGGTCAGCGGCGCGCCTTCGGCCACGGTGGTGATGTCGCGCCAGGTGAGGGGCTGGTCGTTGATTTCGGGCATGGGTGCCTCGCTCGTCGCCCGCTCACCAGGCGCGGAACCGCGCCTCGACCCGCGCCAGGAAGGCGGCGCGGCGGCCCGCGGTGGTGGTGTTCATGTCGTAGCAGGCGAGGTAGTCGCAGGGCGCGCCCCGCGCCACCTGGGCGCGCAGCATGCGGGTGACGGACCGGCGCGGGGGATCGCTCATCAGCAGTGCGCGCCACCGGTCGCCGCCGTAGGTGCAGACCGCCGCGAGCCTGCGGATGTGCCGGAGCCGGTAGGCGAGGCCGCCCGCGGGCGTGAGGTCGAACGACACGCCGGGCAGGAACACGCGGTCCAGGTAGCCCTTCAGGATGGCGGGAAAGCCGAAGTTCCACACCGGATAGACCAGCACCAGGGCTTCGGCGGCGCGCAGCCGCGCCACGTCGCCGGCCACGCGGGCCTGGTTGGGGCCGACCTCGTGGTAGTCGAGGCGGTCCTGGCGGGACAGGACGGGGTCGAAGCCCTCGACGTTCAGGTCGCAGTCGTCGACCGCGTGGCCCCGTTCGCGCAACACGTCCACCACGCGGCCGTGCAGGGCGGCCACGAAACTGGTCTCGACCGGGTGGGCGTAGAGGACGAGGACGTTGCCGGGGGCGAGCTTCGTGTCGTCCCGGACGGGGCGCCAGCCGCCGCCCCATTCACAAATTTCGGCAGCCGGTCGGGTCTGTCCTTCTCCCGCCCAGGCGGGAGAAGGTGTCCGAAGGACGGATGAGGGTGGGGCCACGCGCGACAGGGCCCCTCATCCGCCCTGCCGGGCACCTTCTCCCCGCGAGCGGGGCGAAGGACATCACCGCCCAGCCGTGAAGAAGGACGAGCCCGACAGGCGTCGGCGGAGATCCCGGACCCACGTGCACGCTGCATCGTGGGTCCCGGCTCGAAGCCGAAACGACAGCCCTCAGTCACCCGCCGCCGCCAGGCTGGGGAACAGGTAGGTCTTGCCGCCGCGGTAGTCGAAGTCCGGGTCGTCCCAGGCGACCATCTTGCCGGGGTTGAGCAGGCCGCGCGGGTCGGCCTCCCGCTTGAAGGCGAGCTGGGCCGCGTCGGTCTGCTTCATGCCGCCCTCCTCCAGCGTGTAGCGGTGCGGGTTGAAGATCGGGGCGCCCATGTCCTCGTGGATGCTAACGATCTCGTCCAGCCGCTCCTCCGTCGTGAAGCGCACGAGCGACAGGCCGAAGCAGGTCACCACCCCGTTGAAGCGCACGTATTCCAGGTGCGCCATCACCTCGTCGCCGAACCGGGCGTGCACCTTGGCGATCGTGTCCAATTGCGTGGGGAAGGGGAACAGCACCTGCAGGTAGGTGATGGCGGGGTCGACCCGCAGCGCCCGCAGGGTGGTGTGGTTCCACGACAGTTCGAGATTGGGTGGCAGGCCCTGCCGCTCCTCGGCGGTCATCAGGCTCGCGTCGAATAGAACCTCGGCGCCGCGGAAGCGCCGCACGAAGGTGCGGAAGGCGTCGAGCGCGTGCGCCGCCACCATCACCAGCACCACGCTCACCCCCGCGGGCAGGAAGCGCCTGTGCCGGAGGAAGTAGCTTTGCGGCACGGGGGCCGCGATCGGCGTGATCAGCTTGGTGAGCAGCCCGTCCGCCTCGCCCAAGGCATTGCCGAAGCGGGCCGCCTCCCCGAAGGCGTCGAAGCCCACGATCACGTCGACCCAGTCGTAGGCGGCGGCCAGCGGCATCTCCACCTCGGTGATGATGCCGTTGGTGCCGAAGGCGTGCGCGACCTTGCCGAGGTCCTCGCCCGTCAGCTCCAGCACGCGGGGGCTCGCCTCCGCGGTCACGACCTGGACGCGAAGGATGTTGCCGAGGTCGCGCAGCCCGCCCCAGTTGATCGAGCCGACCCCGCTCGAGCCGCCCGCGATGAAGCCGCCGATCGACGCCGTATTGTAGGTGGAGGGATGCATGCGCAACTCCTGGGCGGAGTGCGCCTTCGTGCGCGCGTCGATGGCGGCCATCACGGCCCCGGGCCCGCAGGTGACGCGACCGGGCGACACCGCCGTGACCGCGTCCATCCCCGACAGGTCGAGCACGACCCCGCCCGCCAGCGGCATGGCCTGCCCGTAATTGCCCGTGCCCGAACCGCGCGGCGTGACCGGAATGCCGAGGGCGAATGCGGCGGCCAGCACCTCGACGACCTCGGCCGTGGAACGGGGACTGACCAGCAGGTCGCCGGTCACGTGGTCGAGCTGCCGCTTCAGCACGGGCGAATACCAGAAGAAGTCGCGGCTCTTCTGCTTCACCAGCGCGGGGTTGTCCTCGTAGCGGATCGGTCCGAGCCGGCGCTTGAGCGCCTCGATGTCATTTGTCACGGCGCGAGCCCCGCCAGGGTGTCGAGTTCGCGGTAGGCGGGGACAACGGCCTCGATCGGCCGGCCGCCGCGCACCACGGTGCGGTCGGGCCAGGGCCGGCTCATCAGCTCGGACAGGCTGCGGGCGGGGATCAGCACGAAGTCGGCCGGGCCGCCCGCCCGCAATCGTCCCGGCTCGGACAGGCCGAGCGCCTCGGCGGGATTGGGCACCACGAGCTTGGCCCAGGTGTCGAACGGGTGGTCGAGGTGGGCGATGCGGGTGCCTTCGCGCCACACTTCCAGCATGTCGAGGTCGCCGTAGGCGTAGAAGGGGTCCCGCGTGTTGTCGCTGGCGATCATCACGTTGACGCCCGCGGCGCGCAGCTCCTTGATGGCCGTGATGCCGCGCCAGCGCGGCGTGCGCGGCGCGGTCTGCCGCTCCTGCAGGTACATGTTGCACATCGGCAGGGACACGATCGACAGGCCCGCCTTGGCGACGAGATCGACCGTGCGCTCGCGCTCGGCGTCGGGCAGCAGCGACAGGGTGCAGCAGTGTCCGCACAGGATGCGGCTCGGGAATTTGAAGCGGATCGCGAGCTCCGCGATCACCGCGAGCGTGTTGACGGTGGGCTCGTTGGTCTCGTCGGCGTGGAAGTCGAGTTCCCAGCCCCGGTCCGAGGCCAGCCGGAAAAGCCGCTCCAGGCCCGGGCGCAGCGCGGGGCCGGGATAGGTGACGGCGCCCAGGCAGTGGCCGAAGGCGCCCACCATGTCGGTGACGTCGGCCATGTGGGCGTCGTCGCCTGCGAGCTCGATGCCGAACAGCGGCGAGGCTTGCAGGTCGATGCGCCCGGCCCAGGCCTCGCGCGCCTCCGCCAGAACGGGCCAGGAGATCCGCGTCTGGGTGCCCACGCAGTCGAGGTGGGTGCGGATGGCCCGCGTGCCATGCGCGTAGGCGGCGCGCAGCGAGAATTCCATGCGGGCCCGCACGTCGGCCGCCGTCCAGTGGGCCGCGCGGTCCAGCGGCACGGCCTCGCGCGCGCCGAGGTGCGAGCCGGGCGGGTTGGGGGCGCGCGGCGTGGTGTGGCCCTTGTCGAGGTGGGTGTGGGCGTCGATGAAGCAGGGCACCGCGAGGCCGGGCCGCTCCAGCACGGGCAGGTCGGCGGCCCGCGGACCCTCCGACGCGGGCGCGATGGCCTCGATGCGGGTGCCCGCCACGGTGAGGTCGACGGCCACCAGCCCTTCGCGGTCGGGCTCGCCGGGCGGCGCGTCGAGCAGGCAGGCGGGCACGCGGACGCCCGCCGCCATCCAGCGGGTCGCGGCGGCCGGCAAACGGAAGGCGTGGGTCATCGACACGGTCCTAGCGCGCGCTGTCGTGCCAGCGGCGCAGCAAGAGGGTGGTGAGCGCCGACAGCGCGAGGTGGATGGCGATGCCCGCGGCCGAGATCAGCGCCAGGGCCGCGAACATGCGGGGAATGTTGAGGCGGAAGCCCGCCTCCACGATGCGGAACGCAAGGCCCGAGCCCGCCCCCGCCGAACCCGCCGCGATCTCGGCCACGATGGCGCCGATCAGCGCCAGGCCGCCACCGATCCTCAGACCCCCCAGGAAATAGGGCAGGGCGGCGGGCAGCCGCAGGTACAGCATCTGCTGCCAGCGCGAGGCGCGGTAGAGCTGCATCAGCTCGACAAGATTGCGGTCGGTCGAGGCGAGGCCGAGCGCGGTGTTGGACAGGATGGGGAAGAACGCCACCAGGAAGGCCGAAGTGAGCACGGCCGCGCCCGACGACAGGTAGATCAGCAGCAGCGGCGCGATCGCCACCACGGGCGTGACCTGCAGCACCACCGCGAAGGGGAAGAACGAGCGCTCGATCAGCCGCGACTGGCTGAACAGCACCGCCAACGCCACGCTTCCCGCGACCGCTAGCCCGAGCGCCTGGACCGTGATGCGCAGCGTGACCAGGAGCGCGGCCGACAGAAC
>CAXTFJ010000024.1:0-14953 GCA_964243405.1 uncultured Lichenihabitans sp. | reverse complement strand
CAGGGCTTCCCAACCGCCAAGCGTTAGGACGAACACCAGGCCGGGCAGGGCCACGTCGAGCAGGCCGTGGGGGGCGAGGCGGCGCCGCGCGCGGCGGGCGCCCGCGGCCTCGTCGGGCGACACGGCGGCGTCGAGCGCGCTCACAGGTGGTCCTCGGCCGCCATGGCGCCGTGCAGGGCGCGCGAGGCCGCCCGGCAGGTCTCGACATAGGCCGGGTCGGAGCGGAACTCCTCGGTGCGGACGGCGGGGGCGGGCACGAGCAGTTCCGCCACCGCGCGGCCGGGCCGGGCCGCCATCACCACCACGCGGCTCGACAGGTACACGCTCTCGTAGACCGAGTGCGTGACGAAGACCGTGGTGGTGCCGAGCTCGGCGGTGAGGCGGATCAGGTCGTTGTTGAGCTTGAACCGGGTGATCTCGTCCAGCGCCGCGAAGGGCTCGTCCATGAGCAGCAGGGCGGGCTTGACCACCAGCGCGCGGGCGATCGACACCCGCATCTTCATGCCGCCCGACAGCTCGCGCGGGTAGGCCCTCGTGAACTTCGACAGGCCGACCAGCGCCAGGCTGTCCTCGATCCTGGCCGCGGCCTTGGCGCGGGGCACGCCGCGCAGGCGGAGCGGCAGCCACACGTTGTCGAACACGCTGGCCCAGGGCATCAGCGTCGGGTCCTGAAACACGAAGCCCAGGCCCGCGCGGTCGCCCGCGTGCTCGACCGTGCCGGAGGAAGGCGCCGTCAGTCCCGCCATGATGCGCAGCGCCGTGGATTTGCCGCAGCCGGACGGGCCGATCAGCGACACGAACTCCCCCGTCCGCACGGTGAGGTCGAAGCGCGACAGCGCCACCGTGCCCGTCTCGAAGGTCTTCGACACGCCGCGCAGGGTGAGCACGGGCGGGGCCGGATCGGTGCGGGGCGCGAGCGCCTGGGCCTGCGCGGTCATGGGCTCGGACCGTTGGTCAAAGAGCGTCCCTTCCGGACCGCAGCCGTCATCGCAAGACGCGAACCGGAACGGCGACCCTCACTTGGGCCGCAGCTCAAGCCCCACCTTGTGGTCGACGAACTGCAGCGTGTAGCTCTTCGCGTAGTCGAGGCTCGCGGGGACGACGCCCGCCTTGACCATCTTGTCGAAGAAGTCCTTCTGCCGCGCCTCCGTCATGGCGCCGATGCCCAAGCCGAGCGTGTCGCCCGAGTCGACGATGCCGGAGGACTTCATGGCGTCGCGCGCGAACCCGAGCTCCTGGTCGGTGATGTCGGGATTGTCGTGCTTGATGGCGGCGTTGGCCTTCGCGGGATCGCCGTAGAGGTAATTGTACCAACCCACCGCGGAAGCGTCGACGAAGCGCTGCACCAGGTCGGGGGTCTTGGCGACCGTGTCGACGCGCGCCTCGATCGTGGTCGCGTAGGTGCTGAAGCCCTGGTCGGCGAGCAGGAACACGTTGGGCTTGAACCCTGCCGCCTTCTCCACCGCGAAGGGCTCGGAGGTGGCGTAGCCCTGCTGGGCGGAGGTCGTGTCGGCGATGAACGGCCCGGTGTTGAACGTGTAGGGCTTCACCCTGTCTTCCGTGAACCCGTAGGCCTGCTCCATCCACCGGTAGTAGGAGGCGAGGCCCTCCTTGCCGATGAAGATCGGCGCCTTGGTGAGGTCGGTGAAATGGTCGTGGCCGACGCCCGGGTGCGCCAGGATGCACTGCGGGTCCTTCTGGAAGAAGCCCGCCACCACTTCCGTGGGGATGCCCTGCTCCACGGCCGAGTAGGCCTGGATCATGTTGCCCCCCATGTAGAAGTCGATCTTGCCGGTGGCGAGCAGGATCTCGTGGTCGGCCTGCGGACCGCCGGGCAGGATGGTGACGTCCAGCCCGTATTTGGCATAGGTGCCGTCGACCACGGCCTGGTAGAAGCCGCCGTGCTCGGCCTCGGCCAGCCAGTTGGTGCCGAACGTCACGTGGTCGAGCGCCAGGGCGCACTGCGGCGCGCCCAAGATCGCCATCAGACCCAGACCCGCGCCTCCGATCATCCGTGCCATGCCGAACCCCCTCGCACTCTTGAACCGGGCCGCGAGCAAGTGCCGTGCCCACGCCTAAGGGCTATCCCGCTTCGCGCGGTTCCGCTAGCGTCCCTGTGCCATGCTGCAACGCCTCGACCCCAGGACCATCCACCCGCCCTTCGCGCGCTACGCCCACGGCATCGAGGTGCCGCCGGGGGCTCGGCTGGTGTTCTGCTCCGGCCAGCTCGGCATCGGGCCCGACGCGTCCATTCCGTCCGACGTGCGCGGCCAGACCCTGCTGTGCTTCGAGGCGATCGCCGCCATCCTGGCGGAGGCGGGGCTCGACTTCACCCACCTCGTGCGCCTCAACGCCTACGTGTCCGGGCGCGAACACCTGAAGCCCTACATGGCGGCGCGCGACGAGGCGCTCGGGACCACGCCGCCGGTGGCCTCGACGCTGATGATCGTCTCGGGCTTCGCCCGGCCCGACTTCCTGGTGGAAGTCGAGGCGGTCGCGGCCGGCTGAGCGATGGTCGCGTTCAAGACCCGGTACTGGGCCGAGCTGAGCTGGCCGGAGTTCGCGGCGGCCGACATGGCCTCGGCCATCGCGGTGCTGCCGGTGGCGGCGGTCGAGCAGCACGGGCCGCACCTGCCCGTGGGTGTCGACAGCGTCATCATGGACGGCTACCTCGACCGCGCCGTGGCGCTCCTGCCCGACGACCTGCCCGTCCTCGTTCTGCCCGTGCAGCGGGTCGGCAAGTCCAACGAGCACCTCGACTTTCCCGGCACGCTGACGATCTCGGCCGAGACCGCCATCCGGGCCTGGACGGAGATCGGCGAAAGCGTGCACCGGGCGGGGGTGCGCAAGCTTGTCATCGTCAATTCGCACGGCGGCAACGTGTCGACGCTCGACATCGTGGCGCGCGACCTTCGGGTGCGGCACGGCATGCTGGTGGTGGCGGCCTCCTGGCACCGGTTCGGCTTTCCCGATGACCTGTTCTCCGCCCACGAGCGGCAGCACGGCATCCACGCGGGCGAGGTGGAAACCTCGCTGATGCTGCGCTTCCGCCCCGACCTCGTGGCCATGGGGGAGGCGCGCGACTTCGTGCCCGAGAGCGTGCGCGTGGAGGCGGAGTTCGGGCACCTGCGCGTCACGCAGCCCGTGGGCTTTGGCTGGATGGCGCAGGACAACCATGCCTCGGGCGCCATGGGCAACGCGGCCGCGGGCACGGCGGAGAAGGGCGAGGCGGCGGCCAGCTCTGGCGCCCAGGCCTTCGTCGACCTGCTGCGCGACGTCCACGCCTTCGACCTCGCCCGCCTGCCGCCGGGGCCGCTTCGGGGCGGCTGAGGCCGTATCGTTTCGGTATGGAGCGTGGGCCGTTTCGTTCGCTGGAAGCGGCACGCGCCGTTTTCGACCTTCCGCTTCCTCTGCCGAGCGGAGCGAAGCAATCCAGGATGTCGGGCAACGAGGCTGGATTGCCGCGGCGGCTTCGCCGCCTCGCAATGACGGAAGGTAGAACCGAACGAAAAAAGCCCCGGACTGGCGGACCAGTCCGGGGCTTTCTCGTTCAAGCAGTCAGGCCGCGACGGATGCGACCGTCTTCAGCACCTGGGAGGCGATCTGGTAGGGGTCGCCCTGGGAGTTGGGGCGGCGATCTTCCAGGTAGCCCTTGTAGCCGTTGTTGACGAAGCTGTGCGGCACGCGGATCGACGCGCCGCGGTCCGCCACGCCGTAGCTGAACTGGTGGATCGACTGCGTCTCGTGCTTGCCGGTCAGCCGCATGTGGTTGTCGGGCCCGTAGACCTCGATGTGGTCGGCGCGGTTCTTCTCGAAGGCGCCCATCAGCTTCTCGAAATAGTCCTTGCCGCCCTTGTCGCGCATGTAGGCGGTCGAGAAGTTGCAGTGCATACCCGAACCGTTCCAGTCGGTGTCGCCCAGCGGCTTGCAGTGCCACTCGATGTCGACGCCGTACTTCTCGGTCAGCCGCAGCAGCAGGTAGCGGGCCATCCACACCTCGTCGGCGGCCCGCTTGGAGCCCTTGCCGAAGATCTGGAACTCCCACTGGCCCTTGGCCACCTCGGCATTGATGCCTTCGTGGTTGATGCCCGCGTGGAGGCAGGCCTCGAGGTGCTCTTCCACGATCTTGCGGGCCACGGGACCGACGTTGGCGAATCCCACGCCCGTGTAGTAGGGGCCCTGCGGCGCCGGGTAGCCGTGCTCGGGGAAGCCGAGCGGGCGGCCGTTCTGGTAGAAGAAATATTCCTGCTCGAAGCCGAACCAGGCGCCGTCATCGTCCAGGATGGTGGCGCGCTTGTTGGACGGGTGCGGGGTCTTGCCGTCCGGCATCATGACTTCGCACATCACGAGCGCGCCGTTCTTGCGGTCGTAATCCGGGTAGACGGCCACGGGCTTCAGCACGCAGTCGGAGCTGCGCCCCTCGGCCTGCAGGGTGGAGCTGCCGTCGAAGCCCCACAGGGGGAGCTGCTCCAGCTTCGGGAACTCGTCGAAGTCCTTGAGCTGCGTCTTGCCGCGCAGGTTGGGAACCGGCGTGTACCCATCGAGCCAGATGTACTCGAGCTTGTATTTCGTCATCGCGATCCTCTCACCCAGCCGCACGGGCGACGTTAGAAACACCGCGCGTTTCACGACAGCGGCGGTCGACAAAAGCGGCGAGCAGGGATCGTGCCAGAACCGCGGAGGGGTCGAGCGCCGTGCCGCTGCACAGAATTTGTGCTTCAAACGGTTCGGGACGGTGCAGATTGCAGGAATCATCGACGCGCGGACGACCCACGCGCCGGTCAGGCGCCCAGCACGCGCGCGCCGATCTCGCCCCACGACGCGAGCACGGCCACGGCGCCCGAACGCTCCAGCTCCGCGACATGCCCCGGCGGGATGTGGCTGCCCCCCACGAAGCCGAGCGCCGTCATGCCGGCGGCCCGCGCGCCCTGCACGCCGTAGATCGAGTCCTCGATCACCAGGCAGCGGCGCGGCTCGACCTCCATGGCGGCGGCCGCGAACAGGAACAGGTCGGGCGCGGGCTTGCCGCGCGCCACCTGGTGCGAGCTGAACAGGTGGCCCCCAAAGCGCTCCACCAGCCCCGTCAGCGTCAGGCTCAGCCGGATGCGCTCCGGATTGGACGAGGAGGCGACGCAGCGCTTCGCGTCCCCGAGGGCGTCGAGGAAGCCCGCCACGCCCGGCATGGGTTTCAGGGCGCGTTCGAAGGCCAGGCGCGTGGCGGGCCAGAGCCTCGCGGGCACGTCGTCGGGCACGTCCTGGCCCGTCTGCTCCGCGACGCTGAGCAGGATATCGGCCTGCTTCATGCCGAAGCAGCGCTCGACCATCGCCGCCGTGGCCTGAACCCCGGCCTCGCGCAGCACGGCCACGAAGGCCTCCACGGCCAACACTTCGCTGTCCACCAGCACGCCGTCGCAGTCGAAGATCACAAGGTCGTAGTCGGCCAGCATCGGGGAGCCCTCTTGGTCGGGCGACGAGGTACCGCGGCGCGCGAAGCCCTGGCAAGCGGACGGTCGATACCTCAAACCCGACCCGGGCCGGGACCCGACCGTCTCAGACCCGTTCCAGCGGCAGATGCGGGAGCGATGCTTCCACGTCCCATGGAAAACCACCGGCGAACAGCGTGGTGACCCACTGGATGAAGGCTTCGGTCCGAACAGGCGTGAACTGCCCGGACGGACGGATCAGATAAATTCCCTCGTCCATCTCGAAATGCCATTGCGGCAAGACCTGGATCAGTGTGCCAGCCGCGAAGTCGCGGGCCATTGACCAGTCACCGAAGCCGACAATGCCGATCCCCTGACGCGCCGCCTCGAGCAGCGCGCCGATGTCGTTCGAACGATAGGTCCCCGTGGGCAGGATCGTTTCGCGTTGATCGCTGCTGCGCATGCGCCATTCGGGTGTTGCGACGGGCCCGGTATAACGCAGCAGATTGTGATCTGCCATTGCACCAACGGAGGCGGGAACCCCGCAGCGGTCCAGATAATCGGGCGAAGCGCCGAGGACGATCCGGTGATCGCCGAGCTTGCGGGCGACCAGTCGATTGTCGCCCAGCGTGCCGACACGCAGCGCCGCATCGAAACCCTCGCCGACAAGATCGACATAGCGCTCGGCATAGTCGACCTCGATTTCGAGACCCGGATAGCGGCGCGCGAAGTCTGGCAGGGCGGGTGCAAGCCATTGCCGTCCCATCGCTGCCGGAAAGGCCAGTCGCAACCGGCCCCGCAACTGGACACCGCCGGCCGCCGCTTCCTGCTCAGCCTCGAAGATGGCGTCGGTCGCGACCCGAAGGCGTTCGGCGAGCCGCGCGCCCGCTTCCGTCAGACGCACCCGCCGCGTCGTCCTTTCAAGCAGGCGAACACCAAGACGCCGCTCCAGCGCGCCGATGCGCTTGGAAATGACCGTCGCATGACGTTGAAGCGCCGAGGCTGCCGCGACGAACGATCCTTCGCGCGCCACGGCGAGGAGTGCTGCGAGTTCGTCGGCTCGTCCTTGGTCCAGATCCACCGCTTTGAAATCGGCGCGATGTTGCCCGTCCACAACCCCCGACTGCTGCATGTCATGCAGCATTGTTCTGCATCAGCCTCGGTTTTTCCCGCGCTGCAGCGCCGCGATAACCAGGGTCGCCTCTCGCCGCCAAGCCGGCATCGCTGAGGCTGGGCCGGCGAAACTCCACCATCCGGCGAGCCCCGCAACACACCTGAATTAGACGAGAAGCGCGACGAGATGACGACCGTGAACGAAAGACTGGCATGGCGCTACGCGACCAAGAAGTTCGATCCGGCAAAAAGCGTCCCCGCCGAAAAGTTGGAGCGTATCGTCGAAGCGGTACGGATGGCGCCGACCACAAGCGGGCTCCAGCTGTTTGAGTTGTTTGTCGTGAGGAATACGGATCTTCGTTCGAAGATCCGGACCGTGGCGTGGAATCAGGCGCAGATTACCGACTGTTCGCATCTGCTGGTCTTCGCCGCGTGGGATGACATCACCGCGGATCGCATCAACATGATGTTCGATCTTACCAACGACGTCCGGGGGTTTGAAAACGAGGGGTGGGAGACTTACCGCCGAATGTTGTTGGGTATCGTCGCCGAACAGGGGACGGAGGCCAATTATCAGGTGGCCGCACGGCAGGTTTACATTGGTCTGGGCATTGCCTTGATCGCCGCGGCTTTCGAAGAGGTGGATTCAACGCCGATGGAAGGGTTCGATCCGGCAGCGGTCGATGAGATTCTGGATCTCAAATCGAAGAACCTGCGCAGCGTCGTCATGCTCGCGCTCGGTTATCGGGCGACCGAGGGTGATTGGCTGGTGAATTTGAAGAAAGTTCGCCGCAGCCGCGACAGCTTGGTCACTGAGATCATGTGAGGCCGACTCACGGGGTGAATGGCATCACATCGGCGCCCGCGGCAGATCCACGTCGCGTCAGCGTCAAAGCGCGACGGTGTTAGGTCAAAGTTCTGCGCCATTGCTGCCCCGCGATCGGTTGCCTCGCGCGGCCCGCGCCGGTAAGCCACAGGCCAGCCCTTCGCCACCCAAAGAGCACCCGCGACCATGCTGGCCCGCATCACAGTCACCCTGAAATCCGGCGTGCTCGACCCGCAGGGCAAGGCGATCGAGGGCGCGCTGCATTCGCTGGGCTTGAGCGAGATCGGCGGCGTGCGCCAGGGCAAGCTGTTCGAGATCGAGCTCGACGCCCACGACAGGGCGGAGGCCGAGGAGCTTCTCGGGCGCGCCTGCGAGGAATTGCTCGCCAACACCGTCATCGAGAACTACCGGATCGAGATCCTGGAAGGCTCGCCCGCGTGAAGGCCGCCGTCGTCCTGTTCCCCGGCATCAACCGGGACGGCGACGTCGCGCGCGCCCTGCACAGGGTGTCGGGCGTGCGGGCCGCCACCGTGTGGCACACCGAGACCGCGCTGCCGCCGGGCACCGACCTCGCGGTGCTGCCGGGCGGCTTCTCCTACGGCGATTACCTGCGCTGCGGCGCCATCGCGGCGCGCGCGCCCGTGATGGCGGCGGTGCGCGCCCACGCGGGCCGCGGTGGGCGCGTGCTCGCCATCTGCAACGGCTTCCAGATCGCCTGCGAGGCGGGGCTGCTGCCGGGCGTGCTGGTGCGCAACCGGGACCTGCGCTTCCTGTGCCACTTCCAGCACGTCACCGTGGAGCGCACCGACACGAGTTTTACCCGGGGGTTCGCGCCGGGACAGGTCGCGAAGTTCTGCGTCGCGCACGGCGAGGGCAATTACACCGCCGATCCCGAGACCCTGGCGCGGCTGGAGGGCGAGGGACGGGTCGCGTTCCGCTACTGCGACGCGGACGGCCGGACGGGGGGGCAGGCCAACCCCAACGGGTCGGAGCGCAACATCGCGGGCGTTTATTCTGAAGGCTTGAACGTGCTCGGGCTGATGCCCCACCCCGAGAACCTGATCGATCCGCTGGTGGGCGGCACGGACGGGCTCACCCTGTTCGAGAGCCTCGCGGCCTGACCGAGCGCGTCACCATCGACGCCAACGCTCTCGACCGGACCGGCGGCCCGGCGGATGCGCGGGTGGACCGGTTCGAGGCGGTCGCGCGCGAGGGCCGCTTCGCCGTGCTGCTGCCCTCGGGGGTGCGCGAGGAGCTCGACCATCCCGCGACCCCGCCGACGGTGCGTGCGGCCGCGATCGCCTATCCTCCCGCGCCGCGCCGCGCCGCGACCCACGAGGACAAGCTCGCCCGCATCCGCGTGCGCGCCATCCTGCGCGGCGACACGGGTTCGGCCAAGCACGAGGCGGACGCGGCCCACGTGGCGGAGGCCGCGGAGGCGGGCTGCGCGTGGTTCGTGACGCACGACAAGCGCATCCTGCGGCGGCGCGACGAACTGAGGCGCGTGCTGCCCGCCCTGCGGATCGTCACGCTGGAACGCTTCCTTGCGGAGGTGACGCCTCCCGCCGAGAGCGGATCGGACTGAGGCCGTCTCCGGTCCGCGGGTTTGAGCAAGGTGGACGCCCGTGCGCCCAGACCGACGGGATCTCTTGGCCGGTCGATCGCTAAGGGCAGGCGCCCTCGCTCGCGCGCCACGTCGACATGTTGAGCGAGATCCCGCACTCGGCGAGCTTTTGCCCCCGGGTGGTCTGCAAGCAACGGCGTTCGCCCAGACGGACATCTTCGCCGTTGTACCGGCAGGTGTACTCCCGCGGCGGGAATTCGGGCGACCGCTGTGCGAAATCGATGGCCTGCGCGATCCCTGAACCGAAGACAATCGTCGGCAGAGCAAGGAACGAGAGCTTCAGGACATGCCGCATCGGATAGCCTCCAAGCCACGCGCGCAGACTACAGGCTGACCCTGCTCGCGCAAAGGGAAGATCGCTGCTCGCTCGCGCGTGGTCCGGGACTGGCTGACGCGGTTTCAGGATGACTTGATGTCACACCAGTCTCTCGCTTCGCCTTGGAACGAAGGAGATCGCCAAAGATGATCCGTGTTTCTTCTTACAAACAGGCAGAACGCCCGCGTTTTGGGCAAGTCCAACGAAAAACTGTTCAATCTTTGAGGCTTGAGTTTTGCACGGTCGAGTGGTGACTTGCCGCCGTGCCGGCCACGGGGGTGCCGCGCACGGGCCGGGAAGGGTTTCGCCATGGATCTCACGCGTCGCCGCATGCTCACGTCGACGGCCGCCGCCGCGGGTGGGTTGGTCCTGTCGCCCGCGGTGCTGCGCCATTCGGCGCTCGGCGCGGAGAACCCCATCCTGGTGGGCAGCCTGCACGACCAGTCGGGGCCGATCGGCACCAGCGGCCAGCCGATGGTGCTGAGCGTGCAACTCGCGGCCGACGAGATCAACGCGGCCGGCGGCCTGCTCGGCCGTCCGCTCAAGGTCGTGTCCTACGATCCGCAGTCCAACATCCAGCTCTACACGCAGTACGCCCAGCAGCTCGCGCTCAAGGACAAGGTTGCGGTGGTGCACGGCGGCATCACCTCCGCGTCGCGCGAGGCCATCCGGCCGATCTTCGACCGGTTCAAGATCCTCTACTTCTACAACACGCTCTACGAGGGCGGCGTCTGCGACCGCGACGAGTTCTGTCTGGGCACCACGCCCGCCCAGACGGTGCAGAAGCTCGTGCCCGAGGCGATGAGCAAGAGCGGCAAGAAGGCCTACATCATCGCGGCCGACTACAATTACGGCCAGATCACCGCCAAGTGGATGACCAAATACTGCCAGGACAACGGCGGTTCCATCCTGGCGACCGAGTTCTTCCCGCTCGACGTCACCAACTTCGGCCCGACCATCTCGAAGATCCAGGCCGCCAAGCCGGACCTGATCCTCTCGGCGCTGGTGGGCGGCAACCACACGGCCTTCTACCGCCAGTGGACGGCGGCGGGCATGAAGAGCCAGATCCCCATCGCGTCCACCACCTTCGGCCTCGTCAACGAGCCCGCGACGCTCGACGCCAAGGAAAGCGACGGCATCCTGGGCGCCTACGGCTATTTCGAGGAGCTGACGACGCCCGCGAGCAAGAGCTACGTGGATGCCCTGCACGCGAAGTTCGGCAAGGATATCCCCTACATCAGCGAGCTCGCCTGCTGCACCTACGAGGGCGTCCACATCTGGGCGGAGGCCGTCAAGAAGGCGGGCTCGATCGACCGCATGAAGGTGATCGAGGCGATGGAAACCGGCATCAGCTTCGCGGGCCCGAGCGGGCAGGTGACGATCGACCACGAGACCCACCACGCCACCCGCACCGCCTACCTCGCGGTGTGCAAGGACCGGAAATGGGACGTGACGGCCACCTACCCGGACCAGAAGCCGCTCGACACGGCCGCGGTCTGCAACCTCGTCAAGAATCCGACCGACAACCAGCAGTACGTCGTCAAGATCTGACCCGGGGTCGGACGCGACGGGCAAGGAGAGCGGCGCCGATGGATCTCGCGGCCATCCTGGGACTCAACGTGCTGAGCGGCATCGCGTCCCTGGCGCTGGTCAGCCTGGGGCTCGCGATCATCTTCGGCATGATGCGCATCATCAACCTCGCCCACGGCGAGTTCCTGATGCTCGGCGCCTACGCGACCGTGGTGTCCACCAACCACGGCCTCAACGTCTGGGTCGCGATGTTTGTCGTGGCGCCCGCCTTCGTGGGTCTCGTGGGCCTGCTGGTGGAGCGGACGCTGATCCGCTTCCTGTACGGCCGGCTGGTCGACACCATGCTCGCCACCTGGGGGCTGAGCCTGTTCATCGTGGGGCTGGTCACCACGATCTTCGGCAACACGATCCAGGGCGTGCCGACCCCGCTCGGCGGCTTCCAGGTGGGCGCCTACCGGTCCGACCTCTACACCCTCGTGCTGGCCGCGGTGGCCCTCGCGCTGATGGCCGCTGTTATCGTCGTCATGCGCTTCACCCGCTTCGGGCTGGTAGCGCGCGCCACCATGCAGAACCCCGGCATGGCCTCCGCGCTCGGCGTCAACCCGACGCGGATCTACATGACAACCTTCGGGATCGGGGCCGCGATCACGGGCCTCGCGGGCGGCCTGCTCGCCCCCGTGTCGGGCGTGTCGCCCACCATGGGCTCGGCCTTCGTGGCCAAGGCCTTCATCACGGTGGTGGGCGGGGGCGCCTCCATCCTGGCGGGCACGGCCTCGGCCGCCAGCCTGTTCGGCTTCATCAACCAGGTGGGCTCCTACCTCACGACCCCCGTCTACGGGGAGGTGCTCCTGCTCGTCGCCGCGACCCTGCTGATCCGCATCCTGCCCGAAGGCATCACCGGCCGCTTCTTCCGGGGGAGCCTGTAGATGGGGCGGCACGTGGCCCCGGCCGTCACGCTGGTCCTCGCCGCGGCTCTGGGCGTGCTCGCTTGGTTCGCGCCGCAGCTCGTCGACACCTTCACGCTGCTGCAGGGAACCGTGTTCCTCGCCATGGGCGTGCTGGCGCTGAGCCTGGGCTTCATCTGGGGATTCGGGGGCATCCTGTCCTTCGGGCAGGCGGCCTTCTTCGGCCTGGGCGGCTACGCCTACGCGGTGGCGGCCTTCAACTGCACGAACAGCGTCGTGCCGATCCTCTGCGCGGTCGCGGTGCCCACCGTGTTCGCGGGGTTGCTCGGCTATTTCATGTTCTACGGGCGGATCAGCAACGTCTACGTGGGCGTCATCACGCTCACGGTGACGCTGATCCTGTTCAACGTGGTCAACTCCACGGCGGGCGACGCCTACCGGATCGGCGCTGCGGCGCTCGGCGGCTTCAACGGCATCCCGTCCGTGCCGGGCGTGACGCTGCCCTTCACCGACTACGCGTTCGGCCCGGAGGAGAACTGGCAGCTGTCCGCCATCTGCCTCATCCTCGTCTACCTCGGGCTGCGCGTGCTGCTCGCGAGCCATTTCGGACGCGTCGTGGTGGCGATCCGCGAGAACGAGGCCCGCGCCTCCCTGCTGGGCTACGACCCGCGCTTCTACAAGCTCGCGGCCTTCATGATCGGCGGCGGCATCGCGGGGCTGGCGGGGTGCCTCTACACGCTGTGGGGCTCCTTCATCAGCCCGACGATCTTCGGCCTCGCGACCTCGGCGCAGACCATCATCTGGGTGATGATCGGCGGCTTGGGCACGCTGATCGGCCCCGTGCTGGGCGCGGTGGCGATCCAGGCGCTCATCACGGAGATCGGCACGCAGCAGTCGTTCGACGCCAACCTGGTGCTCGGCATCATCCTGCTCGTCTTCGTGCTGCTGATGCCCGCGGGCGTGATCCCGGTGGCGCAGCGGCTGATCGGGCGGCTGTGGCGGGGACGGCGGATCAGCGGGAAGAGCCTGGGCGCCATCGCGCACGGCGACCCCGTGCCGCCCGTGGTGGCGCCGGCCGGGGCTCCGGCCCCCGCGGCGGGGGAGTGACGTCGATGGCCGCCGAGCCCCTGCTCGAAACCCGCGGGCTGACCATGCGCTTCGGCGGCGTGGTGGCGGTCGACGCGGTCGACTTCACCCTGGCGCCGGGCGAGTTACGCTGCCTCATCGGCCCCAACGGGGCGGGCAAGAGCACCTTCTTCAAGATGCTGACGGGCCAGCTCACCCCCAGCGCCGGCACGGTCAGCTACCGCGGCCGCTCGATCGCGGGCGAACCGCCCCACGCCATCGCGCAAGCCGGCATCGGCATCAAGACGCAGACACCCTCCGTGTTCAACGGCCTGAGCATCCGCGAGAACCTGTGGCTCGCCGCCACCCGCAAGAACCGCGGCCGCAAGGCCGAGGCGCTGGTCGACCAGGTGCTCGAAACGGTCGTCCTCACGGGCGATACGGGCCGCCTCGTGGGCACGCTGTCGCACGGGCAGCGCCAGTGGGTGGAGATCGGCACGGTGCTGGCGGGCGAACCGGACCTCATCCTGCTCGACGAGCCGGCGGCGGGCATGAACCACGACGAGGTCGGCCGCACGGCGGGCATCATCCGCGCCATCAACCGCACCAAGTCGCTGATCGTGGTCGAGCACGACATGGCGTTCATCCGCATGATCTCCGACCTCATCACCGTGTTCAGCCAGGGCGCGGTGCTGATGGAGGACAAGGCCGACGCGGTCATGCGCGACCAACGCGTGCGCGACGTCTACCTCGGCAAGAAGGCCGCCTGATGCTCCAGGTCGCAGCCCTGCAGGCCGCCTACGGCCGGGTCCCCGTCCTGATGGGCGTCGATTTCCAGCTGAAGGCCGGGGAGTTCCTCGGCATCCTCGGGCACAACGGCATGGGCAAGACCACGCTCATGCGCACGCTGATGGGCTTCATCCCCGCCACCGCGGGCGGCGTGACGCTGCTCGACACCGACATCACGGACCTGAAGCCCTTCGAGCGCGTCAAGCTCGGCATGGGCTTCGTGCCGCAGGGGCGCGAGATCTTCCCCGCGCTCAGCGTGCTCGACAACCTGCGCATGGGCTGCGTGGCGCGCGGCCGCGAGAACCGCGCGGTCATCGACGAGGTCCTGGTGCAGTTCCCCCGCCTCACCCGCCTGCTCGACCGGCAGGGCGGGGCGCTGTCGGGCGGCGAACAGCAATTGCTGGCCCTCGCCCGCTGCCTATGCACCAAGCCCAAGCTCATCCTGCTCGACGAGCCCACCGAGGGCATCCAGCCCTCGATCATCGAGGAGATCGCCGAAACGCTGGGGCGCCTGCGCGACACGACCGGCGTCTCGATGATCCTCGTGGAGCAGAACCTCGAGTTCATCGCTTCCCTGTCGAGCCGCGTCCTGGTGATCCAGAAGGGTCGCATCACGGGCGAACTGAAACCCGACCAGCTCGACGACCCGGACGTCGTGGCCGACCTCGTCGGCATGGCGGCATAGCACCGAAGCGGAGGACATTATGGCCGTTGCCCGTCCCACCCCCGACCAGATGGCCGCCATCGCGGACAGCCTCGGGATGAGCTTCTCGCCCGAGCAGCTCGGCGACTTCATGGACCAGATGGCGGGCAGCTTCGCGGCCTACGACCTGGTCGAAGCCCTGCCCGACTACGTGCCGGAGGTGAAATACCCGCGCACGCCGGGCGTGTTCCCCGCGCCTGCCGACAACCCGCTCAACGCCTGGTACGTGAGGACGGAGGTCAAGGGCGCGCCGGACGGCAAGCTCAAGGGCAAGACCGTCGCGCTCAAGGACAACGTGTGCCTGGCGGGCGTGCCGATGATGAACGGCGCCTCCACGCTCGAAGGCTACGTGCCCAACCTCGACGCCACGATCGTGACGCGCCTGCTCGACGCGGGCGCCACCATCCTGGGCAAGGCGCATTGCGAGTATTTCTGCTTCTCGGGCGGCAGCCACACCAACGCGACCGGCCCGGTGCAGAACCCGCGCAAGGCCGGCTATTCGGCGGGCGGCTCGTCCTCGGGCAGCGCCGCGCTGGTGGCGGCGGGCGAGGTCGACATGGCCATCGGCGGCGACCAGGGCGGTTCCATCCGCATCCCGTCGGCCTATTGCGGCACCTACGGCATGAAGGCGACCCACGGCCTCGTGCCCTACACGGGCG
>CAXTFJ010000023.1:0-43364 GCA_964243405.1 uncultured Lichenihabitans sp. | reverse complement strand
GGTTCTGCCCTTCTCCCCGCTTGCGCGGGGCGAAGGGCATCGCTCGGCACCGATCGCGTTAATTGGAGTTCGGAGGCCTGCGGGTCGCGGGGCAACCTGGAACTTTGGACGGTCCCCCGCGCGGGCTAGGGCTGCGCGCCGCGGGGGTTGGCGGGGAGGTCCGCATTGCCGGAGGCCGATCCCGACAGTTCACGATCCAGGCGCTGTTTCGAGCGGCGCCGGGCGGCGCGATCGGCCGCCGTTTCCACCATGACTTGACCGCGGTGCGCCGCGATTACGGACGGGTTCGGCGGACCGGTACCCTCGGTGGCGCCGGGAACCCGTTCGACAGGAATCGCTCCGCTGTCGATCGGGGCGGTCGCCGATACCCCGGCGTTCCGGGTCGCGTTGCGTTGCAGCTTGCACAGCAGCGAGCAGTGCTTCTCGTCGATGATACGATCCTGCGCGCTGGCAATCTGGATGGAAGCCGACAGGGCCAGAGCCGTGAGCAGCATTGTCCGCGACACCGCCATCCCAGATCCTTCCGCCACCACAGAACGCGAGGTCGGCGCGCGATAAGCTGCGCAACCCGCACGACCTCGTGTCGGATCATTCAAGGCCTTGGGAGGGAGAAAAACAACAGGCGGAGTCGGAGCGTGACAGTCGTGTTCGGCCGCCTGGCGTCGCGGTTGAGGCACTCAGGAGGGCAAAGATTAGAGTGACCCACCCGCTCTGTTGACGGCCGCATCGCTCATCGATGGGTCAGACGGGCGGGTGGGTGTCTCAGCGCGGATGATCGAGCCGCTCTGTCGGCGCATGCGAAACTCCGATACCCGAACCACGCCGGCGACCGCGACCGTCGGGATCGTCCACGTCCTGCCGAAGGGATCGAGCCCGTCAAACCTCCTCCGCCGACTCTGCGGGACGAGTTGAGGCGCTGATCCAGAGGATCGGAGCGCTTGTTCGTCCCGCACAGGTTCGACTCAGGCCTTCAGCCAGGCCTTTTCGGCGATACGACCGTTGTCCATGTCGAAGCCGCTGTGGGGCGTGTGGCCTCCGACCTTGACCGAATGGGCGTCGAGCCAATCGCGGAAGCAGGGGATGAGCGACCCGCCCGAGTCGGTCAGCATCGCCTGAAGATCCCAGATGAGGGCCTTGCGCTTGCTCTCGTCGGTTTCCGCCTTCGCCTGGGCCAGCTTGGCGTCGAAATCCGGCACTTTCCAGTGCGTCTCGTTCCAGGGCGCGGTGCTCTGGAAGGCGACGTCCAGCATCTGGGTCGCGGCCGGGCGGCCACCCCAGTAGCTCGCCACGAAATGGCCTTTCAGCCAGACGTTGTCGAAGTAACCATCGGCCGGCTCCTTCTTGACGTTCAGCGGAATGTCGCACTTTCCGCAGGTGGCCTGCAGCAACGTCGCCATGTCGACGGCACCGTTGAAGGCGGCATCCGAGCTCTGCAGCACCAGGGCCGGGTTGCTGAGGCCGGCCTTCTTGAAGTGGAACTTGGCCTTCTCGGGGTCGTACTTGATCTGCGCCAGGTCCGAGTTGTGGTAGGGGTCGCCCTTGGGGATCGGGTTGTCGTTCCCCAGCGACCCGTAGCCCGAGAACAGCGTCTTGGTCATCTGCTCGCGGTCGACCGCGTATTGCAGCGCCTTGCGGAGATCCGGGTTGTTGAAGGGCGCGGTATCCACCGCCATGGCCATGATCGGGAACCAGCCGCCCGCCGCCCGCACGATCTCGATCGCCTTGCTCTTGGACAGGATCGCCACGGTTTTGGGGTCGACACGGTTGACCACATCGACCTGGCCCGAGATCAGGGCGTTCTGCCGGGCGCTGGCATCGTTGATGATGTTGATCTCGAGGCCGTCCAGCCAGCCGCGATCCGCCTTCCAGTACGGCCCGGGCTTCTTGAGCGCGATGCGCACGCCGGGATCGAACGTCTCCACCGCGAACGCCCCTGTTCCGATGGGCTTGGCCCAATCCGTGAAGCCGTTCGGCACCATCATGACGTGGTAGTCGGTCAGCACCACGGGGAAGTCGGCGTCGCCCGAGGCGAGTGTCACCTCGACCGTGTTCTTGTCGATCTTCTTGAGGTCGGTGACGGCCTTCATCGAGGCGGCCGCGCCGGACTTGCTGTCGCCGCGATGCAGGTTCAGCGAATAGATCGCGTCGTCGGCATCGAATTCCTTGCCGTTGTGGAATTGGACGCCCTTGCGGAGGGTGAACACCCAGGTCTTGGCGCCGTTCTTGGACTCGAATTTCTCGGCGAGTTCGGGGATCGGCCGGTTCTTGTCGCTGTTTTCGACGAGACCGTTGAAGAGGGCGAAGTTCACGTAGAGCCCGACGGAGTCGAGCGTCACGAGCGGGTTGAGGCTGTCGGTCGTGCTGCCACCGCCGAGGCCCAAGCGCAGCGTGCCGCCCTTCCGGGGCTGATCGTCCGCCAGGGCCGCGGACGGAAGCAGGAGCGAGCCGGACGTCGCCACGGCGCCCAGCGCCGCGCCACGACCCAGCAGATCGCGGCGGGACAACCCGGCCGCGTGACGTCGAAATTCCAGATCGCCTGGGCCAGCCATTGCAAACTCCGCGTGGTAACAAGAAAACTCGCCTGCAAAGCGCAGGCCAGATTCGACGAGGGCGTGGTCGCGAGCGTCCCGCCATTCGGCGTTCCGAACCTGCCCTTCGGCGGACAATTTCACCAAAGGGCGCCGCCAGTCACCTGGATATTTTCGGCCGTGATACCGCGCGCCTCATCGCGGCAGAGGAACGCCGCGAGCGCCGCGACTTCGTCGGGCTGGATGATGCGGCCCTGCGGGTTCTGCCGCGCGATGTCGGCCATGGCATCGTCCAGGGTTCGGCCCAGGCCTTCGCGCGCCACCACCTGCTCGACGTTCCGGCGCATCAGCTCCGTTTCGACCCAGGTCGGGCTGATCATCACGCAGCTGACGCCGTGGGGCGCGCCTTCCAGCGCGACGCAGCGCGTGAGGCCGAGGAGGCCGGCTTTCGAGGCGCAGTAGGCCGGATTGTCCTTCCAACCGACGCTGGCGGCCGTGGAGCCGATGTTGATGATGCGGCCCCATCCGCGCGCCATCATGCCGGGCAGCAGCGTCCGGATCATCCGGAACGCGCCGGTCAGGTTGGTGTCGATGATCTTGAGCCACAGCGCGTCCGTGTGGCCGCAGACCGGCTGCTCCGCCGTCGTGCCGGCGGCGTTGACCAGGATGTCGAACGGGCCGCACACGGCGTCCGCGGCCGCGACGAAAGCCGCGACCGTGGCGGCGTCGCGCACGTCGAGGTGGCCCGCGTGAACGGTGCCGCCATGCCGGCTCAGCGCCTCCCGGACCTGCGAGAGTTCGGCGGGGTCGGGGTAAGCCGCCGCATCCGCGTCCCGTCCCGCCGCCGCGCCCACGAAGGAGCCTACCGCCACCGCCGCACCCTCGGCCGCGAGCGCCCCGGCGATCGCGAGGCCCTGGCCCGTGAGGCCGCCGGTGACGAGCGCCGCGCGCCCCCGCAGGGTTCCGCTCATGGCTTCAGGATGTCCCGGGCCTCGGCCTCGTGGTAGGGTCGCGTGCCGCGATAGTAGCGCTGCGACGCATCCTCGAAGGGCTGGAAGTCCCAGGGCGTGACCCGGCCCGTGGTCAGCGCCTTGTAGACGAGCCGGCGACGGCGCTGCGAGCGCAGAACCTCCTCCTTCAAGGCGGGCAGATCCCAGCGCGCCGCCACGTCGGCGAGCAGCTCGGCCAGGACCGTCGCGTGGGCGGGGTCGGCCGCGAGGTCGTGGACCTCGTCGGGGTCGGCCGCCATATCGAACAGCTGCGGCGGGTCGTGCGCTACGGCGGTGATCTTGAAGCGGCCCTTGCGCAGCATGACGTAGGGCGCGGAAACCCCTTCGGAGAAGAGTTCGCTCGCGGCGGTGCGCGTTGGATCCTCGGCTTCCAGAAGCGGCAGCAGGCTGCTCCCGTCGGTCGGCTCCGGATAGCCGTCGCACGGACCGCCGTTGGCGAGGTCCACCAGGGTCGGCAGGATGTCGACCAGGCCGCAATTGCTGGCCACGCGATGACCGGCCGGTATGCCGGGTCCCGCCATGATCAGCGGTACCCGCACGGACCAGTCGTAGAAGCTCATCTTGTACCAAAGGCCGCGCTCGCCCAGCATGTCGCCGTGGTCGGTGCAGAACACCACGACGGTGTCGTCCGTGAGCTTGGCGCGGTCGAGCGCTTCCAGCACCTGCCCGATGCGCTCGTCCACGTAGGAGATGCTGCCGTAGTAGGCGTGGCGCGCCTTGCGGATCTCGGCGTCCGTGACGCTGAACTCGCCGCGGTCGTACTGCTCCCACAGGCGCCGGCTGTGCGGATCGCGCTGGGCGGGCGGGATGAACGGCACCCTCGGCATGTCGATGTCCTGGTCCCGGTACAGGTCCCAGAAGCGCTGCGGGGTGACGTAGGGATCGTGCGGGTGCGTGAAGGAGGCGACCAGCAGGAAGGGCCGGTCGTCGCCGTCGCGCGCCCAGTCGAAGATCTTGCGGGAGGCATGGAAGGCCACCTCCTCGTCGTAGTCCTGCTGCAGCGACCGCTCGGCGATGCCGGCGCCCGCGACGTTCTTCATGTCGTGGAACCAGTCCATGGTGCGCCACGGATCGTCCCAATCGGCCGTCCAGTTGAAGTCGGAGGGACAGATGTCGGTGGTGACCCGCTCCTCGAAACCGTGCAGCTGGTCGGGGCCGATGAAGTGCATTTTGCCTGACAAGCAGGTGCGATAGCCCATCAGGCGAAGGTAGTGCGCGAAGGTCGGGATCTCGGGCGGCAATTGGGCGGCATTGTCCCAGGCGCCGATGTTCGAGCAGAACTTGCCGGTCATGAAGGCGAGACGCGCCGGAGCGCAGAGCGGGAAAGACGAGTAGAAGTTCTCGAACACCGTTCCGCGTGCGGCGAGGCTCTCGATGTGCGGCGACTTGACGAGGCCGTGCCCGTAGGTCGGCAGGGCCCGGGCGCTGAGCTGGTCGCACATCAGGATGACGATGTTGGGTCGGCGTGTCATGCGCTCGCTCTTCAGTCTGGTCCTCTTCCCGCGCGCGGGAGAAGGATCCGTCCCGCGGGGACGACGGACGTCGTCGGGCCACGCCTCCCCGCCCGGTCGGGCAGCCTCTTCACGCGGGAGAAGCTCCCCTATCCTGCATCGCCCGCCTGTTCGGGCAAGGGCTGCTTGAGCCACTCGCGGTAGAAGCCCTCTAGGTCGGGCTCGAAGTCATGCACGATGGGGTAGCCCGGCGCGCAGGCTTCCACCTCGTGCAGCGCCCCGCAGCCCTGGCAGATGAATTCGCGAAGCTCCATCCAGGCGGGGTCGGGCGCGTCGCTGGTGGGGTAGAGCTCGCGCAGGGCCTCGGGTGTGTTGCGGACCCGGATATGGGCGCCGAGCTTCCAGTTGCGGCGATAGGGGCCGAACACCTGGCCGCACTCGCACTTGGTGACGCGGCCCTCCGGCGCCTGCACGATGAACAGGCGGTCGCTGATGGGCAGCAGGATCTTGTCGAGCCAGGCGACGCGGTCCTGCAGCACCGCGAGATAGGTGAAGAAGCGATCCTCGTCCTTGTAGCCGCTCATGATCCGCCGCGTCTGCGGCCAGGGCAGCGTGCCCTCGACGAGTTCGCGGATGATGTCCTTGGGAATTGTGGTCACGCCCGTCTCCCCGTCGGGATTGTGAAGTCGGGACCCAGGTCCCAGAAGGCGCGGAAGTTGTCCGCGAAGCGCGGCGAAAGCGCCATGGCGCTGCCGAACATCTTGACGACCTCGGGCGCGAGGTCGAGGGCCGCGACCCTCCTGGCTTCCTGCGCGATCCAGTCCGTGACGGGCCTGGCGGCCGCCAAACGCTCGGCGCGCATCCCCGCCCGGCGTGCCTGCGTGGCCGGCAGGTCGGCCTCCACCGTGTCGGTGTCGGGGTTCTCCCGTGTCACGATGCCGAACACGGCCTCGGCGACGCCGGCCGTCAGGAACCCGTTCTCGACGTCGGAGGCGGTCTTCACCGGGTCCCGGTCCAGCACGTCGCCGAAGCCGCCCCCGCCATTGTAGGAATGCGTGAAGATGTCGCCGCTCCGGTGCGGGGCCGTGATGTAGGGACCTTCCTCGGTCACGTGCCGGCCCTCGACGAGCTTCTCGAGGTCGGAACGGGCGGGATCGGGGCCGAGGCCGTGCGGCAAGGGCCGGCGGTCGGCCACGATGGCGTTGAGATCGGTGTCGCGCACCGCGCGGTGCATCTGGCAGGTGGGCGCCGGGTAGCCGCCGCACATCCCCCCGTTGTCGAAGACGCGGCTCGAATGTTCGGAGGTGAGCAGCCGCAGATGCTCGGTCTTGTTGATCAGCCAGGTCGACAGGAACGCGCAGCCGCCCCGATACCGGCCGGCGCCCCCGGAGTTCGGCAGGATCGAGCGGCCGAGGTACAGCATCGGCATATTCTGTTCCCAGATCTCGATGTTGCCCATGTCGGATTCGGGGTTCCACCCCACGTAGGCGGTGTCGAGACCGTCCTTGATGCCGAGCGCGCCGGAACCCGCCGCCGCGCACTCGAAATGCGCCATGCCGAAGCCCGTGCCGTACTGGCTCTCCCCGCCCATCTCGATCATCGGGCTGTTGACCTGCCCGACGAACACCTCCTCGACGAAACCGCGCGCCAGGAACCCGCGCGACAGGAGGCGTTGGAACACGCCGTAGGCCGGCAGCAGCAGAGCCCAGGAGGTCGCGGTCGCCACCATCTCGTTGTCGGGATTGGTCCAGGTGCCGCGCGGCAGCTTCAATTCGGTCGCCATCCAGGCGCCGTCGTTGACGAGCCCCTCGTAGTTCATGTGCTGGGTCAGGGTCACGAACATGCCGCCGTCCATGCCGGCCGGCGTGCAGTTCATGGAATGGTAGCCCCAGGGCTGCGTGCCATCGAAGTCGAGCGTGATCTTGCCCCCCGTCCCGATCTCCATCTCGACCGGGATGTTGTAGAGCCAGTTCGGGTCGCCGAGCGGCTGGAACCCCGGTTTCCCCTCCGTCACGTGGCCGTAGAAGGTATGGCCGCGATAGATGCCGGGCACGGTGAGCTGGCGCGTGCGGGCCAGCTGCCCGACGCGACCCTCCTCGATGAACTCCTTGGAGACCTGCTTCCAATAGTCGAGGCCGATTTCGCCGATCAGCCGCAGCAGGTTCTCGCGGATGTCGATGCAGGACGCCACCTTGGCCTTCTCGTCCAGCACCCAGTAGATGGGCATGCGCAGGTTGCGCTCGCAGCGGATGACGTAGTCGCGGCGGATCTCGTCGTTGGAGCCGATCTTCTCGGCGCAGACGAACAGCCCCTCGGTGAAGCGCTCCTGGGCGAGGCAGACGTCGCCGCCGGGCGTGATGCCGCCGGACTCGAGTTCGTGGCACACCGCGCCGGCCCAGGCCACGAGTTCGCCCCCGTGAAAGATCGGGATCACGTCCATGACGTCGGGCACCTGCACGGTGCCGATGAAGGCGTCGTTGTTGGCGAAGATGTCGCCGGGCCGGATGCCCGGGTCGGTCTCGTAGCCTTCGCGGATCATCCACTTGATGAAGCGGCTCATCGTGTGGACGTGCACCATGATGCCGTTCGACAGCGCGACGGCGTCGCCCTCGGGCGTGTAGAGCGCCACCACCATCTCGCCGACCTCGCGCACGCCGGGCGAGGCCGAGATGCGCCGCGCCATCTCGCGGGCCGACACGCAGAAGGCGCGCAGCTTGGTGTGCAGCGTCTCGAACTTCAGCGGGTCCTGCCTGCGCAGCGAAAGCGTGGTGATCCCGTCGTAGCAGCCGGTCTCGGACATCAGCCGCTCGGAAGCGAGCATGCGGTCGCGCAGCGGGGTGGGGGGACTGGACTTGTTGAGCATGATCTTGGTCCTCCGCCTCGTCAGCCGTGCCGGTAGTGGAGCAGCGTCCATTCGTCGAGGACCACCTCGTCGCCCGGATGGACCACCAGGGTCGTGGCCGGGTGCTCGATGATGGCGGGGCCGCGAACTTCATGGCCCGGCTCCAGCAGGTCCATCTCGTACAGGTCGGCTTTGTGCCAGCGCCCCCCGAGGTAGGCCTCGCGGGTTCCCTTGTGGGCGGCGGCGGGATCGGAGGGGCCGAGCGGACGCCTGATCAGGATGGGCTTCACCTTGTCGGCCGTCGCCACCACGCCGAGTTCCGTGACGGTGGTGCCGGCCGCGCCGTAGCGGGACACCCGGTGGTTGACGGCGGCGTAGACCTCCTCGAAGGCCGCCAGCACGTCCCGCATCTCGCCCGCCGAGCCGACCGCCAGGGTCGGGGATGCCACCTCCACGTCCTCGAGCTGGCCCGTGTAGCGCATCATCAGGAACGGCTCGATCCTGAGCGTCTCGCGCGGATGTCCGTCCGCGATCATCTCGCCGACCGCCGCGTCGTTGAGATCGGCCCAGATCCGTGCCACCTGGGCTCCGAAGCCCGCCAATGCCGCGTCATCCGCCTCGGCCGGGATGTCGATCTGGGTCGAGACCGAGTGGCGGCGCATGTAGTCGGCCGTGGTGCATCCGAAGGCCGAGAAGGCCGCCGCGAACTGGAAGGTGATGATGTCGCGGAACCCGATGCCGCGGCTGCAGCCCGCCAGATGCAGCGGGCCGGAGCCGCCGTAGGAAAGCAGCGTGAACTCGCTCGGATGGATGCCGGCCGCCGAGATCACCCGGCGCAGCGCGTTGTTGGCGTCCTGCTCCAGCATGGCGATCATGCCCTCGGCCGCCTCCTCGAGGCCGACGCCCAGGAGATCGGAGCATTGCGCCGCGAACGCGGCCCGGGCCTTGGGCACGTCGAGCTTGACCTTGCCGCCGAGGAAATAGTCGGGGTTAAGCCGCCCCAGGATCGCGTCGCAATCGGCGATCGTGGGGCGCGTGCCGCCGCGCCCGAAGCAGATGGGGCCGGGATCGGCGCCCGCGCTTTCCGGTCCGAGACTGATCTTGCGGGTCAGCGGGTCGACCTTGAGGATCATGCCCGCCCCCGCCCCGATGGTGTCGAGGTGCAGGGTGGGCACGTTGAGCTTGAACCGGTCCATGAGCGGTTCGTTCTCGATCCGGGTCTTTCCCCTGGTGATGACCCCCATGTCGAAGGACGTGCCGCCCATGTCCGAGCAGATCAGGCTGTCGTTGCCGATCAGCTTGCCCACGTAGGCGGCGCCCAGGATGCCGCCGATCGGCCCCGAGATCATGGTCTCGTGCAGGCGGGGGTGGTTGATCGAGGCGAGGCCGCCGAAGCTGAGCAGCGTCTGCACGCCGTAGCGGAAGCCGTAGGTCTTGGACGCGTCCTCGATGCCCTTGAGCTGCTGGCGACCGCGCGCCGTGGCATAGGCTTCGATCAGCACGCTGTTGAGGCGCGACTGCTCGCGGATCACCGGTCGAACCTCGTGGCTGGTGTAGACCAGGATGGCGGCGTCGGCGGCCGCGATCTCCTCGTGCACGAGTTCGGCGATGCGCTTCTCGTGCGTCGCGTTCACGTGGGCGAACAGCGTCATGATGCAGATGCTGTCCACCTTGTCGGCGATCAGCTTGCGGGCGGCCGTGCGCACCTCGTGCTCGTAGAGCGGGATCACGACGTCTCCGCTCGGTGACGCCGTGCGTGCGCCGGCGCGGCACCAGCGGGTCGGGGTGGTGATGCGTCACCGCGTGGAGCCGGTCGGCGTAGGAGTAATCGGCCCAGGCCTGCAGCCCACGGCCCATCAGCACCATGTCCTCGACACCCTTGGTTGTGATGAGTCCGAGCCGGCGCCCCGTGCGCGACAGCAGCGTGTTGAGCATGCCGGTGCCCGAGTAGAGAACGACCTCGAGGCCGCTGAACAGGTCGCGCATACCGACGCCCCAGGCCTGCGCCGCGTCCTCGGCCGAGGCCAGGAAGCCTTCGGCCTCGTCGAGCGGCGTGGTGGCGGCCTTGCCGATCTTGAAGTGACCGTGCCGGTCGACCAGGATCGTGTCCGTCATGGTGCCGCCGGCGTCGATCCCGATCACGATGGGAGGCTCGGTGGTCATGCGGCGCGCGCTCCTTGAACAGTCCGGCAAGGCTACGAGCGCCGATGCCGCGCCGCCATGTGCCGGGAGGTACAATCCGGGGGCTTTGCGTCGGTGGAGCGTTCTACGGCAGTGTGGGACCCTCTTGGCGGGAGGACCGGAGCGCGCCGGGGGACGACCGTGCGTCGCCTTGTTCGGTTCACGGGCGGCCTGGAAGCGAGGGCTCATGCTGGATCGGCTGAACGGGGACACGCGGGTGATCGGCGCGCTGGCGGCCGCCATCGCGGGCACCGGGGAGCCGCACCACCTCGACCGGCTGATCGATCTCGTGGCCGCGACGCTGCCGCACGACGTCGTCACCGTCACGCGCTACTCGACGACCGAGCGGCCGGTTTTCCTGTCCTACCGGCACTATTCGGACGCGATGGTGCGCCAATACCTCGACGTCTACTACGCCTACGACCCGTTCTACGCCCATTGGCGAGCCGACCAGCAGCCCGGCGTGGTGTCGCTGCGGCGCTTCACCGACGAGGCCGCCAAGCGCGGGCGGTACATCGCCGAGTTCCTGCGGCAATCGGTGATCGCCGACGAGGTCGGCGTGCTAATGGCCGACGGCGAGGGCGCCTGCCTCGGCATCTTTCTCGACCGCGCCGATCGCACGTTCACGCAGGCCGAGATCGCGGCGATCGAGGCCGCCTTCCCGGCCTTCGCGGCGCTGCACGCCCTGCACGTTCGCCTCCGGGGACCGACGGGCGGCGTCCGTCACCCGATCGGCCCACAGCCCGCGGCGGCGCTGTCGGAAGGACCGATGCGCCTGCCGCCCGGACTGTGGCCCGAACTGAGCATCCGCGAGCGCGAACTCGCGGCGCTGGTGCTCGCGGGCCATCCGAGCGCCGCCATCGCGCGGCGCCTCCGCATCGCGCTCGGGACGGTCAAGAACCACCGCCACCGCATCTATGCCAAACTCGACATCACCAGCGAGCGCGAGATGTTTCTGCAGTATTTCGCATTCCACGCCGCCTTGTCGGGTTAGCTAGGCCGAGGATGGACGGCTGCCCTTCCCGCGGTGACCGCTGACCTCCTGGCCATCCTCGGGACGCAGCCGCAAAAAAGCCGGGAGCGCGAAGAGTGGGAGAACGGCCATGAGCAGGAAGACCGCGTGGAACCGACCGGGCGTCAGACCACCTCCGTCACGGCTCACCAGGCCGAGCAGAACGGCACCGAGCGACACGCCGAAGCTCACGGTGAGCTGCTGCAGCACGCCCCCCAGGCTCGTGGCGGCGCTCAGGCGAGGCCCCGGCAGGTCCGCGTAGGACAGCGTGTTGGACGTCATGAACTGGGTGGAGCGGACCAGGCCGAAGGCGAACACGTAGGTGCCGACGATCCAGTGCGGCGTACCCGGCCCGATCAGCGCGAAGCCCGCCAGGACGGCCGACCCCGCCACAGCGCTTCCGGCCAGCACGCGCCCGAACCCGAAGGCACGCAGCAGGCGGCCCGCGACGGTCCGGACCGGCAGGGCACCCAGGCTGCTGAGGAAGGTGAGCGACCCGGACAGGACCGGACTCAGGCCGAAGCCGACCTGCAGCATGAGGGGAAGCAGGAAGGGCGGACCGTTCAGCGCGACGCGACAGAGACCGCCCGCCAGCGTCCCGACCGCGAAGGAGCGGAACCGGAACAGGCCGAGGTCGACGGCGGGGGCCGCGACCCGTCGCGCGTGGATCACGAACCCCGCGAGCAGCCCCGCGGCCACGGCCAGGATGCCGAGGATGCCGGCGGTCGAGAGCGCGGGCCGCCCGATGCTTTCCATGGCGAGCTGGAGAAGCGCCACGCCCACGCCGACCATCAGGAAGCCCAGGACGTCGAACCGGGGCGGCGGCGCACCCCGAACCTCCCGGATGAAACGCAACGCGAGCAGGATGCCGAGCAGGCCGAACGGCAGGTTGACGTAGAAGATCCACCGCCACGACGCGTAGGTGGTCAGCACGCCGCCGAGCAGCGGCCCCATGACCGGCCCCGCGATGGCGGGCAGGGTCATGTAGGTCATCGCGGTCACGAGCTGGCTGCGCGGGAAGCTGCGGAGCAGGATAAGCCGTCCCACCGGCGTCATCATCGCGCCGCCGACGCCCTGGAGCGCGCGCGTCGCCACCAGTTCGGCCAGGCTGTCCGCCAGGCCGCAGAGCGCCGACCCCACGGTGAAGGTGAGCAGCGCCGCGACGAAGACGCGCCTCGCCCCGAAGCGGTCGGCGAACCAGCCGCTGACCGGGATGAACACCGCGAGGGTGAGGACGTAGGCCGCCACCGCCAGGTTCATGCGGACCGGCGTGGTGCCGAGGCTGCGGGCGATGTCGGGGATGGCCGTGGTCAGGATGGTCGAGTCGAGCTGTTCCATGAGGAACGCGACCGCGACGACCAGGGGGATTAGGAGGCGCAGGCGCGGGTCGCGCTCCGTCGCGAACCCCAGGTCGTCTGCGGTGTCGGTCATGCGACCGGGTCTAGTGGGTGGCGGGAGCCCTCACAAGCGGGCACAAGCCCGGCCCTGTGGGCAGGACTCCGACCTCGGGTTAACGCGATCGGTGCCGAGCGATGCCCTTCACCCCGCACGAGCGGCTATAAGAGTCACACATCTTCACGGCTTGGCTGGTGTGCCCTTCGCCCCTCCGGGGAGAAGGGCAGAACCGGCCGTCGTTAACCTGAAGTCGGAGCCCCGACTCTGTGGAGCCGACTCGACGAAATTGGCGGCCGCCGCGCGTTCACTAACGCGCTTCCACCGCGGGTCATCGTCCTCCCGGCTCCGAGCGTCGTTTCGAAGGCCGCGAACCCGCCCTCCTCACGGTGCGGGCCGCGACTTCCGGGCGGATCAGAACGGCGAGTCGGGGTAGTAGAAGTCCTTGGCGTTGTCCTTGGTGACCAGGGTGGCGTCCAGGATGAAGCGTCCCCGCACGGGCACCTGGTCGTAGAAGTTGGCGACGGTGAGTTCCATGGCGGTGGCGATCATGGCCGGGGGATAGAGCACGTCCACGGGGACCATGGCGTCGCCGTCCGCCACGCGCTTGACCATGTCCTTCATGCCGGCGCCGCCCACGACGAACTTGATGTCCTTGCGCCCGGACTGCCGGATGGCTTCCAGCACGCCCAGCGCCATGTCGTCGTCCTGGCACCACACGGCGTCGATCTTGGGGAACTTGGCCAGGTAGTCCTGCATGACCTTGAAGGCGTCGTCGCGCGACCAGTTGCCGAACTGCTTGGCGAGCACTGTGATGCCGCTGCCCGCGATGGCCGTGTCGAAGCCCTTCTGGCGTTCCTCGTCGATCACGATGGGCAGGCCGCGGATCACCGCCACGCTGCCCTGGCCGAGCTTGTCCTTCAGGTACTCGCCCGCCACGCGGCCGAGCGCGGGATTGTTGCCCGCCACATAAAGGTCCTGGATGGAGGGGTCGGACAGGGCCCGGTCCACCACGGTCACGAACACGCCCTTGGCCTTCACCTGCCGGATCGGGTCGGTCAGCTCGTCGGAGTTCTGCGGCAGCGTCACAAGCGCGTCGGTGCCTTGCGTGGTCAGGTCCTCCAGCGCGTTGGCCTGCGAGGCGCCGTCGGGCGAGGTCTTCACGATGATCTTGAGGCCGGGGTGGCGGGCTTCAAGCAGCACCTTGGCGCGCTCGGCCTGGAACACCACGCCGCCCGTCCAGCCGTGGTCGGCGGCGGGGATCGACACCGCCACCGTGACCGTTCTGTCCGCGGCCTGGGCCAGGCCCGCCCCCAGCACGCCCGCGAGACCCACGCACCCCATCGTCAACCTGTTCATGACCGTTCCTCCCGTTCGGGCCGTTCTTCCGATCCACCGGGGCGGCCCACCCCCGGAGGTTCGGACGGCTGCCGCCGCCCGTAACCCTCGCCGTCAGCCGCGCTCCCCCCGTAAGAGCGAGCGCTGGACCAGCATGGCGACGATGATGATCGCCCCCTGCACGGCGCCGATGAGGTATTCGCTGACGAAACTCGACAGCACCATGATGTTGCCCACGACCTCGAGGATGAGCGCGCCGCATACGGTGCCCCACACGCGCCCCACCCCGCCCCGGAGCGCGGTTCCGCCCACCACAACGGCGGTGATGGCCTGCAATTCCCAGAGCAGGCCGGTGGTGGCGGTCGCGGCGCCCAGGCGCGGCACGTAGACCAGCACCGCGACGGCGACGCAGAGCCCTTGGATGACGTAGGCCAGCGTCCGCACCCGCGCGACGGGAACGCCGGAATAGCGCGCGACCTCCGCGTTCGACCCCACCGCGAGCGCGTGCCGCCCGAAGGCGGTCTTGCCGAGCACCAGCGCTCCCAGGGCCGCGACCGCGAGGATGACGAGGACCGGCACCGGCACGCCGCCCACGTGGCCGAAGTAGGCCGGCCGATAGAGCGCCCGCAGGTCCTGCGACTTCATCGCGATCGAGCCGCCGTTGGCGAGCCAGATCGTCAGCGCGCGGAAGATCCCCATGGTGCCGAGCGTCACGATGAAGGGCTCGATGCGCCCGAGCGTGACCACGAGCCCGTTGCCGAGGCCGCACAGCGCCCCCACCCCGCCCGCCAGCAGCATGGCGAGCGACAGCGTGCCCCAGCCGCCTCCGCCCGCGCCGGTGTTCAGGAACAGGATCATGACGCCACGAAGGCCGCCATGGAGCCGACCGACAGGTCGATGCCGCCCGAGGCGATCACGAAGGTGGCCCCCACCCCGACGGTGGCGATGAAGGCCGAGCGGGTCAGCACGTTGCCGAGGTTGTCGAGGCTGAGGAAGCTCGGGTTCACGAAGGCCCCGAACGCGAGCAGGCAGGCCAGCGCCGCGAAGGGCGCGACGGTCGCGAGGTCGGGTCGCGGGAGGCGGCGGGCCCTCGGCGCGTCCAGGCTCGCGTCCGTCACGCCGCCACCTCCGCGGGCGCGGCCCCGGTCGCCAGGACCACGATGGCCTGTTCCGTCGCGGCCTCACCCGACAGTTCGCCCACGATCCGGCCCGCGCGCATCACCAGGATGCGGTGGCACAGGCCGATCAGCTCCGCCATCTCGGACGAGATCACCACCACCGCCCTGCCCTGCGCCGCCAGATCGGCCAGGACGCGGTAGATCTGTTCCTTGGTGCCGATGTCGACGCCGCGCGTGGGCTCGTCGACGATCACGATGCGCGGGTCGCGCAGCATCATCTTGCCGAGCAGCAGCTTCTGCTGGTTGCCGCCCGACAGCTGCCCCGCCAGCATCGCCTTGTCGCGCGCCCGGATGTCGAAGCGCGACACGGCCGCGTCGAGCGCGTCCCGCTCCCGCGCGGGCCGCACGAAGGGGCCGCGGCAGAAGCGCTCCAGGGCCGCGAGCGTCAGGTTCACGCGCAGCGTCTTGCCGAGCAGCAGGCCCTTGCCCTTGCGGTCCTCGCTCAGATAGGCGAGGCCCGCGCGCAGGCTGTCGCGTACGTTTCCGAAGCGGACGGGGTGCCCGTCCAGCGTGACGCGGCCCGTGGCGGGGCGCAGGCCGACCAGCCCTTCGAAGGTTTCCGTGCGCCCGGCGCCGATCAGGCCCGCGACCCCGAGGATCTCGCCCGCCCGCAGCGTGAAGGACACGTCCGCCGCGAACCCCGGGACCTGCAGGTCCCGCACGGTCAGCAGCGGCGCGGCCTCGGGCGCGGGCGAGCGGGCCGGGAAGAGCCGCGCCATGTCGCGGCCCACCATCAGGTGCGCCATGGCGAGCGGCGAAAGCCCCGAGGCCGGGCGGGTGGCGATCAGCCGCCCGTCCCGCAGCACGGTCACCCGGTCCGCGACCGCGGCCACCTCGGGCAGCCGGTGCGAGATGTAGAGCACCGCGGCGCCGCGCCTCCGCAAGTCGCGGATCACGTTCAGTAGCACGGCGGTCTCGTGCGGCGTGAGCGAGGCGGTCGGCTCGTCGAAGATGATCGCGCGGGGTTTCAGCGCGAGGGCGCGCGCGACCTGCACGAGCTGGCGCTGCGCGAGGCCCACGCGCGACACGGTGGCGCGCGGGTCGAGGGCTGTGCCGAGCCGCGCGAGCAGGTCGGCGGCCCGTCGGTCCATGGCGCGGTCGTCGGTGAACGGGCCGCGCCTGAGTTCGCGGCCCAGGAAGATGTTCTGCGCGACGCTCAGGTCCGGGGCGAGCAGGATCTCCTGGTGGACCAGCACGATCCCGCGCCGTTCGGCGTCGGCGGCGTCCGCCAGCGTCACGGGGCGGCCGTCGAGCGCGACCGTGCCCCGCGTGGGCGCGAGATAGCCCGCCAGCAGCTTCATTAGGGTCGACTTGCCCGCGCCGTTCTCGCCCACGACAGCGTGAACCTCGCCCGTGCGCAGGGTCAGCGTCACCTCGGACAGCACGTCGCCCGCGCCGAAGCTCTTGCACAGGGCGCGGGCTTCCAGCACGGGCGCACGGTCCGCGAGGTCCGTCGGCGCGTCCGCTTCCGTGAGGGTGGCCGTCATGGTTCCCGGCCCTCGCCGGCCGGCGCGCCCGAGGCGTCACGCATCCTCGACCCTCGTCCAAACCCCGCCGTCGGCCGAGGACGCCACGCAGGCCTCGATGAACGCCAAGCCGCGCACGCCGTCCTCGACCGTCGGGTAGACCACGGCGGCGTCGGGCGCCGCGCCCGTCCGGGCGGCCACGATCGCCTCGGCGGCCTCGGTGTAGATCGTCGCGAAACCTTCGAGGTAGCCTTCCGGGTGGCCGGGCGGCACGCGCGACACCCGCCGGCCCGAAGACCCCGTGCCGGCCCCGTTGCGCGTGAGCAGTTGCTTGGGGCGGCCGAACTCGGTGAACCAGAGCTGGTTGGGGTTCTCGCCGTGCCATTCCAGCCCGGCCCTGTCGCCGTAGACCCGCAGCGACAGCGCGTTCTCGTGGCCGACCGCGACCTGGCTCGCCCACAGCATGCCTTTGGCGCCGCCCGCGAAGCGCAGCAGCACCTCGACGTTGTCGTCGACCCGCCGGCCGGGCACGAAGCTGGTCAAGTCGGCCAGCACCTGGTCGAGGCGCAGGCCCGTCACGAAGCTCGCGAGGTTGTAGGCGTGCGTGCCGATGTCGCCGATGGCTCCCCCCGCTCCCGAGCGGGCGGGGTCGGTGCGCCACTCGGCCTGTTTTGAGCCGGTGGCTTCGGCGGCTTCCGTCAGCCAGTCCTGCGCGTACTCGACCTGCACGTGGCGGATCGTGCCGAGCCGGCCCTTCGCCACCAAGGCGCGCGCCTCCCGGATCAGCGGGTAGCCCGTGTAGTTGTGGGTCAGCACGAACAGCCTGCCCGAGTCCGCCACCGCGCGCCGGAGCGCGCGGGCCTCGGCGAGCGTCGTGGTCAGCGGCTTGTCGCAGATGACGTGGATGCCGGCCTGCAGGAAGGCTTTGGCGGCCGCGGCATGCACGTGGTTGGGGGTGACGATCGCCACCGCCTCGATGCCGTCCGGCCGCGCGGCCTCGGCCTCGGCCATGGCGGCGTAGGTGTCGTAGATGCGGTCGGCCGCGAGCCCGAGCTCCCGGCCCGAGGCGCGGGCCCTGTCGGGCGTGGCCGCAAGCGCGCCGGCCACCAGCTCGAACCGGTCGTCGAGCCTGGCCGCGATGCGGTGGACGGCGCCGATGAAGGCGCCCTGGCCGCCGCCCACCATGCCGAGCCGGATGCGGGCGCCGGAGGGGGCGGGGTCGCTTGCTTCGATGACCATGGACGGCTCCGCTCAGAAACCGAGGAGGCGGCGGTTGGCGGCGGGGTCCGTGCTGCCGCCCGCGAAGTCGTCGAACGCCTTGGCGGTCACAGGGATGATGTGCGCCGCGATGAACTCCGCGCCCTCGCGCGCGCCCACCTCCGCGTCCTTGAGGGCGCATTCCCATTCCAGCACGGCCCAGCCGTCGAAATCGTTGGCGGCCATCTTGGAGAAGACCGCGCCGAAGTCGACCTGCCCGTCGCCCAGCGAGCGGAAGCGGCCCGCACGGTCCACCCAGGGCGCGTAGCCGGAATAAACGCCCTGGCGGCCGGTGGGGTTGAACTCCGCGTCCTTCACGTGAAAGGCGCGGATGCGGTCCTTGTAGATGTCGATGAACGCCAGGTAGTCGAGCTGCTGCAGCACGAAGTGGCTGGGGTCGTAGAGGATGGTGGCGCGCGGGTGGCCGTCCACGGCGTCGAGGAAGCGCTCGAACGTGGCGCCGTCGAACAGGTCCTCGCCGGGATGCAGCTCGAAGCAGGCGTCCACCCCGTGCTCCGCGAAGGCGTCGAGGATGGGGCGCCAGCGCCGGGCGAGTTCGGCGAAGGCCTCCTCGATCAGGCCCGCGGGCCGCTGCGGCCAGGGATAGACGAAGGGCCAGGCGAGCGCGCCGGAGAAGGTCGCGTGGGCGGTGAGACCGAGCCGACCCGACGCCCTCGCGGCCTTCTTGACCTGATCCGCGGCCCAGTCCCGCCGCGCCTGGGCCTTACCCCGCACCGCCTCTGGCGCGAAACCGTCGTAGACGGCGTCGTAGGCGGGGTGCGTGGCGACGAGTTGCCCTTGCAGGTGGGTCGAGAGCTCGGTGATCGCCACGCCGTGCGTCAGGAGCCTGCCCTTGACCTCGTCGCAATAGGTCTGGCTCTCGGCGGCCGTGTCCAAGTCGAACAGGCCCGGCACGAAGGTCGGGACCTGCACGCCCTTGTAGCCGAGGCCCGCCGCCCAGCCCGCCAGGCCGTCGAGCGTGTCGAAGGGCGGGGTTTCACCCGCGAACTGCGCCAGAAAGAGGCCCGGCCCCTTGAGGGTCTTCATCGCCCGTCCTCCCCATCGTGTTTTGACCGATGGTGGCTCAGGGCGCGAGCCGCAGCAAGCCGCATTTTAGGACGGTGGGCGGCGGTTGCCCTCCGGCCTGCACCGAGTCGGCAAGGGCTGAAGCATTGCCCCTCCACCCACTCTTCACGACCGGATCTTCACAAATGAGAGTAGACCTCCTTCAACTTTTCCCCGTTCGGGGTCGAAGCTAGGTCAAGCCGGCCGTCGCATCCGGGGGAACAGCTTTTCCGCGTTGACCCGGTTGATCGCCTCCAGTCGACCCGGCGCGAAGCCGTCATAGACGTCGAGCTCGCGCGTAAACGTCGCCAGCCCGTCGGGCGACACGTAGGGGTTGTCGGTCCCGAACAGCACGTGGTCCGGCTCCGCGAAGGCCATCAGGCTGGGCAGGCCCGTTGGCGTGGACAGCGCCGTGTCGAGGTAGAAGGCCTTCATGTCGCGGAGCAGCGCCTCCTCCGGCCTGTCCTTCGTCACGAAGGCGTGCAGCAGCACCTTGAAGCGCGCGGCCGCGTAGGGGAGGAAGCCGCCCGCGTGCGACAGGATCACCTTCACCGACGGGTAGCGCTCCATCACCCCCTTGGCGACCATGTCGACGGCCATCCGCGTTGTGTCCATGACGAAGTCGACGACGGGGGCCGGGGTGCCGGGGATCGGATCGATCTTCGGCTCGCCCGGATGAATGTAGAGCACCGTGCCGCGCCGCTCCATGGCGTCCCACAGGGGGGCGAAGGTCGGGTCACCCAGGTAGACGCCGTGGTAATTGCTCAAGAGCACCACGCCGTCGGCCCCGAGGTGGTCGAGGGCGCGGTCCATCTCGGCGATCGCGCCCTCGACGTCGGGCAACGGCAGCGTGGCGAAGAAGCCGAAGCGGTGGGGATGCGCCTTGGCGAGTTCGGCGCCGTAGTCGTTGACCCGGCGACCCATGGCGGTGCGGGCCTCGCCTTCCCAGCCGAGCAGGGCGGGCGACGACAGCGACAGGATCTGCGTCGCGATGCCGAGCCGGTCCATCAGGGCGAGAGCTGAGTCCGGCGACCAGTCCGGGGTTCCCCACGCGGGCTCGCCGACCTTGCCAGCCAGCTCCTTGGCCCAGAACGGCGGGATCATGTGGCAGTGAACGTCGATGCGTTGGCTCGTCATAGGTGATGTCCTTCTTCCGTCGAACGTTTGGTCGACCTGGGGTGGCTGGGGCACCAAGTCCGGTGTCCATAGCTGCGTGCCTCGGGCCCCGTTGACCGAGATACGCTAGCTTCATCCGACTTTTGGCTGAGGACTGGCTGGGGCGCCTGGATTCGAACCAGGGGATGGCGGAATCAAAATCCGCTGCCTTACCACTTGGCTACGCCCCACCGCGGCGCGTCCGCCGGTCGCGTGCGATCTTACGTACATGAGGGTTCGGTATCAACCTGGCAGGCTGCCGCGCAGAGCCGTGCAGCCAGGTCAGGTGGCCGGTGAGCGGTTCTCGGCGGGAGGGCGGCGGCATCGCCACCGTCGAGGGGACCGGTGCGTTCCGGAGAGTTCTTCACCGGACGATACGCCAGCGAGGAAGCGCGATTCGAAAGCCAAGGTCGGCCTGCCGAACGGCATGTACCCGATCAGAAAGGGACGAGGTCGACCAGGAAGCGGGCGAGGTCATCCGTCACGAAGTCGACGTGCGCGTCCGTGGCTCCGGATTGCTCCCACGGCTCGCGACCGTCGGGCTGTACCCTCTTCGGAATGACCAGCACCGTCGCCATGCCCCGCGCATGCGGCACGATCAGGTTGCGGGCGAGGTCCTCGACCATCGCGGACCGCGCGGGGTCGACACCGTGGCGGTCGAAGAAGCGGGCGTAGGTGGCGGGATCCGGCTTCGGGGTGAGGTCGGCCGCCACGATGTCGAACACGTCCTCGAAGGCGGTCCCCAGGCCGAGTTGCTCGGCCGTGCGCAGCGCGTGGTCGCGAGAACCGTTGGTGAGCACCAGCTTGCGGCCCGGCAGGCGCGCGATGGCCCGGGCCAGGTCCGGGTTGGGGGCGAGGCTCGTGCGGTCGATGTCGTGCACGAACTCCAGGAAGGCGCCGTGGTCGATCACGTGGTCGGCCATCAGGCCGTGCAGCGTGGTGCCGTAGCGGCGGTAGTAGAACTTCTGCAGCGCGCGGGCCGACAGCCCGTCGAGCCCCGTCAGGTCCGCCAGATACTGGCTGATGCGCGCGTCGATCTGCGGCCACAGGTCGCTGTCGTGCGGGTAGAGCGTGTTGTCGAGGTCGAACACCCAGGTGTCGACCCGCGCGAAGCGGGCCCGCGCGCGGTCAAGCCCGGGGACCGGGCCGGGCAGGTCGGCCACGGACTCGTCCCCCGCCGGGTGGATCGCCTGCTCGACCTCGCTCACCGGGTGATCAGCGTTCCCGCGCCGTGGTCGGTCAGGAGTTCCAGGAGGACCGCGTGCGGCACCTTGCCGTCGAGGATCACGACGCCCTCGACGCCCTGCTCCAGCGCGTAGATGCAGGTTTCCACCTTGGGGATCATGCCGCCCGTGATCGTGCCGTCGGCGATCAAGCGGCGGATGTCGTCGACCTTCAGCTCCTTGATGATGCGCTTGTCGCGGTCGAGCACCCCCGGCACGTCAGTGAGGAACAGGAGGCGCTTGGCGCCCAGCGCCCCCGCGATGGCTCCCGCGAACGTGTCGGCGTTGACGTTGTAGGTGTCACCGTCCGCGCCCTGGGCCACGGGGGCCAGCACGGGGATCAGCTCGCGGCCGAGCACCTGGGTCAGCACGGTCGTATCGATCCGGTCGGGCTCGCCCACGAAACCGAGGTCGACGACGTCCTCGTGATGGGTCTGCGGATCGACGTGCGTGCGCTCCAGCTTGCGCGCCGTCACCATGCTGCCGTCCTTGCCGCACAGGCCGATGGCCCGCCCGCCCTCGGCGTTGATGAAGCCCACGATCTGCTTGTTGATGGAGCCGCACAGCACCATCTCGACGACCTCGATCGTGGCGCTGTCGGTGACGCGCAGACCGCCGGAGAAGTGCGACGCGATGCCGAGCTTCTTGAGCATGGCGCCGATCTGCGGGCCACCGCCGTGCACCACCACCGGGTTCACGCCCGATTGTTCGAGCAGCACCATGTCGCGCGCGAAGTCGCGCGCCACGGCCTCGTCCCCCATGGCGTGGCCGCCGTATTTCACGACCACGATCGCCTCGTCGTAGCGCAGCATGTGGGGCAGCGCCTGCATGAGGATCTCGGCCTGCTCCTCGGGGCTGCCCCTGCGGTGTTCGGTCATGCGGCGGTCCGATCGGGTGGAGACTCTTGGCGCGGCGCCTGCATGCGTCAGGCGGACCGCTCGCGCAAGAGCCGCGTCACGGCGGCGCGCAGCTCGGGAATCCCCTCGCCGCTTTCGGCCGAGGTGAGCAGCACGCGGGGAAAGGCTGCGGGACGCCGGGCGAGCGCGGCTTCCGTCTCGGCGACCCGCCCTGCCCTCTCGCCCTTCTTGACCTCATCGCCCTTCGTCAGCACCACCGCGTAGGAGGTGGCCGAGCGGTCGAGCAGGTCCATGGTCTCGCCGTCGCTCGGCTTCAGGCCGTGCCGCCCGTCGACCAGCAGGTAGACCCGCAGCAGCGTCACCCGGCCGCGCAGGAAGCCGCCCACCAGCTCACCCCAGGACGCGATGGTGGCCTTGCTGACCGCCGCGTAGCCGTAGCCCGGCATGTCGACCAGCCGCAGGCGCTCGCCGAGCGCGAAGAAGTTGAGCTGCTGGGTGCGGCCGGGCGTGTTGGAGGTGCGGGCCAGCGTTTTGCGATTGGTGAGCGCGTTCACCAGGGACGACTTGCCGACGTTGGAGCGGCCCGCGAAGGCGATCTCCGGCACGCTCAGCGGTGGCAGGACGCTGAGCGTGGCGGCGCCGTGCACGAAGTCGCAAGGGCCCGCGAACAGCAGCCGCCCTTCTTCGAACAGGGCGGCCTCGTCGTCGACATCCGCGTCGGTCATCATCAGGCCCGCTTGAACATGCCCGACAGGTTGTTCCAAAGCTCGACCTTGCCGCCGGACCGCTTCAGGATGACGTACTGCTGGAGCACGGAGAGCGTGTTGTTCCACGTCCAGTAGATGACGAGCCCCGATGGGAAAGAACTCAGCATATAGGTGAAGATCAGCGGCATGTAGGTGAACATGGTCTTCTGGACCGGGTCCGGCGGCTCCGGGTTCATCTTCATCTGCATGAACATCGACACGCCCATGATGAGCGGCCATACGCCGATCAGGAGCGCGTGCGGCGGCGTGAAGGGCAGCAGCCCGAACAGGTTCACGAAGGAGGTGGGGTCGGGCGACGACAGGTCCTTGATCCAGCCGAAGAAGGGAGCCTGCCGCATCTCGATCGTGATGAAGATGACCTTGTAGAGCGCGAAGAAGACGGGGATCTGGATCACCATGGGCAGGCAGCCCGCCACGGGATTGATCTTGTCGCGCTTGTAGATCTCCATCGTGGCTTCCTGCTGCTTCTGCTTGTCGTCCGGGAAGCGCTCCTTGATGGCGGCCAGTTGCGGCTGGACGTTCTTCATCTTGGCCATGGACAGGTAGCTGCGGTTGGCGAGGGGGAAGAACAATCCCTTGATCAGCACCGTCACGATCAGGATCGCGATGCCGAAATTACCCGTCAGCTTGTAGAAGAAATCGAGAACCTTGAAGAGCGGCTTGGTGATGAAGTAGAACCAGCCCCAGTCGATCAGCAGGTCAAAGCTCTTGATCTTGTAGTCGGCCTGATAGGTGTCGATCAGGTTGTTTTCCTTGGCCCCCGCGAAGACGCGGGTGGTGGTCTCGACCGTCTGGCCGGGCGCCACCTGCTTGGCGTCCTCGAAGGCGTCGGTCTGGTAGCGGCGCGGTTCCTGCGTGCCGAAGGCCTGGAACGTGCCCTTGTAGGCGGCGGACTGATCGGGCACGACGGCCGCGGCCCAGTACTTGTCGGTAATGCCGATCCAGCCGCCCGTACCGTCGAGCTGCCGCCGGCCCTCCTTGGCCATGGCGTCGTACTTGATCTCCTGCACGCGGCTGTCGCCCACGACGCCGATCAGCCCCTCGTGGAGCACCGCGTAGTTCGACACCTCCGGCTTCCCGTGCCGCGACACGAGCGCGTAGGGATAGAGCGTCGCTGTGGAGGAGCCCGTGTTCTCGACGCTGTCCTTCACGGTGAACATGAAGTGGTCGTCCACCGCGATCGTGCGGCTGAACTTCAGGCCCTGGCCGTTGTCATAGGTGAGCGTCAGCGGCTTGGTGTCCGTCAGGCGGTCGCCGTCGGCGGTCCAGAGCGTGTCGGCGCCGGGAAGCGCGAGGTTGCCCCCCGAAGCGCCCACGTAGCCGATCTCGGCGTAGAAGGGATGCGGCGAGCCCGACGGCGACAGCAGTTCGATGATCGGGCTGTTGGGGTCGGTCGTCTGGCGATAGTTCTTCAGCGAAACGTCGTCGATCCGCCCGCCCTTGAGATCGATCGAGCCGGACAGGCTCGGCGTGTCGAGCGCGACACGCGGGCTGGAGGCGAGCGCGTCGGTGCGGGAGGTCACGGTTTCGGGTGCGACGGCGCCGGGTGTCGTGGCGGGGGTCGCGGGTGGCGTGGCGGCACCGGTCACGCCCGAGACGGCGGGGCCCGCGTCGGGCTGCGGCGTTGCAGCCTGCGACTGCAATTGCGCCTGGGCCTGTCGTGCCCGCTGCATCTGCGGCAGGCCGTAGAAGTAGTTCCAACCCAGGATCACCAGGATCGACAGGGCGATCGCGAGATAGAAGTTCTTGTTGTCGGTCATGGCGCGGACACGAAGCCTCTCGGGCTCGGAAGGGGGTCTATTCGGCTCGACACGGGAGGCATGCTCACGGTTCGGGTTGGCGCGTCGGCTTGCCCGTTCCGCGCGGCCGGCGCACCTGCGCTCCGGCCCGGCGCAGCGCCGCATCGAGGTCGTCCGCCAACCTCGCGAAGGGCAGCGATAGCACCTCGCGGCGCGCGACCACTACATAGTCGGTGTCGGGCTCGGTTGAAAGCGCCTCCGCGCGCTTCAGCGCCTCGCGGAGCCGGCGTCGGATCCGGTTGCGCTCGACCGCGTTGCCCGTCTTCTTGGTGACCGTCAGGCCGACGCGGGAGACGGGGAGCAGCGTCTCGCCTTCCCGCTTGCGCGCCTGGATCGTGAAGGGTGCGACGTGGACGCGGGTGCCCCGCGCCACGGCCAGGAACTCGCTCCGGCGCTTCAAACGCGCGGGTTTCGGGCCGATGCCCTCGGGATCAGACCCGGCACCGGCCATGGCTCAGGGTTCGCTCAGGCCGACAGCTTCTTGCGGCCACGCGCGCGCCGCGCCGCGATCACCCTGCGACCACCCACCGTCTCCATGCGGGCGCGGAAACCATGCCGGCGCTTCCGCACGAGCTTGCTGGGCTGATAGGTCCTCTTCACGTCAACTACTCCGGTCCGCTTGTGCCTTGGGCCGCGTGCGGCCGTGCCGATGAGATTGACCGGAGGCCGGACGGGCACGCGAACGCGCGTCGCCGAACGGCCACGCCGGTTCGATCAAGCTGCGGCTTATAGGAGTGAGGGGTCCGCGAAGTCAACGGAAACGCTCGGAAACCAGAGTTGCCCGACCCCGGCCAGCATCCAGGCCCTACCCCGACCTCTATTGCTTGAGCAGGGCCGCCACGTAGAACCCGTCCGTGCCCGTCGTGCGCGGCGTGAGCCGCAACCCCGGCCCGAACGCGGACGCGCGGTCGGCGAGGTCGGGCAGGTCGGCGTCGCGCGCCATGCGGCCGGCGTCGAGCGGCAGCAGGTCGGGATGGGCGTCGAGCAGCGCCGCAACCCGATCCTCGTTCTCCTCACGCAGCACGGAGCAGGTGACGTAGACGAGGCAGCCGCCCGGCTTGAGGAAGCGGCAGGCCTCCTGGAGCACCGCGTCCTGGTCCTTGCACCGTTCGTCGAGCGCGCCGGGCCGCATGCGCCACTTGGCGTCGGGATGGCGGCGCCATGTGCCAGTGCCGCTGCAGGGCGCGTCCACCAGCACGAGGTCGCAGCGGCCGTCGAGGTCGGCGAGCACGTCCTGCCCGCGCCGCGGCGTGCGGACCTGGATATTGCGGGCATCCGCCCGCGCGATGCGCTCGTGGATGGGGGCGAGCCGATGGGCAGCCTCGTCCGCCGCGTAGATCTGACCCTTGTTACCCATCTGCGCCGCCAGCGCGAGGCTCTTGCCGCCGCCGCCAGCGCACAGGTCGAGCACCTGCTGCCCGGCCCGCGCGCCGCTGAGTCGGGTGACGAGCTGCGATCCCTCGTCCTGGATCTCGACGTGGCCCTTGAGGTAGGCGGGCTCGGCAGTGAGCGCGGGCGCACGGCCGTCCTGGCCCAGCGGCACGCGGATGCCGTCGGGCGCGCGGGGGCTGGGTTCAGCGCCCAAATGTTTCAAGGCGCGGAGCGCCTTGTCGCGGCCGGCCTTCAGCGTATTCGCGCGCAGGTCGAGCGGCGCCCGGGCCGCGAGCGCCCTGCCCTCCGGGGCGGCCTCCGCGCCGAAGGCCGCGGCGAAGGACCGGGCCAGCCACTCGGGATAGTCGCCGCGCACGTGGTCCGGAGCGCCGTCGAGAGAGCCACCCGCGAAAGCGTGCCGCTCGGCTTCGGTCAGCGCCGTGGGCGCGTAGCCTTCGCCGTTGGCCAACGACGCGAGAGCGTCGGGATCGAGGCCGCGAACCTCGCGCAGCATGCCGAACAGGATGGCGCGGGGCGTATCCTCGCCCATGATCCAGGAGGCTGAAGCGCGCACACGCAGCGCGTCGTAGACCAGGCTCGCGAGGGCGGCACGGTCCTTCGAACCCGCGAAGCGGTGGGTGATCCCCCACTCCTTGAGGCATTCCGCGGCGGGACGGCGTTGCGCCTCAATGACGGACAGGACGTCGATGGCGGCCGAAAGCCGGGCGGCGGGGGTCATGGCGAAAACCTGTTGGGTGCGGTAACGGGACGGCAAGCACTGCAGCCGCATGTGCGACGTCGGCGGCCCGCCGTCCATTCCTTCGATGAAAGTTCCATCCCGATGCCCAAGCTGATCCGCCGCGCCGCCCTCGCCGTCGCGGCCCTGACCCTGACCGCCTGCGCGTCGGCTCCGCCGCCACCGCCCAGCGTCGATTTCGCCGCTCCCCCGCGCCGCCATGCCGACGCGAAGACGACGCTGGAAAACCACCTCTGATCCCGACAGTCGTTCGGAGTGGGACGCTGCCGAACCGGGACCCATGCCTCACGCGAGTGGGTCCCGGATCTCCGCTACCGCTCCGTCCGGGACGACACGGCCTTCACCCCTTGGGGAACTCCAGCCCCATCTCGCGGTAGCGCTCGGGGTCGTCACCCCAGTTCTCCCTCACCTTGACGAACAGGAAGAGGTGGATCGGTTTCTCGGCCGCTTCCGCGATGTCGACCCGCGCGGCCGTACCGATCGCCTTCACCGTGCGGCCGCCGTCGCCGATGACGATCTTCTTGTGGCTGTCGCGGGTGACGTAGATGGTCTGCTCGATGCGGGCGGAGCCGTCCGGCATGTCCTTCCAGGCCTCCGTCTCGACGGTGGTCTGGTAGGGCAGTTCGTCGTGCAGGCGCTCGAACATCTTCTCGCGGGTGATCTCGGCCGCGAACTGGCGGAGCGGCGCGTCCGAGACCTGGTCTTCCGGGTAGAGCCAGGGCCCTTCGGGCATGAAGCCCGCGAGCTTCTCCCGCAGCTTGCCCAGGCCGTGCCCGCGCAGCGCCGAGATCATGAAGGTCTCGTCGAAGGGCAGGCGCGTGTTGAATGTGGCGGTCAGTTCCAGCAGTTTGCCGGTGTCCAGCGTGTCGATCTTGTTGAGGATCAGCACCCTGCGCCGCCGCACGGCGGCGAGCTTGTCCAGGATGGCCTCGTTCTCCTCGCTCAGGCCCTTGCGGACATCGACCAGCAGCGCCACGGCGTCCGCGTCCCCTGCCCCACCCCAGGCGGCCGTCACCATCGCCCGGTCGAGCCGTCGCTTGGGCGCGAAGATGCCCGGCGTGTCCACCAGGATGACCTGGGCTCCGCCCTCGAGCAGAATGCCGCGCACCAGCATGCGCGTGGTCTGCACCTTGCGCGACACGATCGACACCTTGGTGCCGACGAGCGCGTTGATGAGCGTGGATTTGCCGGCGTTGGGCGCGCCGATCAGCGCCACGAAACCGCAGCGGGTGGGCGCGGACACCGGTAAAAGCGCGTCGTCCAAGGCTCAGCTCCGCATCCGGTCGAGGGCGCTAGTAATCCCCTCGCGCCCCATGAAGGCCTCGGCCGCGGCCTGCTCGGCGGCCCGCTTGGACGGTCCGCTCCCGCACTCGACCGAGAAGCCCGCGAGGTCCACGGCGACGGTGAAATACGGCGCGTGCGCCGGGCCGTCCCGCGACACCTCGCGGTACAGGGGCGCGGCTCGTCCGAGGCCCTGCGCCCATTCCTGCAAGGCGGTCTTGGGATCGCGCAGGGGCCGGGACGGCGCCAGCATGCGCGGCGTCCACACGGGACGGACGATGCCGCGGGCGGCCTCGAAGCCACCGTCGGTGAACACGGCCCCGACGATCGCCTCGCACACGTCGCCCAGGATGGCGGGCTTGCCGGCGTCGCCGTTCGCGGCCTCGCTGTCGCCGAGCCTGACCGCACCCGAGACACCCCACTCGGCCGCCACGTCGGCGCAGGTTTCCTTGCGCACGAGCCCGGCCAAGCGGCGCGACAGCTCCCCTTCCTCGGCCTGCGGGAAGGCTTCCACCAGCATGGCCGAGACGACGAGTCCGAGCACGCGGTCGCCGAGGAACTCGAAGCGCTGGTAGGAGCCGATCCGGGGTTCGGACGGCGCGAAGCTCATGTGGGTCAGGGCGGTGACCAGCAGGCCCGCATCCCGGAAGGTGTGGCCGATCCGGTCCTGGAGTCCGGACAGGTCCCCGACCGCCCTGCTCGCCCTCATCGCACCGGCTTGAACAGGCGGTCCCACCGCACGTGCATCGGCCGCCAGAACTGCCAGAGCGGCCCGTCGCTGTCGACGGAGAAGAAGATCAGCTCGGCCCGGCCCACGAAATTCTCGAAGGGCACGTAGCCCACCCCGTCCTGGTCGGGCGACACGCGGGAATCGGTGGAGTTGTCGCGGTTGTCGCCCATCATGAAGTAGTTATCGGGCGGGACTGTGTAGACCGGCGTGTTGGAATAGAAGCCGTTGTCGCCGTTGAGCTGGATGATGCGGTGCTTCACCCCGCCCGGCAGGGTCTCGATGTAGGTCGGCACCTCGACGTCCTGGCCGAACTGGTCGCGGGTCTTGACCTTGGTGGTCTCCTCGCGCGGCACCTCCTCGCCGTTGATGTAGAGGCGGGCGTCCTTGAGCTGGATGTGGTCACCGGGCAGGCCGATCACCCGCTTGATGTAGTCCTTCGACGTGTCCTTGGGGAACTTGAACACCGCGACGTCGCCGCGCTTGGGCGGCGTGCCCCAGATGCGGCCGGAGAACAGGTCGGGGTTGAAGGGAAAGGAATATTTCGAGAAGCCGTAGGAATATTTCGAGACGAACAGGTAGTCGCCGATGTCGAGCGTCGGGATGAGGGAGCCGGACGGGATATTGAACGGTTGAACCAGGAAGCTGCGGATCACCACCACGATGACGACCGTCTGAACCACGAGCTTGACGAGCTCGACGATGCCGCCGTCCTGCGACTTCTTGGCGGCTCGTCCGAGATCGGCCGGCTTCATGCTCATCGGTTGCGTCATCGAGGGGTTCCAACTGGCTCACGACCACGCGCCGCGGCGGTCGTTACGCAGGCCCGGGTGGGTTCGGGTCCGGGCCGTCCGCTATAGCGGTCCGCCAGCAACACGCCAAGAGCGTGACAGAACCGTGGCCGCGCGTTCACGCGGTGCCCGCCGGCCGGGCCTCGATCAGCACGTGGGCCTGGGCGAGAGGATATTCGTCCGTCAGGGTCAGGTGGATCACGGCCGCGTGGCCGGGTGGCGTCAGGGCGCGGAGGCGCTCGGCCGCGCCGCCCGTGAGGTGCAAGGTCGGCTGGCCGGTGGGCAGGTTGACGACGCCCATGTCGCGCCAGAACACGCCGAGGTTGAGCCCCGTGCCGAGCGCCTTGGCGCAGGCCTCCTTGGCGGCGAACCGCTTGGCGTAGGAGGCGGCCCGCCCGGCCCGGCGTTCGCTCTTGGCGCGCTCGACCGGGGTGAAGCAGCGGTCCACGAAGCGGTCGCCGAACGAGTCGAGCGTCTTCTCGATGCGACGGATGTCGCACAGGTCGCTGCCGAGCCCGATGATCACGAAGCGGCTCCCGCGCGGCCCTCGAGCATCGCGGCCCGCATGGTGCGGATCGCCTCGGGAAGACCGGCGAACATCGCTTCGCCGATCAGGAAATGTCCGATGTTGAGTTCGGCGACCTGCGGAAGCGCCGCGATGGTTCGCGCGCTGGCGTAGTCGAGGCCATGGCCCGCGTGGCATTCGAGGCCCAACGACACCGCCTGCTCGGCCGCGGCCCGCAATCGCCCGAACTCGCGCGCGGCTTCCGCGGCCTCGCCCGCCGCGAGCAGGTCGCACCAGCGGCCGGTGTGCAGTTCGACGACCGGTGCGCCGAGGTCGCGGGCGGCGTCGAGCGCCGCGGGCGCGGGCTCGATGAAGAGCGACACGCGGATGCCGGCGGCGACCAGGTCGCGCACCACAGGCCTCAGAACCGCCAGCCCGCGCACCACGTCGAGCCCGCCCTCCGTGGTACGCTCCTCCCGCTTCTCCGGCACCAGGCAGGCGGCATGCGGCTGAACCGCGAGGGCGATCCGCACCATGGCGTCGGTGGCGGCCATCTCGAGGTTGAGCGGGACGGGAAGCTCGCGCTTGAGCGCCGCGATGTCGGCGTCGCGGATGTGGCGGCGGTCCTCGCGCAGGTGCGCCGTTATGCCGTCGCACCCGGCCTGCGCGGCGAGCAGGGCCGCACGCACCGGGTCGGGGAGCACCCCGCCTCGCGCATTGCGGACGGTGGCGACGTGATCGATGTTGACGCCGAGGCGCGGAAAGCTCACGGCGCCACCGACGGGGTGCGGCTGCCCGGCTTGACGGGCGGGATGGCGGCGAGGTCCGGCGGCAGGGCGTCGGGTTCGTAGTTGGGGATATCGAGCGTCGCGAGCGCCACCAGGTCCACGCCGATCTCGGCCCGGCCGCCCGAGCGGTCGATCAGGCAGGCGGCCCCCACCAGCGTTCCCGGATGACCCGCGATGGCGGCGAGGCACTCGCGCGACGACAGCCCCGTGGTGATGATGTCCTCCACCATCAGCACGCGCGCGCCCTCCGGAATCGCGAAGCCGCGGCGCAGCGCGAAGGCACCGTTCTCCCGTTCCACGAAGATCGCCTTCGCGCCCAGGTGCCGCGCGGTCTCGTAGCCCGGTACGATCCCTCCGACCGCGGGCGACACCACCACGTCGATCGTCCCGAACCGGGCCCGCACCTTCTCGGCCAGCGCGGCGCAGAGCCGCGCGGTCCGGACGGGGTCCTGGAAGATGAACACCTTCTGCAGGAACACGGAGCTCCGCAGACCCGACGACAGGATGAAGTGGCCCTCAAGCAGGGCACCCGCGGCCCGGAACTCGTCCAAAACCTCGTCCTCGGTCATCGCCCTGCCTTCCTCATCCGTTCACCCGCTCGATATGCGACACGACGGGCTGCGCCCGCACGCTGGCGATCACCGCATTCAGCTGCTTGAGGTCCCACACTTCGAGGTCGATCAGCATGGTGCGGAAGTCCTGCGAGCGGGACAGCATGCGGATGTCGTCGATATTGGCGCCCTGGTCACCCACGGCCCCCGTCACCGCCGCGAGACAGCCGGGCTCGTTCACCGCCGTGACCTGCACCTGGGCCGGGAACAGCTCCTTGCGGTCGGTCTCGATGTCCCAGCGCACGTCGAGCCACAGGTCGGGCTTGTCGTCGAAGGCCATGAGCGCGGGCGACTGGATCGGGTAGACGATGATCCCTTCGCCGGGGGTCAGGATGCCGACGATCCGGTCGCCCGGCACGGCTCCTCCGTTGGGGGCGAAGCGCACGGGCAGGTTGCCCGTCAGCCCGCGGATCGGGATGGAGCCCGGCGCCGATTCGGGGATCTTGAAGCGGAGGTTCTCGGCCTTGCTCAGGCCGAACCAGCCACCCTCGCCCTTGTCGGGAGGCGCACCCGCCTTGCGCTCCACGTTGAGTTCGGGATGGACGGCCTTCACGATATCGATCGACGCCATCTCGCCGCGGCCTACCGCCGCGAACGCGTCCTCGACGGACAGGCGCGCGAGCCTGGGCAGCGCCGCGCGTAACTTGTCCTCGTTCAGGCTCCGCCCGGCCCGCTCGAAGGCGCGCGCCACGATCTGCCGTCCGAGACCGGCATATTGGGCCCGCACGGCACTGCGGGTCGCCCGCCGAATGGCGGCCCGCGCCTTGCCCGTGACCGCGATCGTCTCCCAGGCGGCCGGCGGCACCTGGCCCTTGGCCGTGACGATCTCGACCTCGCAACCGTTGTGCAGCTCGGAGATGAGGGGGGCGATCCGGCCGTCGATCTTGGCCCCCACCGCCTGATCCCCCACGTCGGTATGGACCGCGTAGGCGAAGTCGATGGCGGTGGCGCTCTTGGGAAGCGCGATCAGACTGCCCTTGGGCGTGAAGCAGAACACCTGGTCGTGGAACAATTCGAGCTTGGTATGCTCCAGGAACTCCTCCGAGCTGTCACCCTCGGCCAGCAGCTCGATGGTGCGGCGCAGCCAGTGGTAGGCGCGGCTCTCGTTGGCCAGCACCTTCAGGTCGAGCGTGCGCCCGTCCTTATAGAGGGCGTGTCCCGCGATGCCGTTGTCGGCCACGTCGTCCATCTCGCGCGTGCGGAACTGCAATTCCACCCGCTGGCGTCCCGGTCCCACCACGGTGGTGTGGAGCGAGCGGTAGTCGTTCTGCTTGGGGGTGGAGATATAGTCCTTGAAGCGGCCGGGCACGCTGGGCCAGCGGGTGTGGACGAGGCCCAGCGCGCGGTAGCACTCGTCGGTCGACCCGAGGATGACGCGGAACCCGAAGATGTCCGACAACTGCTCGAAGGCGAGCGCCTTCTTCTCCATCTTGCGCCAGATGGAGTAGGGTGCCTTCTGGCGCCCCCTGACCTCGGCCCCGATGCCGCGCGCCGCCAGCCGCTCCGACACCTCGTGCTCGATGGTCTCGATCAGACGGCCATTGCGCGCCCGCATCTGGCGGAGCCGAGCTTCGATCGTGGCGTGCGCGTCGGGCATGAGCTGCGCGAAGCACAGATCCTCAAACTCCTCGCGCATGTCCTGCATGCCCATGCGGCCCGCGAGCGGCGCGTAGATGTCGAGGGTCTCCTCGGCGATGCGGCGGCGCTTGTCGGGAGGCACAAAGTGGAGCGTGCGCAGGTTGTGGAGCCGGTCGGCCAACTTGACGAGCAGCACGCGGACGTCGTCCGCCACCGCGAGCAGCAGCTTGCGGAAGTTCTCCGCCTGCTGGGCGCGCTTGGACACGAGGTCCAGCTTCTTGATCTTGGTGAGACCCTCGACGAGCGCGCCGATCTCGGGGCCGAACAGCCCGTCGATCTCCTCCCGCGTGGAGGCCGTGTCCTCGATCGTGTCGTGCAGGACGGCCGCCACGATGGTGGCGTCGTCGAGCTTGAGGTCGGTCAGGATGGCGGCGACTTCGAGCGGGTGCGTGAAATAGGGGTCGCCGGAGGCCCGCTTCTGGGCCCCGTGCGCCTTCATGGCGTAGACGTAGGCCCGGTTGAGCAGGTCTTCGTCCGCGTTCGGGTTGTAGCTCCGCACGCGGTCGACGAGTTCGTACTGCCGCATCATCTTGGCAGGGCCCGAACGCTTCGGGGCGACAACGGCCAGGGTCATCGTCGTACTATCGGTGTCCCCTCGGCACGACGCAAGGACGAGCGGCGGAAATGTCCCGCTCCGGACAGGTCCGCCCGGACCGCTCGACTATTCCCCGTCGTCTTCGGTTTCAGCCGGCGGCACCAGGCCTTCCAGGCCGCGGAGAAGTTCTTCCTCCGTCATGCGGTCGAACTGGATATCGCCCACCGCATCGCTCGTCGTCGCGGGCGCGGTGAGGCTCGGCACCACCTCCGCCTCCGGCTCGTCCACCTCCACGTGCTTCTGAAGGGAATGGATCAGGTCTTCCTTCATGTCCTCCGGGGCGAACCGCGAGTCGGCGATCTCGCGCAGCGCCACGACGGGGTTCTTGTCGTTGTCGCGCGCAACCGCGATCGCGGCTCCCGACGAGATCATCCGGGCGCGATGGCTCGCGAGCAATACGAGGTCGAACCGGTTCTCGATCTTGTCGACGCAGTCCTCAACCGTGACGCGTGCCATTGCAGTTCCTTCCAGGTGAGAAAGATCAGGTGATTGCCAGGGCTCTAGCACCTCGCGCCCTTTCGCCGCAAGGCGGGGGACGCAGGGTTCGCGGAGCGAACAAAGTTACGCCGCCTTTGGACGGACTATGCTGCGTCGACATGACGGCAACAGCCCCGACATCCGCCGATCTCGGTAAACTCGCGCGGCGGAACACGTTGGGATTGTGCAGAGTTAGAATCGGGTCGGTTTCGATCCTGCGACATCGACGACACCGCCACGCTGTAACTCACCACGAATGCACGACGTAATTGCCCCGCGGCCCGGCCTCGTTTACGACAGCCTCTTGACACCCACGCTCGCTGCGATCGACGCCAATGTTCATCGAGCCCGCGAAACTCATTTGAGCAAAACACGACATGTACGAGAATGAAAGAACCGCTCTGTTCATAGACGGAGCGAACCTTTATGCGACCGCAAAATCGGTCGGGTTCGATATAGACTACCGTCGACTATTGCGAGACTACCAGGGGAAGGGACGGCTGGTCCGGGCATTCTATTATACCGCTTTGATCGAAGATCAGGAATACTCGTCGATCCGCCCGCTGATCGATTGGCTCGACTATAACGGCTACAAGGTCGTCACCAAGGCCGCCAAGGAATTCACCGACTCGTCGGGGCGGCGCAAGGTCAAGGGAAATATGGACATCGAACTCGCGGTCGACGCGATGGAGATGGCCGAGCACCTCGACCACATGGTGCTGTTCTCCGGCGATGGCGACTTCCGGTCGCTGGTGGAGGCCGTGCAGCGCCGCGGCGTCCGCGTGTCCGTGGTGTCGACCATCACGACGCAGCCGCCGATGATCGCCGACGAGCTCAGGCGCCAGGCCGACGAGTTCCTGGACCTGGCCCACATGATGGGCCGCATCGGACGCGACACGACCGAGCGCCAGGACCGTCCGGAGCGGCAGAGCCGCTTCGCAGAACGTCGCGGGCCCACCCCCGCCAATCAGGTCATGCCCGACGAAGGCAACCACGCCTGACCGGCGTCCCGGCCTCCGACCCGCCGCGCGACTGTCCGCTCTGCCCGCGGCTCGTTTCCTTTCGTGAAGACGCGCGGAGCCGACAGCCCTCCTGGTTCAACGCGCCCGTCCCCTCCTTCGGGGCGGCCGACGCGCGCCTCCTGGTGGTGGGGCTCGCGCCGGGTCTGCAGGGCGCCAACCGGACCGGCCGCCCGTTCACGGGCGACTGGGCGGGCGATCTCCTCTACGAAACGCTGGACCGTTTCGGCTTCTCGGCCGGGATCTACGACGAGCGCCCCGACGACAGCCTGATGCTGCGCGACTGCGTCGTCACCAACGCGGTCCGCTGCGTTCCGCCGGCCAACAAGCCGCTCCCCGTTGAAATCGCAACCTGCAGCCCGTTCCTGGTGGGCGTGACGACCGCGCTGCCCCGTCTGGCCGCGGTGGTGGCGCTCGGGCGCATCGCGCACGACGCGGTGCTGAGGTCTCGCGCGCTTCGGCTCGCCGCCCATCCCTTCGGCCACGGCCGCGAGCACGAGCTGTCGGGCCCTCGTCCCGCGCGGCTGTTCGACAGCTATCACTGCTCCCGCTACAACACGAACACGGGGGTGCTGACGACCGACATGTTCCACGCCGTCTTCAGGCGCGTGCGCGACTACCTCGACGCCGCGTGATCGATCAGCCGCGGTCGCGCAGCAGCCGCGACTTCTCGCGGTTCCAGTCGCGGATCTTCTCGGTCTCGCGCTTGTCGTGCAGCTTCTTGCCTTTGCCGAGCGCGAGCTCCAGCTTGGCCATGCCGCGCTCGTTGAAATAGATCTTCAGCGGCACGATCGTCATGCCCTCGCGCTCCACGCCGGCCGCGAGCTTGGTGATCTGGCGCGCTTTCATGAGCAGCTTGCGGGGGCGTCGCGGCTCGTGGTTGAAGCGATTGGCCTGCAGGTATTCGGGGATGTTCGCGTTGATGAGGAACAGCTCGCCCTTCTCCGCCGACGCGTAGCTTTCCGCGATGGTGGCCTTGCCCGTCCGCAGGGACTTGACCTCGGTGCCGGTCAGCATCAGCCCGGCTTCGAAGACCTCGCCGATCTCGTAATTGTAGCGGGCGCGGCGGTTGTCGGCCGCCACCCGGTAGTTCTTGTCCGACTTCTCGACCACGCCGCTCGCCTCAGTCGTGCAGCACGCCGGCGTGCCGCATGGCGGCACGGATCGCGGTGCGCGTGGGCTCGGTCGCGGGCACCATGGGCAACCGCAGGTCGTCCGCCACGAGGCCGAGGAGCGACAGACCGTATTTCGGACCGGCGGGGCTGGGGTCGAGGAACAGCGCGGAGTGCAGCGGCACCAGCCGGTCCTGGATCTCCAGCGCACCCGCGTAGTCGCCGCGCAGGCAGGCTTGCTGCAGGGCCGCGCAAAGTTTCGGGGCCACGTTGGACGTGACCGAGATGCAGCCGTGCGCCCCCGCCGCCATGCAGGCCAGCGCCGTCATGTCTTCACCCGAGAACTGCAGGAAATCCGGACCCATCGCCTGGCGCTGCAGCGACACGCGCGCGACATTGGCCGTCGCATCCTTGACGCCCGCGATGTTGGGCAGCTCGTAGAGGCGCTTCATCGTGTCGACGCTCATGTCCACGACGGAGCGCGGCGGGATATTGTAGATGATGATCGGCAGCCCGACGGCGTCGTTCACGGCCTTGAAATGACGGTAGAGCCCCTCCTGGCTCGGCCTGTTATAGTAGGGAGTGACGACGAGGATGCCGCTCGCGCCCGCCTGCTCGGCGTGCCGGGCGAGGTCGACGGCCTCGGCGGTGTTGTTCGACCCGGTCCCCGCGATCACCGGCACGCGGCCTCGCGCCTCGGCGATGCAGAGTTCCACGACATGCCTGTGCTCGGCGTGGCTCAGCGTCGCGCTCTCCCCCGTGGTGCCCGCGGGCACCAGCCCGTGCGTGCCGCTCTCGATCTGCCAGTCGATCAGGCTCCGGAAGGCGGCCTCGTCGACCGCACCGTTGCGGAAAGGCGTCACCAGCGCGGTCAGCGAGCCTTGGAAGCGTGAAGTCGACATGGCGCGTTCCTGGGGTTGGCCGAGGAAGGTCCCGGAAAGGCTGCCCGCCCGCGCCCAACGGGCGCCGTAATCTCCGGGCTTCGTGAGAGACGCGTGATGTAGACGGTCCTGCCGTCCCTGAAAAGGGGCCGCGCGGTGGTTAGCATTTCATAAACGCCTTCGCGTCAGCCTTGGCTCGCATGGCGTCTCGCGACGCAGGGCGATCGGCCTTGGTTGCGCTCAGTCTGAAGGGAACGAGGTTGATTTTGCTCGGGAAAGGCAAAGTCGACCGGCACGGGCGCCGGGCGAGGTCCATTACGGACCGGGCAGAGAAGGGTGGGACGCGCAGCCTGCGCGTCGTCGCCTGCGCGTCCGCGAGCCTCCTGATCCTCGGGACCGGCCTGCTGGTCGTCCCCTGCAGCCGTCACCTGCTCCGGCGGGAATGGGCCAGGATCACGCCGGTGCGCTTCAGCACCGCGAAGGCCACCAAAGTGGTCCCCATCGCGGTCGAGATGCCGCCGTCGACCGTCGCGGGAGCCGATCCGCGGTTTTCAGGGCGGCCCGCGTCCGAGCAGGCCGTACCGGCTCTGCGTCCGCCGCTGCTCGACGCGGCGGCCTTCGCAACGCCAGCCATCGCCGGTACGGTTCTGGGCGGGGCGGAACCGATCGACGGAACGGCCGGCGGCGTTGGGGCCGCGGCAACCCAGGACGCCAGCCTGTCGATCGACTTCGCCAACGCCCGCCAGGCCCTGCAGTCCTACCGGAAAGGCGACCTCGCGGCGGGCGACGACTTCGCCCGGCCGACCACCGGTCCGCTCCGGACGCTGCTCGATTGGGCGGCTATCCGGCTCGACTCGCGCGGCGCGGGCGTGGCCCGCCTGGAAGCGTTCGTGGCCGCTCATCCGGACTGGCCCGCCCTGCCCTGGGTGCGCCGTCGGATTGAGGAAGCCAAGGCGTCGAGCAAGGATGCCGCCGCGGTTCTCGCCCTCTTCGCCACCGCGCCGCCCACCACGCTGTTCGGCAGGATCGCGCTCGCCAAGGCGGACATCGCGACGGGCCGGATCGAAGCCGGCGCCGCGATCGTCCGCACCGTCTGGCGCGACGACGACCTGACGTCGGGGCAGGAAGCGTCGCTGCTCAAGGAGTTCGGGTCGATCCTGCGCAAGGAGGACCACAAGGCGCGGGCCGATCGCCTGATCTACAAGGAAGACGTCCCATCCGGGCTGCGAAGCGCGGCGCTGGCAGGGCCCGACGTGGTCCTGCTCGAACGGGCGCGGGTGGCGGTGATCGCCTCGGCGCCGTCCGACGCGGCCTTCGCGGCCATCCCGAAGCCCCTCACGGCCGACCCGGGTCTCATTTTCGCCAAGGTGCAGAAGGCGCGCCGCGCCAACCGGATCGCGGAGGCCAGCCAGCTCCTCCTGACGGCCCCTCGCGATCCCGCGCTGGTGATCGACGGGGACGCGTGGTGGGTCGAGCGACGCCTCGTCGCCCGCAAGCTGCTCGACATCGGCGACGCGAAGACGGCCTACCGGATCTGCGCGGACCATTCCGCCAGCTCCGTGCAGAGCCGGATCGAGGCGGAATTCCACGCGGGCTGGATCGCGCTGCGCTTTCTGAGCGACCCGAGCCTCGCGATCCCGCATTTCGCGGCCGCTGCAGCCATCGCCGAGTCCCCCATTTCCGTTTCGCGCGCGGCCTATTGGCAGGGCCGGGCCGCGCAGGCGGCCGGTGATCCCGCTGCGGCCGCGAAATTCTTCGAGGCCGCGGCTGACCAGTCCGCCACCTTTTACGGCCAGCTCGCGGCCGCGGAGGTCGGGCGCACGGCTCCCACTCGGTCCACCACGGCACCGACCGTGGACCTGGGCCAGCAGCACGACGGAACGCGTGCCGTGAGCCTGCTCCTCGCGCTGGACGAACGCGACCTCGCCGTGTCGCTCGCGCAGACGCTGGCCAAGACCGATCCCGACCCCATCCAGGTCGCGGCCGCCGCGCAGGCGATCGCGGCCTCGGGCGACGCCAAGGCGACGCTCCTGGTCGGCAAGGCCGCGGCCCAGCGGGGTATCGCGCTCGACGACGCCGCCTTCCCGACCTTCGGCATCCCGGGCTTCCAGCCCCTGACCCGGTCGGCGGACCTCTCGACCGTCTACGCCATCGCGCGCCAGGAAAGCGAATTCGACCAGCGATCGGTGTCCTCGGCGGGCGCGCGGGGCCTGATGCAGCTGATCTCGGCCACCGCGCGCAAGACCGCCGAACGGGCCGGGGTCGACTACAGCGACGCAAAACTCTCCACCGACGCGGCCTTCAACGCGCAGATCGGCGCCGCCCACCTGGGCAAGTTGCTGGCCGACGAGGGCGGGTCCTACATCCTGACCTTCGCGGCCTACAACGCCGGCGCCGGGAAGGTGCAGGAGTGGATCGCGGCCTACGGCGACCCGCGCAAGCCCGGCGTCGACCCGATCGACTGGATCGAACGCATCCCCTTCACGGAAACCCGCAACTACGTGCAGCGCGTGTTCGAGAACATGCAGGTGTACCGCACGCGCTTCGGCATGCCCGCCGCCCTCCTCACGGAAGCCGCCCGGCCGATGCCGTCCGGTGGCGCCAAGGGGACCTGAGCACCGGCCGTGCCCACGGACCATTTCGTCACGGCGCCCGACGGCCTGCGCCTCCACCACCGCGAGTACGGCGGCCGCGAGGCTGCGGGCGCCATGGTCGTCTGCCTTCCCGGCCTCGCCCGGACGGCGGCCGACTTCGACCCCCTCGCCCGCGCGCTCGTGGATGACGGCGACCGGCGGGTGCTGGCGCTCGACTACCGCGGGCGCGGCCTGTCCGACCGCGATCCCGACCCGAGCCACTACGATCTCAGGGTCGAGTCGGACGACATCCAGGCGGTGCTGACGGCGGCCGGGGTGGACGAGGCGGTGTTCGTGGGCACTTCGCGGGGCGGCCTCCACGTCATGCTGCTCGCCGTCCTGCGACCAGCCTTGCTGCGCGGCGCGGTGCTCAACGACATCGGACCGGTGATCGAGCCGCGTGGCCTCGCCCGCATCCGGGGCTACGTGGGCAAGCTGCCCGAGCCGAAATCATGGCCCGACGCCGTGGACCTGCTCAAGGGATTGGCCAGCGCGCAATTCACGGCGCTCGGCCCCGAAGACTGGGACATTTACGCTCGCACCACCTTCGAGCAGCGGGACAGCCGTTTCGTCACCCAGTACGATCCCGCGCTGATGAAGGGACTGGAAGCCCTCGACCTCGACGCGCTACCGGTCCTGTGGCCGCAGTTCGAGGCCCTCACCGCTTGCCCGATCCTGGCGATCCGCGGCGAGAACTCCGACCTGCTGTCCCCCGCGACTCTCGCCGGCATGGCCAGCCGCCACCCGGCCCTTTCGACCTTCACGGTGCCCGGACAGGGACACGCGCCGCTGCTGACCGACGGCCCCACGATCCGCCGCATCGTGGATTTCGTGCGGGCCCGAGAGGGTGGCGACGCGGGGGCGGCCCGGCGTGGCCTGCAGATGCTGGCCTGAGCGGCTCCTGCGGCGGCCAAACGAAGCCGACGCCGTCCGGGTCGTGCCTGGTCGTCCGAGTGCAAAAGGTCATCGGCGCGGGTCGGCCGACACGTCGCGCCGCCGCAACTCGCGACATCCTCGCAACCCGACGCAGCGAGGCAATGATCGAAGCTTCGACCAAACCATCAGGCCCGATGAGGACGGAAGACCCGCGCGGAATCCGGGTTGCGTCGAAAGCGCCGACCCTTTAGGAGAGCACCTTGGATCGGAGTGTAGCGCAGCCCGGTTAGCGCACTAGTCTGGGGGACTAGGGGTCGGAGGTTCGAATCCTCTCACTCCGACCATCCAAGCCATCGTAGTTGCTTCGAATTATCAGGTCAGCTCAAGCGCGTGATGGACGGTCCTCGGCTCTGGTGACCGCAATAGCCACGGCAAAGGTTTAGAGCCGGGATCGCGGGTCAATCGGGGCTGAATCCTGGAGCTTCGGCGCGACCGAGACGGTATCTCTCATACCCTCGCTGATCGTGACCACCTCGTCCGTTTCGAGCTTGATGGCCCCCGCGATCCCGCGCATGCGTCGATCGACTGTCGCGCCTTCGGGGGCGAACCGAGTGCGATGCCCGAGACCTTCAGCCAGACAATGCGGACCGCGTTCCGCCACAAGCTCGTCGACAGCGATGCTCTCGCCGTCCCGCAGTGGCTGCCGCAGCCCGTCAGCCTCGACCGTGCGCCCTACGGCCCGTGCCTCGTTGCGCGAACGCGATCTATCTCCGCCTGTGAACGGTCAATGGCGCATTGAAGCCGTCGCCGATCTCCGCCACGGTAAACCCGAGCGGTGAGGCCACGGGCACGCAAGCGAAGTTCAGCGTGAGGTTGCCGGACTCTTGACCGTTGCTCCCCACCACCCTGGCGCGGCCTCCAGCGCTGAGACAATCTTCCATCGATCGAAAATTACCAACCAGCGTTGGCGCTGGCGTCGCCGCGACCCTACTGTCGCCAACAGGGTTGTTTGCGACAAGAAGGAAAAGACCCACAAGCTGGAATGACGCTGACATCTGTACCTCCGAGCACATCCAGCTAAGCAGAAATAATCTGAGCCGAAAAGTGCTCGGTATTATTTTTGATCGGAGTCGGATTATAGCGGGTTTAGGTCGGACAGTAGATTCCGCAACTCCCAGCATCCGGCGGTGCAGGGTTTTCGCTGAGGTCTCGCCTCTTCGCAGGCCTGGGATGGAGAAGATCGCCCTGCCGCAGGCCGCCGGATTTGGCGTGACGCGGTCTCGGTTGCGGACGCGGTCTCTTCGATCGCGACCAACGCAAGTCGAGACGGTTTTCACCCACTCTCGCCGGCGCCGGACGCGACAGGCCGTGGTCACGCGAATGAGTGGCGATCGCGAGCGACGGAAACCCCGATCCGGTGCGTACAAGTGGGGTCATAGGCGTCGGAGCCTTGGCACGAATGCGGGTCCGGCTTCGGATGCGCATCGAGGAACAGTCTTCTGGAGGACCGGATGAAATTGACTCACATCGTCGCTGCCGCCGCCGTCGCATTGCTGGCCATCGGCGAGGCGCAGGCCCTGCCGATCGCACCGATCGGCGGGGGAACCGAAGGTGGCGTGATCTTGGCGCGCGGTGGGTGCGGCTTCGGTGCACACCGCGGTCCTTACGACGGGTGCCGCCTCAACCGCGGACCCCGCGGCGCGCTTCGTGGTGCGATCACCGGCGCCCCGCGCGGTTGCCCGCCCGGCCGCTACCGCGTGGGCGGCCTCTGTCGCTTCCGGTAAGTCACCGCGTCACGCCGGACCGGCGGTTCTCGGGTTCGGCGCTCATTATGGGCGCCGGACATCCGAGCATCAGGTGGACGCTCGCGGATGAACGAAAAGGACGGCGTTGTCGCTCATGACCTTCGCCTCCGCGGTGCCGCGTCTTGCCGGCAGGACGCTCGAATCCGCGGGGGGGTCCGAACTGGTCTGGCCGGTCCCCCCCGCAGTCGATTGTGGGGGACGTCCATCCGCGACGCCGTGGAGCCTCGCCCCGGAGGTCTCGCCGCGTGAGACACCCCGCCTGATGGGCGTCGATCCGGATGCGCCCCTGCTGTCCCGCGTCGCGCGGGACGAGCCCGCCGCCATCCGCCTGCTGGTCGCCGCCAAGCTCCCGCGCGTACTCGGGTTGGCGTCCCGCCTGCTGCGCGACCGTGCCGAGGCCGAGGACGTCGTGCAGGAGGCGTTCCTGCGGGTGTGGCGCCACGCCCCGCACTGGCGACCGGACGCGGCGCGGTTCGACACGTGGCTTCACACGGTCGTGCTCAACCTGTGCCGCGACCGCCTCCGGGCGCGTCGCCCCATGACGGGGGATGCCCTTCCTGACATCGTCGACCCTAGTCCGGACGCCGAGGCTGCGCTGCTGGCGGACGAGCGGGTTAAGGCCGTCGCCCGGGCCATCGAGGCGCTTCCCGAACGGCAGCGCGAGGCCATCCTGCTCGTGCACTACCAGGACCGCTCGGGTGCCGAAGCCGCCGCCATGCTCGGGGTCAGCGCCGAGGCGTTGGAATCGCTGCTCGCGCGGGGGCGGCGGACGTTGCACGCCCGATTGGTGGACAGGACGAACCCCGATGCTTGAGCCGCTCAGCCTCGCCCGATGCCGCGCGCTCGCGGCGGCCTACGGGGCCGACCTCGCGCGGTGGCCCGAGCCGGACCGGACGGCGGCCCTGGCGATGGGCGCCGATCCGGCGCTCCGCGCGACACTGGACCGTGAAGCGGCGCTCGACGCCGCGCTCGACGC
>CAXTFJ010000022.1:0-45654 GCA_964243405.1 uncultured Lichenihabitans sp. | reverse complement strand
TGGACCTTGGTTGAGGGGCAATTCAGTTTTGCGCTTTCGGCAATCCTGACTTCCTCCGCTGAAGCTGCCAGCATCGCGCGCCAGAAGCTGCGACGCGACCACATGTTGGACCGGTCGTAGGGCTTGATGTCCGGCATAACTACTCAATCACAGCCCATCGCACGTCCGACAACCGCAACAGGGCCGCCATCCGCTCCGCCCTCAATCGAACTCGGCGAACCTGGGTGAGAGCGTCGACCCAATAGCCCGATCGAGCTCAGACCCTGGCGGAAGATCGCCGCGCGTCGTCCAGGACGAGGCCGGCGCCCTTCTCGGCGATCATCGCGGTCGGCGTGTTGGTGTTGCCGGACGTAATGGTGGGCATCACGGACGCGTCGATCACGCGCAATCCGCTCAGCCCGTGGAGACGGAGGCGCTCGTCCACCACGGCGCTCGCGTCGCTCGCCAGACCCATCTTCGTGGTGCCCACAGGATGGAAGATCGTGGTGCCGATGTCGCCCGCGGCCTTGGCCAGCGCGGCGTCGTCGTCGCCCACCGCGGGGCCGGGCAGGAGCTCGGCGGGGCGGAGATGTCGCAGCGCGGACGCCGCCATCAGCCGCCGCGTGACGCGGATCGCGTCGGCCGCCACGCGTCGGTCCTCCTCTGTCGCGAGGTAGGTGGGTGCGATGGCGGGCGCCTCGGCGGGGTCGGCCGAGCGCAGCCGAACCGTGCCGCGCGAGGTGGGCTGCAGGTTGCACACGCTGACCGTGATGGCGGGGTCGCGGTGCAGCGGGTCGCCGAATTTGTCGAGCGACAGCGGCTGGACGTGGAACTGCAGGTTGGCGCGCTCGCGGGCCGCGTCGGACCGGGTGAACAGGCCGAGCTGCGAGGGCGCCATGGTGAGCGGCCCGCGCCGCCGCAGCGCGTAGTCGAGCCCCATGCCGACCCGGCCCGCCCACGAATGGTAGGTCTCGTTGAGCGTCCGCGCGCCGGTCACGCGGTAGATGGCCCGCTGCTGCAGGTGGTCCTGCAGGTTGCGGCCGACCCCCGTCCGGTCGAGCACCACCGGGATGCCGAGCGGTCGCAGCCAGTCGCCCGGCCCCACGCCGGAGCGCTGCAGGAGGTGCGGCGAGCCGATCGCCCCGGCGCACAGGATGACCTCGCCAGCGGCACGGGCCTCGACCGTCTCGCCGCCCCGGCGGAAGCGCACGCCGACCGCGCGACCGGCGTCGATCACGAGCTGCTCGACGAGCACATCCGTTTCGAGGCGCAGGTTCGGCCGCTTCAACGCCGGTTTCAGGAAGCCCCGCGCAGCCGACCAGCGGCGGCCCCGCTTCTGGTTGACGTGAAAGTAGCCCGATCCTTCGTTGTCGCCCGTGTTGAAGTCCTCGACCTTGGGAATGCCGATCTCGGCGGCCGCCTCGCGGACGGCGTCGAGCACCGGCCAGGACAGGCGCGGCGCCTCGACCCGGAAGCCGCCGCCCGCGCCGTGGTGCTCGCCCGCGCCCAGGAAATGATCCTCCACCGCGTGGAAGACGGGCCGGACGTCGTCCCAGCCCCAGCCGGTCAGGCCGAGCTGGCGCCAATGGTCGTAGTCGGCCGCCTGCCCGCGCATGGCGATCATGGCGTTGATCGAGGACGATCCGCCGATCACCCGGCCGCGCGGGTAGGCGAGGCTGCGGCCGTTCAACCCCGGCTCGGGTTCGGTGCGGAACATCCAGTCGGCGCGCGGATTGCCGATCGCGAACAGGTAGCCGACCGGGATATGGAACCAGATCCAGTTGTCGCGCCCCCCGGCTTCGAGCAGCAGCACGCGTCGACGCGGGTCGGCCGACAGGCGGTTGGCCACGATGCAGCCCGCCGTCCCCGCACCCACGACGATGTAATCGTAGCTGCCGTCGAGCGGGCGGATCGCGCTCACCGCCCCGAACGGGAGCCGGAGTGCGCGAGGGCCGCTCCCGACTCAGTGCCGGACGGAAACACCGTCGCCGAGATGGTGCTCGAAGCTCACGTCCCGGACGCGTTCGCCCTGCACGGGATAGTCGAGGATGAGCTTGAGCGCGTCCTCGCGCGAGGGAAGGCCGGCCTCGTTGCCGAGCCGCTGCACCTTGTGGGCCGCCGCCGCGCGGGCAAACTCGAAGTGCTTGTGCCAGGGCGCCTGCGGCTCGTGCAGGTAGGAGGCCACGTAGGCGCCGTGGAACACGTCGCCCGCCCCGGACGTGTCGATCACCTTGGCGGCCGGGATCGGCAGGGCGGGCAGGCGGCTGACACGGCCCATCTCGTCGTACCAGAGCATGCCGCGCTCGCCCTCGGTGACGCCGCCGACTCTCACGCCGCGGCTCTTCAGGTAGTCGAGCATCTCGGGCGAAGTCATCCGCATCTGCTCGCAGAGCCGCTCGGCCACGACCGCGATGTCGATGAAGCCGAGCAATTCATGCGTGTTGGAGCGCAATCCTCCACCATCGAGCGAGGTCAGCACGCCGTTTTCGCGGAACAGCCGCGCGTAATGCAGGGCCGCGTCGTGCTGGTGGCCGTCGAGGTGGAGGACGCGCGCGTCCCCCACGTTCAGCACCGGGAAGGGGTGGATGTAGGCGTCGTCCCGCGCGCGCAGGATGGCGCGCTTGCCGGCGCTGGGCAGGACGAAGGACAGCGAGGACCGCTTCACCTTTCGGGGATGGACCGGGATATGGTAGCGGGCCGCCATGTCGAGGAACATCCGGCCCAGCCAGTCGTCCGCGGCCGAGGTCAGGAGGTCCGGCACGAAGCCGAGCTTGGCGGACGCGAAGGCCGCCGTCACCGCATTGCCGCCGAACGAGACCGCGTAATCCTCGGCGACCGTCTTGGTGTCGCCCGTCGGGATGCCATCGGTGACCAGGGTCACGTCTATGTAGCTTTGGCCGATGAACAGCGCCTGCATTCGGAGCCTCGCGTGCTTGACCGGGCGAGGGGCCGTTCGGCCATGCCCGGTCCAGGAACGAGAGTCCTTGATAGCGGGTCGGCGGCGGTTTGGGAAACAGTCCCGCGTCGGGGCGAAGCCGGATGCCCTACAGCGCGAAGCTGGTACCGCAGCCGCAGGACGCCGTGGCGTTCGGGTTGTCGATCTTGAACGACTGGCCGATCAGGTCGTTGACATAGTCGATCTCGGATCCGCGCATGTAGTCGATCGACACCGGGTCGATCAGCACCACCACCCCGTCGCGTTCCACGGTGAGGTCGTCCGATTCGCGATCGCCGACGATATCGAAGGCGTATTGGAACCCGGAACAGCCGCCGCCGTTCACCGCGATACGCAGGAACGATCCTGGTGCTTCGCGGGACATCACTTTCCTGACCTGCGCGGCCGCCCTTTCCGACAAGGTGACCGGCGCCATGACGGCGGACTCGCTCATTTCGGCACTCCACGGCGAGGTCGTCCTCGCCCGATTCCGAAGGTAGGCCCTTGCTCCCGTCCCCGCAATGCCGCGGCGCGCCTGCCCCCTACGCGGCCGATCCCGCCCGCAGCCGCGGCCGGCTCGTGGCCGAGCCTCCGCCCGCCAACCGCAGCGCCTTTCAGCGCGACCGCGACCGCATCCTGCACTGCAGCGCGTTCCGTCGCCTGTCGGGCAAGACGCAGGTGCTGCATACGGGCGAGGGCGACTATTTCCGCACCCGCCTGACCCATTCGCTCGAAGTGGCGCAGGTCGCGCGCAGCCTGGCGCGGCAACTCGGGCTCGATGAAGACCTGACGGAGGCGCTGGCGCTGGCGCACGACCTCGGCCACGGGCCCTTCGGCCACACGGGCGAGGATGCGCTCGACCGCTCGATGCGGCGCTTCGGCGGGTTCGACCACAACCTGCAGACCCTGCGTGTCGTGGTGGAACTCGAGGCCCGCTACCTCGATTTCGACGGTTTGAACCTGAGCTGGGAGGTGCTGGAGGGCTTGGCCAAGCGCGGCGGCCCGGTGGCGACCCCGTCCGCGCTCCTCGCCGGCTACGACCGGATGCTGAATTTGGAGCTCGACCGCAGGCCGAGCGCGGAAGCGCAGGTCGCGGCCGTGTCGGACGACATCGCCTACAACGCGCACGATCTCGAGGACGCGCTCCGCGCGGGCCTCATCGCGCCCGAGGACGCCTGCGCGGTCCCGGTCGTGCGCGAGGTGCGCGACTGGGTCCGCCCGCGAGCGGGTGGTGCGGCGGACCCGCTTCGCCTGCCCTTCGCCCTGTCGCGCGGGCTGGTGGACGTGTTCGTGCGCGACGTGCTGGAGGAGAGCGGGCGGCGGCTCGCGGCCGACGCTCCCGCCGACGTCGACGCCCTGCGCGGACTCACCCGCCCCATGGTGGCGCTCTCCGACGCTGGGGCAGAGGCCAGCCGCGCGCTGAAATCATTTCTTTTCGCCCGGGTCTACCGCCATCCGCGGCTGGTCGAGGTGCGGGCGCGAGCGAGCTCGCTCGTGGGAGCGCTGACCGACCGCCTGCTGGCCGACCCCGCCGCCATGCCCGGCCGCTGGGGTGGGCTCGCCGCGAGGGCCGACGATCCGGCCCGCTGCGTCGCCGACTACGTGTCGGGCATGACGGACCGCTTCGCCATTGGGGAGCACGCCCGGCTTTTTGACGGCCCATCCAGTTTCGGCTAGGGGCTGGCCCTCACCCATCGCGGACCCGTCAGACGCCGCCGGGGTGAAATCTCCGATACCCTCCGGATAGCGACGGACGCGCCATGGACATCTTCGCCGAGTTCCAGGAGCGCGTCGCGTCCGCGCTGCGGGCCAGGGTGGATCGGGGCACGCTGCCGCGGGACCTCGACCTCGGGCGGTTCACCGTCGAGCCCCCGCGCGACCCGGCGCACGGCGATCTCGCCACCAATGCCGCCATGGTCTACGCCCGCGAGGCGAAGGCGCATTACGGCACCCCGCGCCAGTTCGCCACGGCGGTCGCGGCGGACCTCGCGGGCGACCCGGACGTGGACGCGGCCGAGGTCGCGGGACCCGGCTTCATCAACATCCGGCTCAGGCCCGCCGTCTACACGGCCGTGCTGCGGGCGGTGCTGGAGGGGGGCGGGACGTTCGGCTCGCGTCCGGCCGCGAGCGGACCCGCCGTCAATGTGGAATACGTGTCCGCCAACCCGACCGGCCCGATGCACGTCGGGCACGCCCGGGGCGCCGTGTTCGGCGACGCGCTCGCCAACCTGCTCGCCGCGGCCGGTTTCCGGGCCGCGCGGGAATACTACGTCAACGACGCGGGCGCGCAGGTGGACGTGCTGGCACGGTCGGCCTTCCTGCGCTACCGCGAGGCGTTGGGCGAGGAGGTCGGGCCGATTCCCGAAGGCCTGTACCCGGGCGACTATCTCGTGGCGGTCGGCGCGTCGCTGGCCCGGGAGCACGGAACGGCACTGCGCGACCGACCCGAGGCCGACTGGCTGCCGGTCGTCCGCGAGACGGCCGTCGCGGCCATGATGGCGATGATCCGCGACGACCTCGCGGCGCTGCGGATTTCGCACGAGGTGTTCTTCTCGGAACGGTCGCTGACCCGCGATGCCGCCGGCGGCAACGCGGTCGAGCGGGCCATCGCGACCCTGCGCGACGCGGGGCTGATCTACCGCGGCAGCCTGCCGCCGCCGAAGGGCGCCCCGTCCGAGGATTGGGAGGACCGCGAGCAGGTGCTGTTCAAGGCCACCGCGTTCGGCGACGACGTGGACCGCCCGCTCATGAAGTCGGACGGCTCCTACACCTATTTCGCGTCCGACATCGCCTATCACAAGACCAAGCTCGACCGCGGCTTCGCGGCGATGATCGACGTGCTGGGCGCGGACCACGGCGGCTACGTCAAGCGCATGCAGGCGGCCGTGAAGGCCTTGTCGGGCGGGGCCGCGAGCCTGGACGTGAGGCTCTGCCAGCTCGTCAGGCTGATGCGCGACGGCCTGCCCGTGAAGATGTCCAAGCGCTCGGGCGATTTCGTGACCCTGCGCGAGGTCGTGGACGAGGTGGGTGCGGACGCGGTCCGCTTCATGATGCTGTTCCGCTCCAACGACGCGGTGCTCGATTTCGACCTCGCCAAGGTGCGGGAGCAATCCAAGGAGAACCCCGTCTTCTACGTCCAGTACGCGCACGCGCGGGGCCGCTCGGTGCTGCGCCAGGCGGTTTCCGCCTGTCCGGACCTCGATCTGAGCGCCGCCGCGCTGTGTAAAGCCAAGCTTGAGCTTCTGGTCGACGAGGGTGAGACCGGGCTCGTCAAACTACTGGCTCAGTATCCGCGACTCGTGGCCACCGCCGCGGCCGCACGCGAGCCGCACCGGGTCGCCTTTTACCTGCACGACCTTGCCAGTTCATTCCACGCGCACTGGAACCGCGGGAAGGACAAGCCTGAGCTACGCTTTGTTAATGAAGAAAGGCGAGATTTGACGGGCGCAAGGGTCGCCTTGGTTTCATCATTAACCTTGGTTCTTGCGTCCGGACTTGGTATTCTCGGTGTGGGTGCACCGGAAGAGATGCGCTGACTCCGTCTTTTCGAGGCGGAGCCGCGCGGGATCAGACCGCCGGTGTAGACGTCGGAGTCGACGGCACCGGTGTGCCGTCCGGGGTTTTCGGCGTCGCCCAATGCGAGGTGTTAGGATGAGTGACACGCCCGCGATGTCCCGACCGCTCGGCGGTGCCGACGAGTTCGAACGGCGCATGCGCATGATCGGCAAGCCCGAGGTTGCCGAGGAGGATCCCCTGTCCGAGCTGGCTCGCCTCATCGGGCAGGACGATCCGTTCAAGGGCGTGTTCGGCAAATCCGGTGTTTCGGCCCCGCGCGAGCGGACGGAACCGGTCTTCGCGGCCGTTCCGGGAGCAATGCGCGCTTTTGACGCACAAGGGTCTTCGGAACACAATGGCCTGTCGGGGGGGACGAACGACGGGTTCGCGACTTTCGGTCACGACGCCGTGCATGCGCTCGATCAATCGGATGCTTTTGACAAGCCCATCGGGTTGCACGGGCCGGTCATGGATCACGATGGCGGTCAGAGCGATCATTCCTCGGCGGTCGAGCACGACGAGATCGAGCAGAGCCCCGATGCCTGGGCGCAGGGCGAGGACCTCGAACCCGAGGTTCGCGCGGGAACGCCGACCGGGTCCACCGGGCGGACGCTGATCGTGCTGGCGGCCGTGGTGGTGCTGACGAGCGGTGGCTTGGCGGCCAGTTTCCTGGCTCGGCCATCCGGCGCGGCGGCGGGCGCGAGCGCGGCGCCGCCGACCATTCTCGCGGCGAGCGGTCCGAGCAAGGTCCAGCCGCCGGCCTCGCCCACCGGCGACGACGGCCAGAGCGAACCCAGCACCCTGCTCGACAAGAACAAGAACGACGGAACCGCGACCGCCAAGGTGGTCAACTCGGCCGAGCAACCGGTCGACCTGTCGCAGGCCGTGCGACCGGCTCCGGGCTCCCCCGACGCCTCCAGCCCGTTCCCGGAACCTCACAAGGTGCGGACCGTGGTGGTGCGGGCCGACGGCAGCATCGCGGCGGTCGACGGCGCGCAACCGGCGGCTCCGACGGCCGACCTGAGCGACAGCAGCCTCGCCTTCGACTCGCGGACGTCCATCCCGATGCCGGATCGGAGCGATCCTTCCGCAGCCGTCACGACCGACGATGCGGCCTCGCCCGTATCCGGAGTGACGCCGAAGGTGCCGGCCCCGACGGCAGGGCGCTCGCAAACACAGGCAGCCGGAGGCGGCGCCACGCCCGCCGCCGCCCCGACCAGGCCGAAGCTCACCTCGGCCTCGATCCATACCCGGCCGAAGTCGAAGCCCGTTGAGGAAGCCTCGCTGACCACCGATCCGGAAGCTGCGGCGACCGTGCCGGCGAGCGGCGGCGGCTTCGCGGTCCAGCTCGGCGCGCCGCCGACATCCCAGGAAGCGCGGGACGCCGCGACCCGCCTGCAGAAGAAGTTCGCGGACCAACTCGGCTCCTACCGACCGTCCGTCCACGAGGCGAAGTCGGGCGACAAGTCGGTGTTCCGCATCCGCGTCGGCAGCCTGTCGCAGGACCAGGCCAAGGAGCTCTGCTCCAAGCTGCAGGCTGCCGGCGGCGCCTGCTTCGTGGCCCGCAACTAGCGTTCCGGCCGGGGCCGGTTCACCGGCCCCGCGTCCGCTGAGGCCATCGGGCGCGTTGCGCCGGCCCGTCATCCAGGTCGAACGGCCTGGAATTTCCTCCTCGCGACCGGCGAACCGCCCATGACTCTCGCGTTCGTGTGCGGCTGCGCGGGGATGGACCTGACGTCCGAGGAACACGCTTTCCTGGAGCGCACGGACCCTTGGGGTCTGATCCTGTTCCGCCGCAACGTCGATTCCCCCGACCAGCTCCGGCGACTGACCGCGCGCTTCCGGGAGGTGGTGGGCCGCGCCGACGCGCCCGTGCTCGTCGATCAGGAAGGCGGGCGGGTGCGGCGGCTGCGGCCTCCGCACTGGCCCGACCATCCGGCCGCCGCCGCCTACGGCCGGTTGGGTGCGGAGCAGGGGATCGAGGCCGCTCGTCTCGGGGCCCGGCTGATCGCCCACGATCTCTTCCAGTCCGGCATCACGGTCGATTGCGCGCCGGTGCTGGACGTGCCCGGAGCCGGGAGCCACGAGGTGGTCGGTGATCGCGCCTTCGGGCCCGAGCCCGGCGCGGTGGCGCGGCTCGGCCGCGCCTTCGCGGAAGGGTTGCTCGCAGGCGGCGTGCTGCCCGTCATGAAGCACATGCCCGGTCACGGGCGGGCGTCGGTCGACAGCCACCTGGACCTGCCGGTCGTGGACGCGGACCGGGCCTCGCTGGAGGCCCGCGACTTCGCGCCCTTCCGCGCGCTGGCCGACCTGCCGGCCGGGATGACGGCGCACGTCCGCTTCACGGCGCTCGATCCCGAGCGGCCCGCGACGACGTCGCGGGTGGTGATCGACCAGATCATCCGCGGTGCGATCGGCTTCGACGGCCTGCTGTTCAGCGATGACCTTTCGATGGAGGCGTTGAAGGGCAGCCTGGGCGAACGCGCCGCGGCTGCCCGGGGCGCGGGCTGCGACGTCCTGCTCCACTGCAATGGCAACCTGGACGAGGCCGAAGCCGTGGCGGCCGAAGCCCGGCCGCTCGACGGCGTCTCGGAACGGCGGGCCGCGGCTGCGCTGGCGGTGCTGAGGTCCCCCGAGCCCTTCGACGCCGACGGGGCGCGCGGCCGGCTCGCGGCTCTGCTCGACGCCGCGCCCGCCGCCTGAGCTTTAGCCCGCGTCCGGCCAGCGGGCGCCCTGCGCGTTGACGTAGACGGCGTAGAGGCTGGTCGTGCCGCAGATGAAGAGGCGGTTGCGCTTGGCGCCGCCGAAACAGAGGTTCGCCACCACCTCGGGCAGCCTGATCTTGCCCAGCAGCGTGCCGTCCGGGTGATAGCAGTGCACGCCGTCGCCCGCCGAGGTCCACAGGTGACCCCGGGTGTCGCAGCGGAACCCGTCGAACATGCCGACGTCGCAGGTCGCGAACAGGCGGCCGTCGGCGAGCCTCGTGCCGCCGTCCGTCACGTCGAAGACCCGGATGTGCTTGGGGCCGTCCTCCACGTGGCTGGCCCCCGTGTCGGCGATGTACATGAGCGTTTCGTCCGGCGAGAAGGCCAGCCCGTTCGGTTTGACGAAGTCCTCCGTCACCGCGGTCGTGGAGCCCTCGCGGGGGTCGAAGCGGTAGACGTGGCTTTCCTCAAGGTCGGAGGGCTGGTGGTCGCCCTCGTATTCCGAGTCGATGCCGTAGGTCGGGTCCGAGAACCAGACGGTGCCGTCCGATTTCACCACGACGTCGTTGGGCGAGTTCAGCCGCTTGTCGCCCACGTGGCTGACGAGGACGCGGCGGCTCCCGTCATGCTCGATGCGCGACACGCAGCGGCCACGGTGCTCGCAGCTGATCAGCCGTCCCTCGCGGTCGACCGTGTGCCCGTTGTGATTCATGGCGGGCTGCAGGAACACGGACACGGAGCCGTCCGTGTCGTCGTAGCGCATCACGCGGTCGTTCGGGATGTCGGACCAGACCAGGTACTTGCCAGCCGGAAGGTAGGCGGGCCCTTCGGCCCAGCGCGACCCCGTCCAAAGCTTCTCGACGTGCACGTTGCCGTGCACGAGCTTGCGGAACCGCGGGTCGATCACCTCGAAGCTGTCCGTGAGCATGGGTCTCCTCCCGTGTGGACCACGTCCGGCGTTGCGGACGGGTCGACCATCGCGCGACCGGGCCCGTCCGGCAACCCGCGGGAGCAGTCCCGAAACGGGTCAGCGGAAGCGGGCGCGCGCTAACGCTTCGTACACGATTGCGGGGCAACGCTGGTCATCATCGATTAACCATGGAGCGCACGGGTCATGAGTGTCGAACCGATTGGCCACGGGCCCGGTGGCGGGAAACCTGCCTCGGCCCCGCGCGCGCAGGGAACGGCGCTGGTCCGTGTGCTGCCTCAGCCGAAAGCGGCGGCATCTGGACTCCGTCGGACCCGCGCGGCCCTGTGGGTCGCAGGCATGGTGGCCGCCTTGGGCTTGGGAACTGTGGGGGTGCGGGTCGTTCAAGCGAGCGGGACCGGCGTTTCGGGCGGGCAGATCCAAGCCGAGGCTTCGGCGCAGGCTCTGCAGCGGCTCGAGGACGAGGTGGCCCGACTGCAGGGCAGCGTCGACTCCCTGCGCACCTCGGCCGACGTGGCGCGACAGGACGAGCCCCTGCGAGGGCTGCGCCGCAGCGTCGACGGCCTCAAGCAGGAGATCGACCAGGTCAAGGCGTCGAGCGGCGCCAACCTCGCGCAATTGTCCACGCGCATCGAGAAGGCCGACCACGATCCGGCGCCCAAGCTGGCCGAGATCATGGCCCGCCTGGACAAGCTCGACCGCGACCCACCCGCCAAGGTGTCGGACGCCTCCGCACAGAAGCTCGCCGAGGTGCAGAGCCGGCTGGAGCGCGTCGAGAAGCAGGTTTCCTCGCCGGCGACGACGGGCTCCCTCCCGCCCGCGTCCCGATCCGCGCTGCCGCCCGTCGTCCCGATTCCGGTTTCCGCCCCGATGGCGAGCGCGAGCCCGCCCGTGAAGCTGGCGTCCGTGAAGGCGGACCTCGCCACCCGTCCCGCGGCCGCGTCGAGCCTTCCGTCGACGCCGACCGCTCCGGTGGCAAGGACCGTGGTCGCCAAAACCGACGCTGCTCCAGTCAAATCCGCCTCCTACGTGCTCCGCGAGGTTTACGATGGGCTGGCGCTCGTCGAGGCGCGGGGCGGAGACCTCCGCGAAGTGGCGCCCGGCGAGTACCTGCCCGGCATGGGTGAGGTTCGCTCCATCGAGCGTCGAGGCCACAACTGGGTGGTGCTGACCAGCCGCGGCGCCATCGAGAACGGGACCTGGTGATTGGTCGAAACGGACGCGCGGTCGCTCCGCGCGTCGCCGCCGGGTTTGCGCCGACACGGGAGCCGTGACAGGAAGCCCAAGCGTGAGCGCACCCTCCCATCGGTGCTGAAAGCCGCGCGGAGCAGCCGATGCGTCGCGAGAGCGTGGACCTCGACCACTTCCGGCAGCTGTACCGGAAGTCCCCCGATCCTTGGCGGTTCGCGTCGAGCCCCTACGAGCGGGACAAATACGCCGCGACGCTCGCCGCGCTGCCGCGCCCGCGCTACGCTCGCGGCCTCGATGTCGGGTGCTCCATCGGCGTGTTCACGACGGCGCTCGCGGAGCGCTGCGACGCCCTGGTGGGCATCGAACCCGTCGAGGCGGCCCTGGAGCAGGCCAAGGTCCGGCTCGCGGACCGGCCGTCCGTGCGGCTCGCGCCGATGGCGGTGCCGCGCGACTGGCCCGAAGGCTCGTTCGACCTGATCGTGCTGTCCGAAGTGCTGGACTACCTGGGCGAGCAGGATCTCGCAGCCCTGGCCGGGCGGCTGCGCGGCGCGCTGGAGCCCGGTGGCGACGTCATCCTGGTTCACTGGGTCGGCAAGAAGGCGGGGCCCGCGACCCACGAGGCCAGTGACGCGCTGATCGCCTCGGCGATGGATTTCCTCACCGTCACGCGCGCCGATCGCAACGCGGATTACCGCTTAGACGTCCTGCGTCGGATCTGAGCCCAGGCGACCGCTGCGGGAACCCCGGCCGTCGTCAAAGCGCTGAGGCGAATCCGGTGTAGGGTCGGAAGTGAAGCGACACGACCCCCATTGCCGATCGGACGCCAAGCTTCCTATGATGCACTGCGTCAAGTGCCCGGCACCCCGTGAGGACCCATGGTCAAGGCCATCCGCGTTCACGCCTTCGGCGGCCCCGAGCAGTTACGCCTCGAGGACGTGGTTTTGGGCGCCCCCGGTCCGGGCGAGGTTCGGGTGCGGCAGCGCGCCATCGGCCTCAACTTCATCGACACCTACCAGCGGTCCGGCCTCTACCCGAACCCGCTGCCCTTCACGCCCGGCAACGAGGCGGCGGGGGAGGTCGCGGCCGTCGGCGACGGCGTGTCGGGCGTCAAGCCCGGCGACCGCGTGGCCTACGGCACCGCCATCGGGGCCTACGCCGAAGAGCGGCTGATTTCGGCCGAGAAGCTCGTGCCCCTGCCGGATTTCGTCTCCGACGAGGTCGGTGCCGTCATGATGCTGAAGGGGCTCACGGCCGAGTACCTCCTGCACGGCTCCTACGCCGTGAAGCCGGGCGACGTGATCCTGGTCCACGCCGCGGCCGGCGGCGTCGGGCTGATCCTGTGCCAGTGGGCCAAGGCGATCGGCGCCACCGTGATCGGCACGGTGGGCACGGCAGAGAAAGCGGAACTCGCCAGGGCGCACGGGGCCGACCACGTCGTGCTCTACCGCGACGAAGACTTCGTCGCCCGGGTGAAGGAGATCACGGACGGGCAGGGGTGCCACGCCGTCTACGACGGGGTGGGCAAGGCGACGTTCCCGGCCTCCCTCGACTGCCTGAGGCGGCGCGGCACCTTCGTGAGCTTCGGCTCGGCCTCCGGCCAGATCGAGGCGTTCAACATCAACCTGCTGGCGCAGAAGGGCTCGCTCTTCGCGACGCGGCCCACGCTGTTCCACTATGCCGCGACCCGGCCCGAACTGCTCGCCATGACCGACCACCTCCTGCAGGTCATGCAGGCCGGCCGGGTGCGCTTCGACATTCACGCGCGCTTTCCCCTGGCCGAGGCCGCCGAGGCGCATCGCGCACTGGAAAGCCGGGCAACGGTCGGCGCGTCCGTGCTTCTTGTCTGAAGCGTCGCTCCCGGCGCTGGCTTCCGTTCGCGGGCTGACCAAGCGGTTCGGTCCCTTCGCGGCCGTCGACGGTATCGACCTCGACCTTTTGCCCGGCGAGATCCACGCCCTGGTGGGCGAGAACGGCGCGGGCAAGTCGACGCTGGTCAAGATGCTCTACGGCCTGCTCGAACCGAGCGGCGGCACCATCCTGTGGCAGGGCGAGCCCGTGCGGCTCGCGAGCCCGGAGGCCGCCCGTGCGCGCGGCATCGGCATGGTGTTCCAGCACTTCTCGCTCTTCGAGAACCTGTCGGTCGGCGAGAACGTGGCGCTGGTTCTCCCGAAAGGTGAACCGCTCGGCAGCGTGGCGGCCCGCATCGCGCAGATCGCGGAACGGCATCGCTTCACGCTGCAGCCGGATCGGCCCGTCTGGACCCTATCGGCCGGGGAGCGCCAGCGCATCGAGATCGCCCGCTGCCTCCTGCAGGACCCGAAGCTCCTCATCCTCGACGAGCCCACCTCCGTGCTGACGCCGCAGGAGGCGGAGGGGCTGTTCGCGATCCTGGAGCGTCTCAAGGGCGAGGGCAGGGCGCTGCTCTACATCTCCCACCGCCTCGACGAGGTCCGTCGTCTGTGCGACCGCGCCACCGTACTGCGGCAAGGACGTGTGGTAGGCACCTGCGACCCGCGCCGGGAAACGGCCCGCTCGATCGCCGCCCTGATGGTGGGCCAGCAAGTGGGCGAGGTGAAGGGAGCCCACGCGCGCTCCGAGGGCCGCACGCGCTTCGCGGCGCAGGACCTGTCGGCGCCTGCCGCCGACCCGCACGGCACGTCGCTCAAGCGGGTGAGTTTCGCGGTGCGCGCCGGCGAGGTTTTCGGAATCGCGGGGGTGGCGGGCAACGGGCAGGCGGAGCTGTTCGACCTGCTGTCGGGCGAGCGGGCAGCCCCCGAACCCGGCATGGTCTTGCTCGACGGCGCGCCGGTCGGGTCGGAGGACGTCACGGCACGCCGCCGCCGCAACGCGGCCTTCGTGCCGGAGGAGCGCAACGGCCACGCGGCCGCGCCGACCTTCACGCTGTCCGACAATGCCGTGCTGACGCGGCACTCGACCGGCGGCCTCGTGCGGGCAGGGTTCGTGCTGGGCCGGGCGGCCCGCAAGCTCGCGGCGCGCATCGAGGCCGGGTTCGACGTCCGCAAGAGCGGCGCCGACCCGCAGGCCCGGACGCTTTCGGGCGGCAATCTGCAGAAGTTCGTGGTCGGCCGGGAAATTTTGCGCGAACCCGCCGTGCTGGTCGTCAACCAGCCGACCTGGGGCGTGGACGCGCTCGCGGGCGCGGCGATCCGGCAGGCGATCGTCGACCTCGCAGGGCGGGGGGCCGCGGTGCTGGTGATCAGCCAGGATCTGGACGAGCTGTTCGAGATCTGCGACCGGCTCGCCGTCATGCACGGAGGGACACTCTCGGACGCCCGACCGGTCGCCGCGCAGACGCGCGAGGCGGTCGGCCTGCTGATGGGCGGCGCGGACGAACGCCGTGCGGCTTGACCTCGAACCGCGCCCGGCGGGCAACCGGCTCCTGGCGCTCGGCGCGCCCGTGCTGGCCCTGGCCGCGGCGGTCCTGCTCGGCGGTCTGGCCATCCTCGTCATGGGCCGGTCGCCCGCGCAGGCCTTCTCGGTCTATTTCGTCGAGCCGCTAACCGAAAGCTGGTCGCTGCAGGCCATCGCGGTGAAAGCCTCGCCGCTGGTGATGATCGCGGTCGGCCTGGCGTTCCCCTTTCGCGCCAACCTCTGGAACATCGGGGCCGAGGGGCAGTTTGTGGCGGGCGGTGCGCTGGGCGGCGGCCTCGCGCTGCTGACCCACGATGGCGCCTACCAGGCGACCCTGGGCGGCTGGTGGATCCTCCCCGCCATGCTGCTGCTGGGCGTCCTCGGGGGCGCGATCTACGCGCTGATCCCCGCCGTGCTGCGCGCCACGCTGGGCGTGTCGGAGATCCTGTCCAGCCTCATGCTGGTCTACGTCGCGGGTTACGCGCTCGACTATCTCGTGCGCGGACCCTGGCGCGACCCGCAGGGCTTCAACTTCCCCGTCTCGGTGACGTTCGACCCGGAAGCTACGCTGCCGTCTCTGATCGCCGACGGGCGTCTACACGCGGGCGTGCTGCTGACAGTTCTCACCGTAGTGGTGGCGGCGGTCGTGCTGACGCGCACCCTGTTCGGCTACGAGGTCCGCCTGTTCGGCGCGGCCCCGCGGGCGGCGCGTTTCGCGGGCTTCGGGGAGGGGAGGCTGACGCTCCTCACCTTCGCGATCTCGGGCGGGCTGGCGGGGCTGGCCGGGGTGGTCGAAGTGTCGGGGCAGATCAACCAGCTCCAGCCGTCCATCTCGCCGGGCTACGGGTTCACGGCGATCATCGTGGCCTTCCTGGGCCGCTTGAACCCCTTCGGCATCCTGCTCGCCGGGCTCGTGCTGGCGCTGACCGCCATCGGGGGTGAGGGCGCGCAGGTCGCCATGAAACTCCCGCTCGACCTGACGAGCGCCTTCCAGGGCGTGCTGCTCGCCTGCGTGCTGGCCGCCGACGTCGTCACCCGCTACCGCGTCCGCCTCGTGTTCGGGACCGCGCGATGAGCCCCGACCTGATCCAGCTTGTGCTCATCACGATCGTGACCGCCGCGACACCTCTGGTGCTGGCCGCCACGGGCGAGGTCGTGGCCGAGCGGGCGGGGGTGCTCAACCTCGGCCTGGAGGGCATGATGATCATGGGCGCCGCGACGGGCTTCGCGGCCGCGGTGCTGACCGGCTCCACGCTGCTGGGAGCGCTGGCGGGCGTGGGGGCGGGCGTGGGACTCGCGGCCGGCTTCGCGCTGCTGACGATCGGGCTCGCGGCCAACCAGGTGGCGAGCGGGCTCGCGCTGACGATCTTCGGCCTGGGCCTGTCGGGACTGGTGGGCAGCGGCTTCGTGGGCGAGAAGCGCGACGCCCTGCCGCCGCTGTTCGTGCCCGGCCTCACCGACCTTCCCGTGGTGGGGCGCCTGCTGTTCGGCGAGGACGTCTTCGTCTACGCGGCCCTCGCGCTGGTGGCGGGCGTCGCCTGGTTCCTGGGCCGCACGCGCGCGGGGCTCTCGCTGCGGGCGGTGGGCGACAATCACGCTTCGGCCCACGCGCTGGGCTTGCCGGTGCGCCGCGTCCGGGTGCTCGCGACCCTGTTCGGCGGCGGCTGCGCGGGCCTCGCGGGCGCCTACCTGTCGCTGGTCTACACGCCGTTCTGGTCGCCGGGCATGACGGCCGGGCGCGGCTGGATCGCGCTCGCGCTCGTGGTGTTCGCGTCCTGGCGGCCGGGACGCGTGCTCGCCGGCGCCCTTCTGTTTGGCGGCGCCACGGTGCTGCAACTGCATGCCCAGGCGTTCGGCATCGGGTTGCCGGGCCAGTTGCTGTCGTCGGTTCCCTACCTCGCGACGCTGCTGGCGCTGATCGCCCTGTCGTGGCGCAACCGCCGCGCCGCGGCAGCACCCGCCATGCTGGGAACGCCCTTCGTGGCGGACCGCTGACCATCCTCGGCGCGGGGAGGTGGACAACGCCCGTCACGGGCCCGGACCTTGCATGCCGGGACGTCGACACTTTTAGGAGACGGGACGAATGAGGAACTGGGTCAAGGCAGGGCTCGCCGCGGGTCTCGTCCTGTCGGCGGCGTCGCAGGCGTCGGCCGCCGACAAGCTGAAGGTCGGCTTCGTCTACGTCGGACCGGTGGGCGATTTCGGCTATTCCTACCAGCACGACCTCGGCCGCCAAGCTCTCGAGAAGGCGATGGGCGACAAGGTCGAGACCACCTACCTGGAAAACGTGCCGGAGACCGACAGCGCCCGCGCGTTCGAGCAGTTGGCGCGCAGCGGCTGCGGCCTGATCGTGGGGACCTCCTTCGGCTTCATGGAGCCGGAGCTGAAGGTCGCCAAGGAATTCCCCAAGGTGAAGTTCGAGCACGCCACGGGCTACAAGCGCGCCCCGAACCTGTCGACCTATTCGGCCCGCTTCTACGAGGGCCGCTACATCATCGGCCAGATCGCGGCCAAGATGTCGAAGAGCCACACGGTGGGCTACGTGGCCTCCTTCCCGATCCCGGAAGTGGTGGCGGGCATCGACGCCTTCATGCTGGGCGCGCAATCGATCGACCCGTCGATGAAGGTGAAGATCGTGTGGGTCGACTCCTGGTTCGACCCCGGCAAGGAGGCCGATGCCGCCAAGGCGCTGATTGCGCAGGGCGCCGACATCATCGCCCAGCACACCGATTCGGCCGCGCCCCTGCAGGAGGCTGAGAAAGCCGGCGTGCACGGCTTCGGCCAGTCGTCCGACATGAGCCGGTTCGCCCCCAAGGCGATCCTGACCTCGCTCGAGGACAGCTGGGGCGACTATTACGTGGGCGAGGCCAAGGCCGTCCTGGATGGCAGCTGGACGTCGCACGACACCTGGGGCGGTCTCGCGGCCGGCATGGTCAAGATGGGGCCCTACGTCAACATGCCCGACGACGTGAAGGCCATGGCGGAAGCCACGCAGGCCGACATCACTTCGGGCAAGCTCAACGTGTTCAAGGGCCCGATCAGCAAGCAGGACGGCACGCTGGCCATCAAGGACGGCGAGACCATGCCCTACAAGGAGATCCTCGGCCTGAACTGGTACGTGAAGGGCATCGACGACAAGGTCCCGCAGTAGCGGCCCGCACTCCCGTCATCCTCGCCGGGGTGACGGGACCGGAGCCCGCGTCAGACCACGGTGCCGTGCAGGTCGTAGGCGTCCGCGCGTTCGATCCTGACGGTGACGATTTCGCCCGGACGCACCGGGCGGCGCGAGGTGAGGTAGACCTTGCCGTCGATCTCGGGGGCGTCGCCCTTGCTGCGGCCTTCCGCGACGCTCGGCCCAGCCGCGTCGACGATCACGGGGAGGCGGCGCCCGACCTTGTCCTTCAGGAGACGCGCGCTGATGCCCTGGGCGTGCGCCATGAAGCGGCGGTGGCGCTCCTCCTGGACCTCCGGTGGCACGGGCGGCAGGCCGAGGTCGTTGGCGGGGGCGCCGCGCACAGGCTCGTATTTGAACGCCCCCACCCGGTTGAGCCTGGCCTCGCTGAGCCAGTCGAGCAGGAACTGGAAATCCTCCTCGGTTTCGCCGGGGAAGCCCACGATGAAGGTGGAGCGGACGGTGAGGTCCGGCAGCTGCGCGCGCCAGGCTTGCACGCGGGCCAGCGCCTTCTCGTGGTTGCCGGGACGGCGCATCGCGCGCAGCACGGAGGGCGAGGCATGCTGGAATGGGACGTCGAGGTAGGGCAGCACGAGGCCGTCCGCCATCAGCCCGATCACCTCGTCGACGTGCGGGTAGGGGTAGACGTAGTGGAGGCGTACCCAGGCGCCGAACTGCCCCAGTTCGCGGGCGATGTCGTAGAACTTGGCCCGCACGAGGCGGTCCTTGAACGGGCTCTCCGCATAGCCGAGGTCGAGCCCGTAGGCGCTGGTGTCCTGCGAGACGACCAGCAGTTCCTTGACGCCGGCGCGGACCAGCTTCTCCGCGTCGCGCAGGACGTCGGCGGCCGGGCGGGACACGAGGTCGCCCCGCAGCTTGGGGATGATGCAGAACGAGCAGCGGTTGTGGCAGCCTTCCGCGATCTTCAGGTAGGCGTAGTGGCGCGGCGTCAGCTTGACGCCTTGCGGCGGCACGAGGTCGAGGAAAGGGTCGTGCAGCGGCGCGGCAACCTTGCGGACGGCGCTCATCACGCTCTCGTAGGCCTGCGGCGCGGTGATGGCCAGCACGTTGGGGTGCCGGGCGGTGATCGCGTCGGGCTCGGCTCCCATGCAGCCGGTGACGATCACCTTGCCATTCTCGGCCAGCGCCTGGCCGATCGCGTCAAGCGACTCGCGCTTGGCGCTGTCCAGAAACCCGCAGGTGTTGACCACGACGGCGTCGGCCCCGGCGTGGTGCTTGGTCAGTTCATACCCCTCGGCGCGGAGCTGCGTGATGATGCGCTCGCTGTCCACGAGCGCCTTGGGGCACCCGAGGGACACGAAGGAGATGCGGGGCGGCGACCGTTCACCGCTGTGCGGCGCGGACGCGAGATCAGCTGTCGGCATGGGCGGAACCCATGCCACGTCGCACGCCCCGGGCGCAACGCCAAACCGCGCCCGGGATCGCCGGGCGTGGTGAGGTTCAAGAAACGAGGATCAGAACTTGTAGTTCACGCCGAGGCGGACCGTGTTGGCCGAGCCGTCGTTGCGGGCGGTGAGGACCGCGGCGGTGTTGGGGTTGGTGAGCGTGTACCGCCGGTCGCCGATGTTCGTGTAGAGGTACTCGCCCTTGAGGGTGATGTGCGGCGTGATCGCGTATTCCGCACCCGCCCCGACCGCGTAGCCGAGCCGGGTGTCACCGTCCGAGCCGTTGCCGAACTGGACCAACTGCGGCCCGGCCCCGTTGTTGAAGCGCGCGCCGCTAAAGGTCGATCCGTAGTTTCCGTAGGCGAGGCCGCCCGTCACGTAGAGCAGGGTGCGCTCGAACCCAGCGTAGCCGAGACGGCCCCGCACTGTACCGAGGTAGCCAGCGCCGGAGCGTTGGGTGAGCGTCAGCGTGCTAGTGGGCGCGGGGAACACGGCGGTGTTGGAGAAGGTCCGGCTACCGCCGCCACCCGCCCCGAAATAGTCGAGGTCGGCTTCGAGACCGTAGACCACGGGCCCGGTCTGGAAATTGTAGCCGATCTGGCCGCCTCCCACGAAACCCACGCCGCTGCCCGGACCGCGCAGCGGCCCGAAGGTGCCGGTCGGAGGACCGGCCGCGAAACCGTTGGCGGGCGTGAACCCGTTCGCCGTGAGGCTTCCGGAATCCGTGCCGAAGCCGGCACCAGCGTTGAGGCCGGCGTAGAACCCCGCCCAGGTGAACAGCGACGAACCGGAATAGTAGGGCGCCGCGGGCGCCGTACGGAAGGGCAGGTCGGCCGCGGACGCGACCGCCGCGAAACCCAGAGCCGCGGCAGCCGCCACGATCAACGAACGCATCATGATAATCACTCCCGAGCCCGAGGCTCGACCCGATGGCCTGCGGCGAGGTCGCCGGATGATCACCGGAACGCCCGCCCGTCACGCCGCCAGGGTTTGCGATCTTAACATTGACAAAGGCTTGCGGATGCCGGCCGCCCCCGGTCGCGAAACGACACAGGCGCCTCACGAGCCACGCCCGCGAGGACCTCGGCCAAGCGGTCAGACCCGGGGCGGGGAGCCGCTACGGCGAGGTACGGGCGGTTGCCGCATCCCGTTCGGAGAGGAGGTCGTAGCGGTCCGCCCGATAGAGCGCGCGGGTGTACAGGCAGCAGCGGCCATCCGCGAGGTAGGCGGCCCGGGACACCAGGAGCCCGGGACTTCCCTTGGCGGCGTCGAGACGGACCGCCTCGCCGTCGTCCATCAGCACGGCCTGCACGCGGTCCAGACTGCGGACCGGCGTGAAGCCGCGATCCGCCAGGGCGGACGCGAGCGAATAGCCGACCGCGGCCATGTCGCCGACGAACGCGGAGGGCACGACCGAGCGTTCCAGGGCGATCGGAAGACCGTCGGCGTAGCACAGGCGCAAAGTTCGCAGGATCGAGGCCTCGGGAGAGCAGGCGAGCACGAGCGCTTCCTGGGCGGTGGGTCGGGCGAGGCCGCGTTCGATGTCGCGGCTCGAGGGCTCGTGGCCGCGCCGACGCATGTCCTCGGCGAAGCCGTCGAGGCGGGAAGCCTCGGCCGGTCGGGGGAGGGGGCCGATCGGCGCGCGGGTCACGAAGGTGCCGACGTCCTGGCGCTGCGCCAGGACGGCTTCGTCGGCGAGCGTGGCCAGGACGCGGCGGAGCGTCGTCCGCGAAACCGCGAGCAGCTGAGCCAAGTCCCGCTCGCTCGGGAGCATGTCGGCGTCGCGGAATCGACCGTCGACGACCTCGTGACGGAGTTTCGACAGCGCGGCCTCGTAGCGCGAGCCGCGGACCGAGGCCGCGAGGGCCATCAGAGCGCTCCGCTCGCGCACGGTGGGAGCGGGCAGCCGGCGAGCAGGAGCGCTCCGTCCAGTGCGTCGCGCAGCGGATCACTCAAGGTTTCGCGGAACGCGTCCGGCAGGTAGGGACGGAAAGGGCCCGAGAGGCCACCCACGAGACACAGGCGCGGTGCTCCGGACCGAACGAGAACTGCCCCGAGCTCGGCGAGCGACCGGATGCTCGCCGCGACCAGATCGAGAGCCAGAGGATCCGACGTCTCGGCATAAAACAAAACCATTGGTACATAACGGGCGAAGTCGACGGACCGGGCGGTTCGGCCCCAGTCGACCACGAACGCGCCATCGTCGCCATGCTCCTTCATCAGGGCGCGAGTCAGAGCGCCATGCGGCTCAAACCCGTCGTGGGCCCGGAGGGCCCGCTTCCAGGCGTCGAGCCCGAGGCGCGCGCCCGACCCATCATCACCCATGATGAAGCCGCGGCCGCCGACGATGGTCGTGCGGCCGCCCAGGCGGAGAAACCCGGCGCTTCCCGTTCCCGCGACGACGAGGCCGCCATCCTGACCGTCGTGCGCGCCGATGCAGGCGACCTCGCCATCGGGCCTGACGTGGGCCAAACCGATGTCGGCCAGGGCGTTCACCACACGATCCGCCAAGCCAGGCAACGAGGCCCCCGCCAAGCCGAGGCCGAGGTGAACCTTGGCTCCAACCGGTTTTCCGGCCTGCGCCAACGCCGCTTCGACGCAGCCGCGGATGGTTCCGAGCGCCGCGTCGAAGTCCAGGTAGACGTTCGCTGCCCCCCCGACGGACGATCCTTTCGCGACACCGTGGGCATCGCAGACCCGCACACGGCAGCCGGAACCACCGCCATCGACACCAACGAACACTGGTGCGTCATCCGGGTGAGCGCTGTCGGCCGTCATGCTTCGCCTCGAGACGTCTGGACCGAGTCCGGTTCTAAACCGCTGAACCAGACGAGTCGACCCTTGGCCTAGCAGGCTCGTCTCGCTCGCGCCTCTCTTCTAGCGGCTGGCGTGGTCCAGGACCGCGAGGTCCTCTTTCGTCAAGGTCAGGTCTGCGGCGCGGGCAAGGCTTGCGATCTGCTCGACCCGGGTTGCGCTGGCGATTGGCGCGGTAATGCCCGGCTGACCCATGAGCCAGGCAAGGGCAATCTCGGCGACCGTCACGTGATGGGCTTCCGCGAGGCTATCGAGGGCGGCCAGGATCCGGAACCCGCGCTCGTTCATGTACTTCGACATGCCCTTTCCGCGCGGACTGCGGTCGAAGTCGGCCTCCGACCGGTACTTGCCCGTGAGGAATCCTGCCGCCAGCGAGAAATACGGGATGACGCCGACCTGCTGCTCGACGCAGAACGACTGCAGGTCGGCCTCGAAACCGGCGCGGCTGTAGAGGTTGTACTCCGGCTGAAGGCTCTCGTAGCGGGGCAGGGATCGGGTCGCGCTCTCCCGCAAAGCTCCGGCCAGTCGCGGAGCAGTGAAGTTCGATGCCCCGAGAGCCCGGACCTTGCCCGCCTTCACCAGGGCGGAGAAGGCTTCCGCGGTCTCTCCGGGAGGCGTATTCGGATCATCGCGGTGGGATTGGTAGAGGTCGATGACGTCCGTCTGGAGTCGCCGCAGGGAGGCCTCGACCGCCTCGGTGATGTAGGCCTTGGACAGGTTGTCCTTGCCCGGTCCCATCTCCATGCCGACCTTGGTGGCGATCACCACCCGGTCCCGGTTGCGCCGCTGCGCCAGCCAGCGTCCGATGATGGTTTCCGACTCGCCGCCCACGTGGCCTGGCGCCCACCGCGAGTAAACGTCAGCGGTGTCGATGAAGTTGAAACCGGCATCCAAGAAGGCGTCGAGCAGGCGAAAGGAGGTCTGCTCGTCGGCCGTCCAGCCGAATACGTTGCCGCCGAAGCACCACGGTGCGACGCGAAGGCCGGAGCGGCCGAGATCCCGATGTTGCATGATCCGCGTTCCTGTCCCGATCGGGTCCGTCCCCGTCGTGATGGACATAGGCGGAAACGCCTCTCCGCCAACGGCGTCCGAGGCCGTCCTCCGTCAGGCCGAGATCTTCGCGAAAAAGACCAAAGGTATAGACCAACCACATCTACTCTGTCAGGCACACGGAAGGCATGACCCGGACGTGTCCTGGCCTTGTTTTCGGACGAAAAAAACCTTGCTCGGAGGCGCGGTCCGAGCAAGGCCAATCCTTATCCCGGGTGCGTCAGGCGCCCGTGGCGTCGCTCACGCACTTCTTGGTGAAGCTGGTCTTTGCAGCACCCGCGAGCTTCTTGGTGCCGGCCGTCGCATCGCAGGTCGACGCGGCATCCTTCGCGCACTTGGTCATGAAGCTCGTCATCGCCGCCCCCGCGAGCTTCTTGTCCGCCGCCTTGCTCTTGCAGGTCGCATCCGCCATCGCGGAGCCTGTCAATCCGCAGAACAGCGCCACTGCCAAACCGATCCTGAGCATGTCACCCTCCCGACCGCTCCATGCGGTCCGCCGGTGAGCCTACGGCGTTCCGCGTCCAGATCAACGGTCTCGGCGGACGACCGTGCGGGATGGCTCGCAACAAAGATTTGCCGCCGAAGTTAGCAGAGCGGCACGAAAGCGTGCTTGTTGCCCAAGGAGAGTTCAATGCCGAAGAAGGCTCACGAGGAAGCTGCCGCTCATCACGAGTCGGCCGCCAAGGCCCATCGGACGGCCGCGACCCACCACGAGAAGGACGATCACGAAGGCGCTCACAAGAGCTCGTCCGAAGCCCACGCCCATTCGAGCAAGGCGCACGAGAGCTCGACCAAGGCGCACGGCACCTCGGCCGCCAAGAAGAAGTGAGCGAGGGCGCCGCGCCGTCTTCGATGAGCGGTGCGGCGCGTCCGTCACGAGGGACCGACTCCCCAAGCTCCGGCCTGAGATGGGTGGCGGAAGGGGTGGGATTCGAACCCACGGTGGGCTTGCACCCACGGCGGTTTTCAAGACCGCTGCCTTAAACCCCTCGGCCACCCTTCCACCCGGTCACGGTAGACGAACGCGCGACCGATGGCCAATCCGGGCTTCCGGTCGCCTGTCGCGCGTCTTACTGGGCTGGCTCTCGCCCGACGAAGCGCTCGGTCGCGAGGCACAGGATCTCGAACAGGACCTGGGCCCCGATATGGGCGGTGTTGCTCGTCCCGTCGTACTGGGGCGCGACTTCGACCACGTCGCCGCCGACAATATTCAGCCCGCGCAGGCCGCGCAGGAGGGCGAGCACCTCCCGTGGGGTAAGGCCGCCCACCTCCGGCGTGCCCGTTCCCGGCGCGAAGCCCGGATCGACGCTGTCGATGTCGAAGGACACGTAGGTCGGCCCCGAGCCCAGTACGGCCGTGGCGCGCGCCACGGCCGCGGGCACGCCCATGTCCGCCAGCTCCTCGGCGTGGATCACGGTCATGCCGCTCTCGTAGGAGAATTCCCAAAGATATTCCGCGCCGCCGCGAATGCCGATCTGCACGACGCGCTCGGGATCGAGGACACCGTCCAGGACGGCGCGGCGGAACGGACCGCCGTGGTGGAATTTCGAACCCTCGTAAGCCCCGCTCGTGTCGCAATGGGCGTCGATGTGCAGCATGCCCACGGGTCGCTCGGCGCCGACGGCTTTCAGGATCGACCCGGTAATCGAGTGGTCGCCGCCGACCGCGAGGGGGACGACTCCCGCGGAAACGCACGTGCCGAAGAACCGCTCGATGTCGGTGTGGCACTCCTCCAGGCTGAAGCGGCTCCGCATGGGCACGTCGCCCACGTCGGCGATGCGGGCGTCCGCGAAAGGCGTGCGGCGCAGGACGTGCTCGTAGGGGCCGATCCGCTCGATCGCGCGGATCGCGCGCGGACCGAGCCGAGCGCCGGCCCGGTTGGTGACCCCGAGGTCCATGGGCACGCCGATCAGGGCGACCTCGAGACCGCCGAAATCCGGAAGGGCCGGAGCGTCCGGCCGGTAGGGCGCATCGAGAAGCGTCGCGGCATCGGCGAACGGCCACGCGCGGCGGTCCCCGTTCGTGAATTGCAGGTCGGCCACGCGGCGGAACGTGGGATCGAAGATGTCGCCACCCGCCGCCGTCGCGTACCGGTCCCGAAGCGCTTGGAGCTTGCTGCGATCGACCATGCCAGGACCTCCTCCGAACTGCCGCGGACGCGACCGCCTCGACTCCAGCTTCTAGTCGGTGCGGCCCGTCGGGCAAAGCCGAGGGGAGGCAGGTGTGCCGTCGCAAACAGGCAGACACCTCCGAGCGAGGCGGATCAGAGACTAGGCAGCAAAAAACCATATATCCAGGTTGGAGTATACCAATTGAGTAAGATAAAGACCATGTAGCGGTGATAATTGGTAGACCGGTTCGCTATGCCCTGCACCAGGGAACCTCTCTATCCTCGGCCAATCGGGCCCCGAAACGAACTGTGCCTCGCGTGAGTACTGTGGCTTGAATGTGACGCCGGCGGGCTGAGTGCGTCGTGCCGCGGGGTCGCCGCATTTCGGCCTCAGCCGCCGCAGCACTTGCCCGGCCTCGGCCGAGGGGCGCGTGCACGACGGGCGGCTTAAACGTTGGGTAAGCAAAATCGAGCAAAAGCGTGGGCCATGGCGTCCGGGTCTCACCCCGCGCGATGCCGAGTCGAACTGGCGGGCTCCCCCCCAGATCCGGCGGTCGGGGCTCGTTCCGAGTGCAATCCCATGCGTGCCGCAGGATGACGTCTCACCACCCCGGTCTCGTCCCGGCGCCCGGACCCTCGGTACGACGCGTTCCGTCCTTCCTGGCTGTTCTCGCATTTGCCGGCCCCGCGGTCTGGCTCGCGGGCTGCGCGACGCCGCCGCCGGGACCCATCGCAACGGTCTCCGGTTTCGGAGGTTACGATCCCAAGCTCGGCGTTTATGCGAGCCAGCGCGTCGTAGCCGATGGGCAGCCGGTGCCGAGGGGAGGCGGTGGCTACCTGACCGGCCGCCCCTACGTCATCGGCGGTCGCCAGTACGTTCCCCGGGATTATGCGGGCGGGTATTCCGCCACGGGCACGGCGTCCTGGTACGGCGATGCCTTTCACGGCCGCCGCACGGCCAACGGCGAAATTTTTGACAAGGGGTCGATCTCGGCGGCCCACCCGACGCTGCCTTTGCCGAGCTACGTGCGCGTCACGAACCTGACCAATGGTCGATCGATGATCGTGCGCGTCAACGACCGCGGCCCCTACCACGGCGGTCGGGTCATGGACGTGTCGCAGCGGGTCGCCGAAGCCCTCGACTTCCGCCGCGCCGGGACGGCCCGCATCAAGATCGATTACGTCGGCAAGGCGGGGCTCGCCGGCGACGACGAGGAGAAGCTCGCCTCCACCCTGCGGACCGACGGGCAGCTCGCCCGGCTCGACGGTTATGCGGGTGCCGCACCCACCGCGGTGGCCGACAACGACCAGCCGGCCGAGCCGCCCCGTTCCGCGCGGGCGGAACGCGTCGCCGCCAAACCCGAGGAGCCTGTCGTCGCGGAGCAGGATGGCAGCGCCCCGGCGGGTCGGACCGTCAACGCCCCCGTACCGCCCTCGCGACCCTACGACGCGGGAAGCCTGCAAGCCCTTATCAACGACCCCCATCCCTCCCTGCAGTCCTCGCGACGGCGGCGCTACGCCAGCAACCTTGTTCGCGGGAACTGACGGCGCGACGCGTCGGCCGACTCCGCAGCATCCCGTCCGCGTGCTAGATGGGAGCCGGTTGTAAGGGGTGGCGCGCTTGAGAGCGGTCGGACAGGGAGTGGGGTGGGCGGCGGTCGTGGTCGTCGGCCTCGCGGCGGCCGGGCAGGGCGCGCGCGCGTCCTCCGCCGACCAGTTCCAGACGCTCGCGCCCTACGCCATCCTGATGGATGCCGACAGCGGCGCCGTGCTGTTCGAGAAGAGCGCCGACGAGCTGATGTCGCCCGCCTCGACCTCCAAGATCATGGTGGCCGAAATCGTCTTCGAGCAGATCACCGACGGGCGCCTGAAGCTCGACGACACGTTCACGGTGTCCGAGGACGCGTGGCGACAGGGCGGGGCGACGTCGGGCGGGTCCACCATGTTCCTCGCGCTCAACAGCCGGGTGCGGATCGAGGACCTGATCCGGGGCCTCGTCATCGATTCGGGCAACGACGCCGCCATCACGCTCGCCGAAGGCATCGCCGGGTCGCAGGACGGCTTCTCGGCCCTGATGACCCGTCGCGCCCGCGACCTCGGCTTGGCGAAGTCGACCTTCACCAACCCGTGGGGCAGCAGTGACCCGGGCGAGAAGGTGACGGCCCGCGAGATGGCGCGGCTCGCCATCCACCTGATCAAGACCTATCCCACGTTCTATAAGACCTTCAGCGAACGCGACTTCACCTGGAACAAGGTGCACCAGCTCAACCGCAACCCCCTGCTCACGCTCAACATCGGCGCCGACGGCGTCAAGACCGGCGACACGGCCGAGAGCGGCTACGGGCTGATCGGCTCAGCGGTCGAGAACGGCGAACGGCTCGTGCTCGTCATCAACGGATTGCGCACCGCGCGCGACAGGGCCAACGAGGCGCAGAAGCTGCTCTCCTGGGGGTTCCGCTCGTTCGAGGCCAAGGAGGTTTTCCCGGCAGGCTCGGTGGTGGGGCAGGCTCGGGTCTACGGTGGCGCCTCGCGCGAGGTCGATCTCGTCGCGGACGGCCCCGTGCGGCTGTTCGTGCCGCGAGGGGCCAGCGAACCGATGACGGGCAAGATCGTCTACGACGGGCCGCTGCCGGCCCCGCTCGACAAGGGCGCATCCGTCGCGCATCTGAAACTGTTCCGCGGCACCGGCGAGGTGCTCGACGTCCCCCTCAGGACCGCGACCGACGTGCCGACCGGCAGCGTGCCGAACCGCGCCTTCGACGCGGGGCTGGAACTGGTCGCGGGCTTCTTCCGCAACAATGTCTTCAAGCGCTGAGGCGGTCCGCGCGAGACCCGGACGCTTCATCACGTTCGAGGGTGGCGAGGGGACCGGCAAGTCGACGCAGGTCCGCTTGCTGGCGGAGCGGATGGCGGCGCGCGGCCTGGACGTGCTGACGACCCGCGAGCCGGGCGGTACGCCGCTCGCCGAAACCTATCGCGACGCGCTGCTCGGAGGCCGCGTCGCGCCCTTCGGTCCGGCCGCCGAGGCGCTGGTCTTCTCGGCAGCGCGCATCGACCATCTCGACAGGCTGATCGCGCCGGCCCTCGAGGCGGGCAGAACGGTGCTGTGTGACCGTTTCGCCGACTCGACCCGCGCCTACCAGGGCGTACTCGGCGCGCTCGATCCGGAGCTGATCGCGCAATTGGAGCTGGTGGCCGTGGGATCCTACAAGCCGCACCTCACGCTGATCCTCGACCTGTCTCCCGAGACCGGCATGGCGCGTGCGGCGGCGCGGCGGGCCGCGGGCGCGGCCGCGGACCGGTTCGAGGGGCAGGGTCGGGCCTTCCACGACGCGCTCCGTCGCGCCTTCCTCGACATCGCCACCGCCGAGCACGGCCGCTGCAGCATCGTCGATGCTTCGGGCTCGCCGGAGGACGTGGCCGATCAGATCTGGTCGATCGTGGCGGGACGTCTCTACCCCGACCTCGCCGGGCACGATGCCGCCGACTGGCTGGACCGGCCCTGATGGCGGAGGCCGATGACGACCCGCGCGAGAGCGACCGCGCGCCCGACCTGCCCCATCCGCGCGACGCGCGCGACCTGCTCGGGCACGCGGGGGCGGAGCGCGCGATGCTCGACGCCTATCGCGGGGGCCGCCTCGCCCACGCCTGGCTGATCGGTGGGCCGCGCGGCATCGGCAAGGCCACGCTGGCCTGGCGCTTCGCCCGTTTCCTGCTCGCCTATCCCGACCCGTCGAGCCCGGAGGTCGCCCGAGCCACGGACCTCGGCGTGCCCGACACCCATCCGGTGTGGGCGCGCCTGCGCGGCCGCGCCACCGGCGACCTCGCCGTCCTGCGGCGGGAATGGAACGAGAAGGGCAAGCGCTTCTACGACGAGATCCGCGTCGACGAGGTCCGCAAGGCGCTGGGCCTGTTCCAGCGCGCCGCCGGGGCAGGGGGGTTCCGCCTCTGCATCCTCGACAGCGCCGACGACCTGAACCGATCGAGCGCCAACGCGCTCCTGAAGGTGATCGAGGAGCCGCCGCCCCGCTCCCTGTTCCTGATCGTGGCGCACCGGCCCGCGCAGATCCTGTCCACGATCCGGTCGCGCTGCCGCAAGCTGACGCTCGGCGCGCTGGAGGGCGACAGCCTGCGCCGGGCCGTGCTGGCGGCGCGTGGCCGCGACCCCGCACCGGCCGCGCACGACCTCGACGCCGTGCTGGGCCGGAGCGGAGGCTCGGTCGGCCGCGCCCTGCACCTGCTCGACGCCAAGCGGCTGACCCTCGACGGCGAGTTGCGCGCGCAACTCGACAGGCTGCCGCAGGTCGAGTGGCGCGCCGTTCACCGCATCGCGGACCTTCTGGCGGCAGCGGACCGCGGCACGTCGGGCGAGGTGCTCACCGATGCGGTGCTGGACTGGCTCGATGCGCGCGCGCGCGCGGCCGCCGCGGCGGGGACGCCCGCGCGTCGCCTTGCACCCCTGGCGGAGGTATGGGACAAGGTGCGGGTCGCGGCGCGGGAGGCCGAGGCCCTCAACCTCGACAAGCGGCCGCTGATCCTGTCAACCTTCGCGGATCTCGCGGAGGCCGTGCGGGTCGCGGGGCCGCAGGCGGTCGGGTTACCAGAGCCGGTGGGCCTGTCCTGACCGGGGCGTTCCCGCTCCGGCACGATGATCGGGTGTCCATGGCCGCGCGTCCGCTTTTCTACGTCACGACCGCCATTCCCTACGCCAACGGGGCGCCGCACATCGGCCACGCCTACGAGCGCATCGCCGCGGACGTGATCGCCCGGGCCAAGCGGCTCGACGGCAGCGATGTGCTCTTCGTTACCGGCATGGACGAGCACGGCCAGAAGATGCAGCAGACCGCCGCGCGCGAGGGGTTGGAACCGCAGGTACTCGCCGACCGCACCGCCGAGCAGTTCGAACGGATGGCGGCCGTGCTGAACGCGCGCGCCGACGACGTCGTCCGGACCACGGAGCCACGCCACGCCCGCGCCGCCCAGGAGATGTGGCGGCGGATGAAGGCCGCGGGCGACATCTATCCCTCCACCTACGCGGGCTGGTACTCGGTGCGCGACGAGGCCTATTACGACGAGGGCGACCTCGTGCCCGGCCCGAATGGAGCCAGGCTCGCACCGACCGGCACGCCTGTCGAGTGGTTGGGAGAATCGGGTTGGTTCTTTCGCCTGTCCAAATACGGCGAACGGCTGCTGAGCCTCTACGAACGGCAACCCGCCTTCGTCACCCCCGAGAAGTATCGCAACGAGATCGTCAGCTTCGTACGGCGCGGGCTGACGGACTTCTCGATCAGCCGAACGACCTTCCAGTGGGGCATTCCCGTGCCGGACGATCCGGCGCACGTGATGTACGTGTGGGTCGACGCGCTAACCAACTACCTCACCGGAACGGGTTTTCCGGATGCCGGAGCCGAGCGGGCCCGGTTCTGGCCCGCCACCCACGTGATCGGCAAGGACATCACGCGCTTCCACGCCATCTACTGGCCCGCCATGCTGATGTCGGCCGGCCTGCCCCTGCCGCGGCAGGTCGTGGTGCACGGGTTCCTGTTCAACCGCGGCGAGAAGATGTCGAAGTCGGTCGGCAACGTCATCGACCCGATCGGCCTCGCGGAAACCTACGGCACGGACCAGTTCCGCTACTTCCTGCTGCGCGAAGTCCCGTTCGGGCAGGACGGAAACTACTCGCACGAGGCGATCGTGACCCGCGTCAACGCGGACCTGGCCAACGACCTCGGCAACCTGGCGCAGCGCTCGCTCTCGATGATCGGCAAGAACTGCGGCGGCGCGGTGCCCCGCGGCGACGACCTGACCGGGCGCGACCGCGCCATGCTCGACCGCGCCTATTCGCTCCCCGCGTCCGTGCGCGCGCACCTGGGCGAGTTCGCGCTGCACCAGATGCTGGCCGATCTCTGGCAGGTCGTGAGCGAGGCCAACCGCTACTTCGCGGGCGAGGAGCCCTGGCTTAAGCGCAAGACTGAACCGGCGCGCATGGAAACCGTGCTCTATGTCACCGCCGAGGTGGTGCGGGTCGTGGCGCTGCTCGCGCAGCCCGTGATGCCGACGGCGATGGCGAAGATGCTCGACCTGCTCGGCGTCGAGCCCGACGCACGCGATTTCGCCTTCGCGGACGCGGCGCATGCGCTGCGTCCGGGAACGCCGCTGCCGCAGCCGAGCGGGGTCTTCCCGCGCTACATCGACCCCGAGCCCGCCCCGACCTGATGCTGATCGACAGTCACTGCCATCTCGACTTTCCCGATTTCGAGGCCGAGCGGGACGCCATCGTCGCTCGTGCCAAGGCGGCCGGGGTCGGGCGCATGATCACCATCTCGACGCGCGTGGCGCGCGTCGAGACGATCCGGGCCATCGCGGAACGCTACCCCGAGGTGTTCTTCACGATTGGCACGCATCCCCATCAGGCCGCCGAGGAGCCGGACGTGTCGGTCGAGCTGCTGGTTGACCTGGCCCGTCACCCGAAATGCGTCGGCATCGGCGAAGCGGGGCTCGACTACCACTACGACCAGGTCCCCCGGCCGTTGGCCGCCTCCGTGTTCCGCACCCACATCGCGGCCGCACGGTTGAGCGGGCTGCCGCTCGTGATCCACGCGCGCGAAGCCGACGACGACGTGGCCGCCATCCTGCGCGACGAGATGGGGCAGGGCGCTTTCACCGCCGTGCTGCACTGCTTCACGGCCGGTCGGGCGCTGGCGGAGACCGGCCTACAGCTGGGCCTCTGCCTCTCCTTCTCGGGTGTAGTCACCTTCAAGGGGTCGCACGACCTCCGCGCCATCGCGCGCGACGTGCCGCTCGACCGGATGCTGGTGGAGACCGACGCACCGTTCCTGGCGCCGGTCCCGTTCCGGGGCAAGCGCAACGAGCCGTCCTTCGTGACCCGGACCGCGGCGGTGCTGGCTGAGACCAAAGGGTTGGACACCGAGGCCTTTGCCGAGGCCACGACCCGCAACGTGCTGCGGCTCTTCTCCAAGATGCCGCCGCTCGCCGCGGAGTCCGCGGCATGAGCCTGACCCTCACGATCCTCGGCTGCGGCTCGTCGGGTGGCGTGCCCCGCGTCGCCTCGGGCTGGGGTGCTTGCGATCCCGGGGAGCCGCGCAACCGCCGCGGCCGTTGCTCGATCCTCCTGGAGCGTCGGGCCGCGGACGGCGCGACGACCGTCGTGCTCGTCGACACGTCCCCGGATCTCCGGGAGCAGTTGATCCGCACCGGCGTCCAGCGGCTCGACGGCATCGTGCTGACCCACCCGCACGCGGACCACACGCACGGTATCGACGACGTGCGCCCGGTCTGCATCCACATGCGACGGCGGATCGCGCTCCACATGGATGCCGCCACCTCGGCCGTGGTGCGTCACGGTTTCAACTACATCTTCGAGACGCCCGCCGGCAGTCTCTACCCGCCGCTGCTGGACGAGGTGCGCATCGCGTCAGGCGAGGCTTTCGCGATCGACGGCCCCGGCGGCCCGATCGAGATCATGCCTTTCCGACTCGATCACGGGGAGATCGAGGCGCTGGGCCTGCGCCTCGGCGCTTGCGCCTACACGCCGGACGTGAAGGCGATCCCACCCGAGAGCGAGGCGTTCGTGGCCGGTCTCGACCTCTGGATCATCGATGCGCTGCGCTACGCGCCGCACCCGAGCCACTTCTCGGTCTCCGAAGCGCTGGGATGGGTCGAGCGGATGCGCCCGCGTCGTGCGGTGCTCACCAACCTGCACACCGACCTGGACTACGCGACGCTGAAAGGCGAGGTCCCGTCGGGCGTCGAGGTGGCTTACGACGGGCTCAGTTTGCGGATCGGGTAGGCGGCAAGTTCCATAATATGTCTTATGCGAACGCAGCGTTTAGGCTCCCGAAAGTCATGTTACCCTTCCCCGTCAGCTGTTTCACTCTCCTCGCCTGCGTGGTTCGAGGACGTCCCGACCGCGACAGCGAGGCATCCAGGTGAGTTGCTGTCATGACATTCGGTTGGCCTAAGCTGTCCCAACCGTCAGCGCCACAATAATTCTTCGGCTGCCCACCAAACCGGCTTGCATTGGTGAGCGGTTATGTCAAGAAAGTTATCGGTCATTTGTTTAATGTGTTGCCGGGCCGGTAGGCTGGTTTCGGACAAGTCGGGTGACCGTGCCGGCTGATATTTCGACACGCGAGCATTGGGTGCTGTGGCGAGCAAGTGGGCGACAGAGGACGGAAAACGGTAGGATACGAGCAGGTCAGATGAGCAAAGGTAGAGATTTCCGGGGTCCCAAGAAGCGCGGCTTCGACGATGACGCCCCCTCGCCCTACGATACGCGCACGCAGCGTCCCGCCCGCAGCTTCGGTGGTGGTGGTGGCTTCGGCGCTCCCGCCGGAGGATTTGGCGGCGGCGGCTTCGGTGGCGGCGGCTTCGGCGGCGGTGGCGACATGGGCGCTTCCGCACCGACAGGTCCGACCGTCGACGCGGTCGTGAAGTGGTTCAAATCCGACAAGGGCTTCGGTTTCGTGGAGTTGTCGAACGGTTCGGGCGATGCGTTCCTGCACATTGGCGCGCTCCAGTCGGCGGGTTACGAGACCGTGCCGCCGGGTGCAAAGCTCAAGGTGCAGGTGGGCAACGGCGCCAAGGGTGCGCAGGTGACTCGCGTCTTCGAGGTCGACACGACCGGAGCGCAGGAGCGCGCGCCGCAGCGGTCGTTCGACAGCCCGCGCCCGGCGCGGCGCGTCGCTCCGGACCCTGCCACCGCCGTGTCGGTCTCCGGCAAGGTCAAGTGGTTCGACGACACGAAGGGGTTCGGCTTCGTGTCGAGCAACGACGGTGGGAAGGACGTCTTCGTTCACATCTCCATCCTCGGCCCTGCCGGCTTGTCGCATTTGGCCGAAGGCCAGCCCGTGAACATGCGGGTGGTCGATACGCCGAAGGGCCGCGAGGCCCTGTCGCTGTCGCTCGGCTGATCCCACCAGACGTCCGAGGTGCGGACGTTGTCCGCGCCTCGGTTATTCGCAGAACGAGGGTGTCGGCCGCCCTGCCCCGCCGCGCGCTCGAAGCCTCACCTCGAAAGGCCGATGCAACCCTCCCGCGATATCGCGCGCCTTATCGACATCATGGCCGCCCTTCGAACGCCGGAAACGGGATGTTCCTGGGACCTCGCGCAGACGTTCCGATCGATCCTGCCATACACGATCGAGGAAGCTTTCGAGGTTGCCGACGCGATCGAACGGGATGACAGGTCCGACCTTCGGGACGAGTTGGGCGATCTTCTCCTGCAGGTCGTTTTCCACGCGCGAATGGCGGAAGAAGAGGGCGGCTTCGATTTCGGCGACGTCGTGGGCGCGATCACCTCCAAGCTGATCCGGCGTCATCCGCACGTGTTCGACCGTCCCCGTGACCTGACGCCGGAAGCCACCAAGCGTCTCTGGAAGGAGATCAAGGCGCAGGAGAAGGCGGAACGGGCCGCGCGTCAGCCATCCGCCATCGTTCCGCGCCTGCTCGACGACGTTCCAGGTGGTTTTCCACCTCTGTTCCGCGCCACGAGACTGCAGGACAAGGCGGCCGAGGTGGGTTTCGACTGGCCCGACGCACGCTCCGTCATCGCGAAGATCAAGGAAGAAACGGAAGAGGTGGAGGCCGCGATCGCCTCGGGTGATCGCGCGGCGACGGAGGATGAGATCGGCGATCTGCTGTTCGCCGTCGTCAACCTTGCCCGGCACGCCCGAATCGATCCGAATCAGGCTATCCGCGGCACCAACAGCAAGTTCGCACGCCGATTCGGCTTTATCGAGACGACGCTGGCCGAACGCGGATCGACACTGCGGGACGCGACCCTGGACGAGATGGAGGCGCTTTGGGCCGAGGCCAAGCGCGCCGAATCCGGCCGCTGAACCGGAGGGTTCCGGTTGACCCAAGCCCCGCCCGGGATGATGGGCGATCAGACCGCCGGCGTCAGCGGATGCCACCCGCCCTGCCCTGCGGGTTCAGGATTTCCGGCGCCGACGGTCGCGACGTTCGGGAACGCGCGATGCAGATGGTCGACGCGCTCGGGGCCCACGCGAACCGTCAGGTGTACGGTACCGTCCGGATCGTCGGCGCGCCGAATCGTTTCCGCATGCTCGTAAAGCCAATGCAGTCCCTTGCCGTCGGCGGGATCAACCGTGACCTCGAACGTGTGGCGTCCCGCCGCCATCTGACGCTCGATGCGGTCGAGCAAGATCTCGACGCCTGCGCCGGTCACTGCCGACAGAAGGACGGGCCGAGCCTCGGCAGGCCTCGACAGCGCGCGGTTCGCGAGCGCCTCCCGATCGTCTTCCCCAAGCAGGTCGGCCTTGTTCCAAACCTCGATCACGCGCCCTCTGTCATCGGGATCGATCCCGAGGCTCGCCAGGATGCCGACCACGTCGGCGCCCTGCGCGTCCGTGTCGTCATGGGCGATGTCGCGGACATGCAGGATCACGTCGGCCGAAGTGACCTCCTCGAGCGTGGCCCGGAAGGAGGACACCAGCATCGTGGGAAGGTCGGAGATGAAGCCCACCGTGTCGGACAGGATCACCTTGCCCCGATGCGGCAGGACCAGCAACCGGAGCGTCGGGTCGAGGGTCGCGAACAGCATGTCGTGGGCCAGGACATCCGCCCGCGTCAGCCGATTGAACAGCGTCGACTTGCCCGCATTGGTGTAGCCCACCAGGGCCACGACCGGGTAGGGCACGTCCGAGCGTCGCTTCCGGTTCAGCGCCCGTGTCTTCTTGACCTTGGCGAGGTCCTGCTCGATGCGCGCCATCCGCTCCTCGATCAGGCGCCGGTCGGTCTCGATCTGTGTTTCACCGGGGCCGCCCAGGAACCCGAAGCCGCCGCGTTGCCGCTCCAGATGGGTCCAGGACCGCACGAGACGGGACTTCTGATAGTCGAGGTGGGCGAGTTCGACCTGCAGCGACCCTTCGCGCGTCCTGGCGCGCCGGCCGAAGATCTCCAGGATAAGGCCGGTGCGGTCGATGATCTTGGCCCCGAATGCCTTCTCGAGATTGCGCTGCTGCACGGGCGACAGCGCGCAATCCATGATCACCAGGCTCGCCTCGCGGTCTTTCACCTGCGCGGCGAGTTCATCCACCTTGCCCTTGCCGAGGTAGGTGGCGGGTCGGACCTCGCCCAGGTTGATGGCGACGCTGCCCACGATGTCGAGATCGATGGCCGCAGCCAACCCCACGGCCTCGTCCAGCTTGGCCTGAGGCCCGCGCATCGACCCCGAACCTGGGCGCGCTCGACCGTTCAGGTAAGGACCTACGACGAGCGCGCGCGTGGCCAGGGCCGTCGCTCGTTCCTCATCGGCGAAATGGGAAAGACCGTCGCGTGTGATGGGGTCGGACAGAGGGTCGCTCGCTCGGCTCTACGCGCCTCAGTGCTTCTCGGCCTGGACGCTTTCCTCCGGGGCTTCGAACATCTGGATCGGATGCCCCGGCATGATCGTGGATATGGCGTGCTTGTAAACGAGTTGCGAGTGGCCGTCGCGCCGCAGCAGAACACAGAAGTTGTCGAACCACGTCACGACGCCCTGAAGCTTCACACCGTTGACCAGGAAAATCGTGAGGGGGACTTTGTGTTTGCGCACGTAGTTGAGAAACGTGTCTTGTAAATTTTGAGCGCGTTCTGCCGCCATGATCCGTTCCGTTCCCGATGCCGCTTATGCTTGTCACCTTTCCGCAGCCGCGCTGGAACGCGCCGGCTGAGGTGGGCATCGGACAGACATTAGAAAGACACGGGCGGGCCCTCGCAAGGAAAAGTTGCGCGTCGAGCGCGGCCGGCCACGGTTGAGCTGTGGGTTAATCGATGCCGAGGGATTTCAGCTTTCGGTGAAGCGCCGAGCGTTCCATGCCGATGAACTCGGCCGTGCGCGAGATGTTGCCGCCGAAGCGGCTGATCTGCGCGATCAGGTACTCGCGCTCGAACACCTCGCGCGCCTCGCGCAGCGGCAGGCTCATCAGCTTCTCGCCCCCTGCCCCGTTGGGGGTCGCGGGGACCAGCGTGCCGATCTCCGACGGCAGCATGTCGGCGGACACCTCGGCATCGGCATCGCCACCGGCCAGGATCATCAGGCGTTCGACGTTGTTGCGGAGCTGGCGGATGTTGCCGGGCCAGTCGTGCGATTGCAGCACCGCGAGCGCGTCGGCCCCGATCCTGCGTCGCGGCAGGCCGCCGTTGGTCGAGATCTGATCCATGGAGAAATCGATCAGTTCCGGAATGTCCTCGCGCCGTTCGGACAGGGATGGCACGCGGATCGGCACGACGGACAGGCGATGGAACAGGTCCTCCCGGAAGGTCCCTTCGGCGATCGCGGCCGCGAGATCGCGGCTGGTGGAAGAGATGATCCGGACATCGACGTGCACGCGGGTCGTGCCGCCGACCCGTTGGAAGTTCTGATCGACCAGCACGCGCAGGATCTTGCCCTGCGTTTCGCGCGGCATGTCGGCGACCTCATCCAGGTAGAGCGTACCGCCGTGCGCTTCCTCGAGCGCGCCGACCTGCCGCCCGCGGCCGTCGGCGCCTTCGGTCCCGAACAAGGCCACTTCCATCATGTCGGGCGTGATGGTGGCCGCGTTGATGACGACGAAAGGCGCGCCGGACCGGGCGGACGCCTCGTGCAACATGCGCGCCGTCAGTTCCTTGCCAGAGCCCGGCGCTCCGGAGATGAGGATGCGCGAGTTGGCCGGGCCGATCTTGTCGATCGCCTGGCGCAGTTGGTTGGCGGCCGTGGACTTGCCCACGATCCGGTTGGAGCTGAAGGCGCGCACGCGCAGGTCGCTGTTCTCGCGCTTCAAGCGCGAGGCTTCGAGCGCCCGGTCGGCCACCAGCGTCAGGCGATCGGCCTTGAACGGTTTCTCGATGAAGTCGTAGGCCCCGACCTTGATGGCGGACACGGCCGTTTCGATGTTGCCGTGGCCCGAGATCATCACGACGGGCAGCGTCGGGTGCTGCTCCTTGACGATGGCGAGCAGCTGCAGTCCGTCCAGGCGGGACCCCTGCAACCAGATGTCGAGGAAGACCAGGTGCGGCCGGCGCGCTCCGATGAGGGCCAGCGCTTCGTCGGAGTTGCGGGCCGTCCGCGTCCCGTGTCCCTCGTCGGACAGAATGCCCGAAACGATGTCGCGGATATCGGCTTCGTCGTCGACGACGAGGATGTCGGTGGCCATGAATGTCCTCAGGCTTTCTCGGAAACCGGTTGGACCGCCGCGGCCTCACCGGTTCGTGCATCAGGTCTGGCGAGCGGAAAGAACAGGCGGACGCGCGCGCCTCGTCCGTGCCGGCCGTCCAACGAGGCGTCCAGCAGGTCGATGCCCCCGCCGTGATCCTCGAAGATCTTGGCCACGATGGCGAGACCGAGGCCCGTCCCTTCGGCGCGCGTGGTCATATAGGGTTCGAGCAGGCGCTGGCGGTTCTCGGTCGGGAACCCCTTGCCGTTGTCGATCACGTCCAGGTTCGCCATGCCGTCCGCGGTGGTCGTCAGCACGATCTCGATGCGTCCGGGCTCCCGCTCGTCCTCGGGCAGGGCCGCGATGCCTTCGGCCGCGTTCTTGGTGATGTTGGTCAGCGCCTGCGTGATGAGCCGCCGGTCGTAGCGGGCCATCACGGGGTGGTCCGGCACGTCCCTGTCGAAGGTCACGTCGGGGTGACCTTCCCGCATCAAGAAGAGCACCTGATCCACGCAGGGCCGGACGTCGTCCTCCTCGAGCATGGGTTTGGGCATGCGCGCGAAGGCAGAGAACTCGTCCACCATGCGCTTGATGTCGTCCACCTGGCGCACGATCGTGTCGATGCACTGGTCGAAGACGTCGCGGCCCTCGGTGATGACGCGGCCGTAGCGGCGTTTCAGGCGCTCGGCCGACAGCTGGATCGGGGTCAGCGGGTTCTTGATCTCGTGGGCGATTCGGCGCGCCACGTCGGCCCAGGCCGAGGTGCGCTGCGCGGACACGAGGTCGGTGATGTCGTCGAGGGTGACGACGTGCGTGTAGTCGCCCGGCGCCGACAGGTCATTGGTGACGCGGACGTTGACCGTCCTTTCCCGCGTGGCCCGAGTCAGCGTGATCTGTGCCTGGTGCAGGCGCTGCCGCCCTGCCCTCGCCTCCTCCAGCACGGGTCCGAGTTCCGGCACCACGCCGTCGAGCGGCGCACCCACCAGCGCGTCGTCCACGCCGGGCGAGGCGAGCAGCCGGAGCGCCGAGGCGTTCACGACCGTGATCTGGCCCCGGGTGCCCACGCCGATCACCGCGGCGGGCACACCCGACAGCACCGCCTCGGTGAAGATGCGCCGCTCGTCGTTCATGCGGTTGGCGACGATGAGCTTGTTCTGCTGCACGCGCAGTTCGGAGGTCATCTTGTTGAACGTCGCGCCCAGCCGTCCGAGATCACCCTCGGATCGGCGCACGGGAACCTGGACGTAGAGATTGCCGGACGAGACGAGGTCGGTGGCGCGGATCAGACGGCGGATGGGCGCGACCAACTGATTCGCGAAGGACAGGCCGAGCCAGATGGACGAGAGCAGCATGATCGTGGCGAGCAGGCCGTACATGGTGATGAAGGCGACCTGGATGCTGCGGCGGTGCGCATCGAACAGGTCGTAGAGCCCGATGATGTCCTTGGCCTGGGCCGAGAACTCGATCGAGAACGGGTCCAGCGGTCGGGCGACGTAGAGAAACGTGTCCTCGACGGACGGCAGGGGCCGGAGGGCCACGAAGGTGCGGCCGCCGTCGAGCCTGAAGCAGCTCGGATCCCGCTTGCGCGCGTACTCGAAATCCGCCGGTTGCGGTTTGACGATCTGGGGAGGCTTGCCGGTGTCGACCCGCTCCATCACCGACCCGTCGCTCTTCATCAGCACGGCGGTGGTGAACCCGAGTTCCTGAACGCGCGAGGAGAAATAGTTCTGGAAGAAGCCGCTCGCGTTGTAGCCGATCCGGGCGCGGTCCAGGTCGGACGCCGTCAGGTCGGCCTCGCGCAGCAGGGCGTCGCACTGCTTGCCGCGATAGGCCTGGGCGGCTTGCGCGGTGTGCTGGATGAAGCCTTTCACGTCCTGCATGAAGGCCGGGTACAGCCCTCGTTCCAGCGTCACCGAACCGACCACGGCCATGATGAGGGCCGGGACGGCGGCGGTGATGGAGAACAGGCCCACGATGTAGAGGTGCAGCCGCGCACCCGCGAGGCGGGAGTGCCAGGCGGCCACGAGCCGCACGGCCTCGGCCACCACAAGGGCGAACAGCACCAGAGCGATCAGCCCGTCGGCGACGAAAACGTCGACCACCACGGCGTCGGTCGGGATGATGGGCGTGTATCCGGTGAAGATCGCGAAGGTCGCGAACGCCAGACCCAGGCCAAGCGCCACGACGATCGGACCCGCCTTCAGCGTGATCTTGCGGTCGTGCCTGTGCTTGGTCAGGTCATCGACGTCGGACGCGGCGTGGTCCACCGAGAGGCGCCCTTCTGAGAATGGCCGGGACGGCTCGGACCGAGTCTCTTCCCCGCTCGATCACGTTGTATTTATACCTCAGTGTTGCATGATTACGACAAATTAAGGGCGAGTTTCGCCACGCCCTTCCTTCTCGGCCGACTTGGTTCGCACGTGTGTCAGCGCGGCAACCGCATCAGGCGGATGTCCAGTTCGCGGACCTTCTTACGAAGCGTGTTCCGGTTCAGGCCGAGCAGTTCAGCCGCCTTGATCTGGTTGCCGCGCGTGGCCGCCAAGGCGGCGGAAATCAAAGGCACCTCCAGTTCGCGCAGGATGCGATGGTAAAGTCCGGGGGGTGGAAGCGTGTCGCCGTGCTGGCCGAAGACGCCGCTGAGGTGCCGTTCGACCGATCCCATCAGGCCGCCCTCCTCCGTCGGAGCCGAGGGCGCACGCGCCGAGGCCGGCATCGTGCCGGCCAGGCCGTCGTGCGAACCGCTCATCAGCACGGGCTCGGAGGCGAGTTCCGCGTCGATCAGGGCACCGCCGATCACCTCCTGCGGGTAGAGCGCCGCCAAGCGGCGCACCAGGTTTTCGAGCTCCCGAATGTTGCCCGGCCAGCGGTACCGCTTCAGGCGGTCCTGGGCCGAGGCGTCCAGCTGCTTCAGGGGAAGACCCTCGGCGGCCGCCTGGGCGAAGAAATGCCGCGCGAGATCGGCGATATCCTCCGTCCGCTCGCGCAGGGGCGGCAGGCGGAGCGGCACGACGTTGAGGCGGAAGAACAGGTCCTCGCGGAACAGCCCTTGCGCGATCGAGACCCGCAGGTCCTTGTTGGTGGCCGCGATGATCCGCACATTGGTACGGATGGGCGTGCGGCCGCCGACGGTCGTGTATTCGGCCTGCTGCAGGACGCGAAGCAGCCGCGTCTGCGCTTCCATCGGCATGTCACCGATCTCGTCCAGGAACAGCGTCCCGCCTTCAGCCTGCTCGAAGCGGCCGACCGACCGGGTGTTGGCGCCCGTGAACGCCCCCTTCTCGTGCCCGAAGAGCTCGCTCTCGATGAGGTCGCGGGGGATCGCGGCCATGTTGATGGCGACGAACGGCCCCTTCTTGCGCTTGCCGTAGTCGTGCAGCGCGCGGGCGACGAGTTCCTTGCCCGTGCCCGACTCGCCCGTGATCATCACGGTCAGGTCCGTCTGCATCAGGCGGGCGAGGGCCCGGTAGATCTCCTGCATGGCGGGCGAACGGCCCACGAGCGGCATGGAGTCGAAATCGTCGCCCTCGGGAACCGCGGGCTTGCCGCGCGGTTCGCTCATCGCGCGGCCCACGATCGCCACCAGCTCCTTCAAGTCGAAGGGCTTGGGCAGGTAGTCGTAGGCCCCCCGCTCGGAGGCCTTGATGGCCGTCATGAACGTGTTCTGGGCGCTCATGACGATGATGGGCAGTTCGGGCCTGAGCTTCTTGATGCGGGGCAGAAGCTCGAAGGCGTTCTCGTCGGGCATCACCACGTCGGTGATCACCAGGTCGCCGTCGCCCGCCTGCACCCACCGCCACAGGGAGGCCGCCGTCCCCGTCGTCCGGACCTCGTAGCCCGCGCGCGACAGCGCCTGGCTGACCACCGTTCGGATCGCCGTGTCATCGTCGGCAACCAGGATGTGGCGGTTCATCATGCGATTCAACCTCGTCCGGCAGCCTGGAGCCGCCTACACACTCGGCCCGCGACCGTCGCGCGGGGCGTACATGGGCATCAGCACGCGAAACACGGTCCTGCGCGGATGCGACTCGCATTCCACGGTGCCGCCGTGATCGCCCACGATCTTGGCCACCAGTGCAAGTCCAAGGCCAGTCCCCGACACTTTCGTGGTCACGAAAGGGTCGAACAGGAGGGCCGCGATGTCCGACGGAATGCCCGGCCCGTTGTCGCGGACGCAGAATTCCAGCGGCAGGCTGACGGGGTGCGGCGACCCCGGCGTCTTCAGGCGGACGCCCGGCCGGAACGCGGTCGTGAGCTCGATTTCACCGTCGATCACGTCGGCCAGCGCCTCGGCGGCATTCTTGATCAGGTTGAGGAACACCTGCACGAGCTGGTCGCGGTTGCCCAGAACCGGGGGGAGCGACGGATCGTAGGTTTCGACGAACCGGATGTGACGGGCGAACCCCGCCTGGGCCACCCGTTTCACGTGGTCGAACACAGCGTGGATGTTGACGCTCTCCCGCTCGGTCGGGCGCAGGTCCGAGAAGGCCTCCATGCGGTCGACCAGCTTCACGATGCGGTCCGTCTCGTCGCAGATCAGGCGGGTCAGCGCCCGATCCTCGTCCCCCACCGCGGTCTCGAGCAGTTGGGCGGCGCCGCGGATGCCGGACAAGGGGTTCTTGATCTCGTGCGCCAGCATGGCGGCCAGCGCAGAAACTGAGCGGGCTGCTCCGCGATGCGTGAGCTGCCTGTCCATTTTATCGGCAATTGTCCGTTCTTGCAGCATAACGACGACGCCGTCACGCCGTTCGGGCATGGGGGCGACGTGGATGTCCACCACGCGATCGAAGCCCAGCCGCGGACTGCCCAGGTCGACCCGGTATTCCATCACGGCCGCCCCTTGGGCAGCGACCTGATCCACCAGGGCCAGGAGGGGCGAAGCGAACGGGACCAGGTCCGCGAGGCGGTTGCGCGTGATCAGGGCGCGACTCATCTCGAAGAAGGCTTCCGCGGCCGCGTTGACGTCGATCACGCCGCCCTCCGTACCGATCACGAGGATCGGGTGCGGGAGGCCATTGAGCACGGGCACGGCGTTCGCGGCGAGGAGGAGCGGCGCGGCCGCGCCTGGCCTCGGTGGAACGCGGTCGCTCACGCGGCCTCGTCCAGGGTGGCGTGATTCGTCGCGAACGCCGCTCGGAGGAGCGACGGCACTTCGGACGCCTCGACCGTGGTGACGAGCCGGTCGCGCAGGGCAGCTTCCGCCCCGGCGTACTCGGCGTAGGCGCCGAGGTGCTTGCGGGCGTGACGCAGACCCTTGTCGATACCGAAGGCAGACAACAGCGCCTCGAAATGGGCGCAGGCGGCCTCCCAGCGCTCCTCCGCCCGGGGCGGAGGCGGCAGCAGACCGGAGCGCAGGACCTCGGCGATCTGCCCCACCAGCCAGGGCCGCCCCACGGCAGCCCGCCCGATCATCACCGCTCGGGCGCCCGAGCGCGCCAGCATCGCGATCGCGTCGGCGGCCGAAGCGCAATCGCCGTTCACCACCACGGGGATCGAGACCGCGTCGACCACGGCCCGTACCGCGCCCCAATCGGCCGTGCCCGTGTAGAACTGCTCCCGCGTGCGCCCGTGTACCGTGACGAGTGCGACGCCGAGCGCCTCGGCGCGCCGCGCGAGGTCGGCCGCGTTGATCGACCCTCGGTCCCACCCGAGCCGCATCTTCACCGTCACGGGAACGCTTACGACCGCGACGACCGCGGCGATCAGGGAAGCGGCGTGGTCCAGGTCACGCATCAGGGCCGCGCCGGAATAGCCGCCCGTCACCTTCTTGGCCGGACAGCCCATGTTGATATCGATGAGCGCCGCGCCGGCCTCCTCGGCGAGCCGCGCCGCGTCGGCCAGCGCCCGCGGCTCGCGACCGGCGATCTGCACCGCGTGGACGGCGAGGCCGCGCCCGTCCGCGCGGGTCCGGGCCGCAGGATCGCCGCCCGTCAGGCTGGGCGCCGCCACCATCTCGCTCACCGTCAGCGCCGCGCCGAACCGGCACGCGGCGCGGCGCATGCCGACATCCGTCACCCCCGCCATGGGAGCGAGGATGGCGCGGCCCGGCAGATGGAGCGATCCGACCATGAAGCCGCCGGCCCGGGCTGCACCGTTGGGCGACGCGGGCGCGGCAGGACTTGAGGGCGCGCGTCCGCGGTGGTGCATCAAGCATCTTCCCTTCGGGTCCGGTTGCGGCTAGATCGCGTGAGCGGCCTGCGTCGGGGTCGCGCCATTTCTTGTGCAGAATAGAATGTTGCACAGTGTTTGAACAGTCGGCCTACTGCGACATCCGTGTCGCGAAGGCCGAGGACGCGCGGGAGCCGAAGGCCGGGCGGCGCAGGAGGGGTTTCGTTCGCCGATGGCCGCACCGCATGTCCTCGTCGTCGCCGCGGGTCGCGGATCGCGGGCCGGGGCCGGCCTTCCCAAGCAGTTCCGCCCGCTCTGCGGCCAGCCGCTCATTACCCATACGCTCCGCTCGCTGCTGACCGCCTCGCCCGATATCCTGGTCACGCCCGTGATCCATCCCGACGACCGTGACCTGTTCGATGGCGCCGCGAACGCTCTCGACGGGGAGCTTCGCACCCGTCTGCGAGAGCCGGCGCACGGTGGCGCGACGCGGCAGGACAGCGTGCGCCGCGGTCTCGACGTCATGGACGGGGTGAAGGGCGACAGGCCCGCGACGGTGCTGATCCACGACGGTGCCCGGCCGTTCCCGTCGGTCGCCCTGATCGCCCGCGCGGTCGCCTGCGCGCGGGAGTTCGGCGCCGCGGTCCCGGGCTTCGCGGTTACCGACACGATCAAGGAGATCGCGACCGATGGATGGGTGGTCGGCACGCCCGACCGCAGCCGCCTGCGGGCCGTCCAGACCCCGCAGGCCTTCGACTTCGATCTGATCCTCGCGGCCCATCGCCTGGCCGACCGCGACGAACGCCACGACCTGACCGACGATGCGGCGGTCGCCGAATATGCCGGGCATCGCGTGCACATTTTCGAGGGTGAGCCCGACAACATGAAGATCACGACCGCCGCCGACGTCGCGAAGGCGGAGGCGCGCCTTCAGGCCGGCCTGCTCGACGTGCGGATCGGCCAGGGCTACGACGTCCACTCGTTCGAGAGCGGCGACCACGTGTGGCTGGGCGGCATCCGTATCCCCCACACCCACAAGCTCAACGGCCATTCGGATGCTGACGTGGTGCTGCACGCGCTGACCGACGCGGTGCTGGGCGCCATCGGGGCCGGGGCCATCGGCGTCCATTTCCCCCCCTCCCAAGCAAGGTGAAAGGGGCCTTCCCCCGACCTGT
>CAXTFJ010000021.1:14253-49044 GCA_964243405.1 uncultured Lichenihabitans sp. | reverse complement strand
TACGGGTTGCCCAGGAAGCGCACCACGCGCGAGGGATGCAGTACCAGCTCAGCCCCGCCCGGCCCCGCCAGCGTGTAGCCGTCCGGCTCGCCGTAGAAGGCGTCGAGCGGGTCGCGCACGCTGCCCGCCACGCCGAGCTGCCAGCGACTCACCACGTGGAGGAAGCGCAAGCCCCCGGGGCCGAGCGCCTCGGGGCGCAGCGGCCCGGCGAGCGTGCGGGCGTCCGTCTCGTCCGTGCCCAGGATGATGGCGCCGCCGCCGTAGAGCCGCCCCAGCACCATGGCGCGCTGCACGGCCCGGCGCAGCCCGAGGGCCCGCTCGGCGCGCTCGGCCGCCTCCACGGCCGGCCGGTCGCCCTGCCATTCGCGCCAAGCGCGCACGCTGTCGTAGGGCACGATGTCCACGACCTTGCGGGCCAGCCAATCGCCCCGGTACATGGCCTCGATCTGGGCGCGGCCGAGGTCGGCCACGAAGAAGGCGTCGTGGGAGGCCTTGTCGCGCCCCGTGTTGAGCGAGGCCGTGAAATTGGACAGGCTGTCCCGCGCGCCGAGCCGCGTCTTCGGGGGCTTGCGGGGCATCGCGGGCCTTGTGGTTGGAGCGGAGCGCGGGCCGCGTCAGAGCAGCGTGAGCAGCCGGTAGTCGGCGCGGCGCACGCCTTCGAGCGCGTAGCGCAGGGCGTCGATCACGTGGTTGTGGCGGTCTTCCAGCACCGGCAGCACGTCGCCGGTGAGCCGGTCGGTCGCGTAGGCGTAGTGTGTCAGCTCGTCGATCGCGTGCCGGCAGTCGGGGTGGACCACGATGTCGAGCGAGCGCAGGAAGGCCACGCCCTCCTCCACCGAGCCGCGGCCCTTGCGGGCGGGCTTGATGCGGAAGCCGCGCGCCCGGAGGTGGGCGATCAGTTCGGGCCGCGAACTGTCGGCCGTGATCGGCCAGGGCGCGGGACCGCCCGCGCCCTCGATCCCGCCGAACAGGGCCACGGTCTCGTCCACCGGGCAGCCGATGCGGTAGGCTTCGCGGTCGATGTAAAGCAACCGGTCGAGGAGGTAGCAGCGCACCAGGACGGTGGGATCGCGCGAGAACCCCCAATCGGCCCCGAAGTAGGCCCGCGCACCGTCGGGCACCTCGAGGTGGTCGACGCGCCAGTTGCGGAACACGCGGGCTTCAGACTGTCCGCGATAGGCCCCTTCCCACACGTGGGCGTATTTGTCGGGGTCGCGCCCGAGGTCCCAGAGCCGCTCGGCGTCCAGCACGGCGGGGAACCACGGGTTGTCGGCGTAGCCGACCCGCCGCACCAGGGCGTCGGGCCGGGTAGGGCCGCCGCGGAACAGGGCGTCGACGGGGTCGGACGGGTCGCGCGGGTTCCAGGCGAACCACAGTTCCGAGCCGGGCTTGCGGACGGTCGGCACGAGGACGTCGAGCGAGCGCTGGGAGATCGCGTCGGCCTCCTCGACCCAGGCCACATCCAGGCCCTCCATGGATTTCAGGCCGTCCGGATTGGCGCCGAGCCCCGCGAACAGGAACAGCGAGCCGTTGGCGGCCCTGATCTCGGTCTCGGTCGCCGTGAAACGGCGCCGAAGGTTCAGGGCGCCGATCCGGTCCTCCAGGAGCCGCTTGGACGAGTCGCGGATCGACCGCTGCACCTCGCGGGCGGCCAGCACCCGCAGGGGCTTCTGGGCCGCCATGAGCAGCAGCGCGGTCGCCATGGCGTGCGACTTGCCCGACCCGCGTCCGCCGTAGAACGCCTTGTAGCGGTAGGGGTGGAACAGCTCCCGGAACGCTTCGGGGAGCGCGACCTCAAGGTTTTTCCGCGGGCGCGACGAAGCGGACCGTGATGCCATGCCCGCCGTCGTCCCCGTCCGCCGCGTCCTTGAGGCGGCCGTAGCCGCGGTCGATCAGCGCGTTGATGGCCGCGACCCGCGCGGTCTCGCTCGTGGCCTCGCGGGCGAGCCGCGCGAGTTCGGCGATGGCCGCGGGCACGTGGGCCCGGATGGCGTCGCGGATCAGCGCGGCAGCCTCGTCCGGCGCGTCTTTCCGCTTCGGGGACGCCCGCGCCGCCATGCCGACCCCCGGACAGCAAAACGCCCGGCGGCTTGGTGAGCCCCGGGCGTCAACCGCATCTCTGCAGTGAACAAATGTAGAACATATCTGCCGCCCAGAGTCAAGCGGCGCGTTTGATCAGGTTGGAAACGCGGGAGCCGGGTCAGTCCTCCGGCAGGTTCGAGCGCTCGGCGCCCGCGATGTCGTCCAGCGGCGTGGGCCGGGCTGCCTCGGCCGAGAACTCCCCCATGTTCGGGATATCCAGCACGGAGCCCTCGCCCTCCGGGGTCTCTTCGGGGCTCACACCCCCGTCGCCCGCGGGAGTGACGCCGTCGACGGCCGGGGCGGCGGAGGCCCGCCGGCTCTCGATCGGCGCGCCTTCGGGGTTACCGGGCGTGAGGCTCTTGTCGGCCATGGCTGAAATCCTCCTCGATCCATCGCCAAGCCAATCGTCGGCCCGTGACCCCGGTTCCGCGAGGAGGTCAGTCCTTGGCGCGTTCCACGTACGAGCCGTCCTCGGTCAGGATCACGACGCGGGTCCCGGCCTGGACGTGCGGCGGCACCATGGTGCGGCTGCCGTTGGACAGTTTCGCGGGCTTGTAGGACGACGAGGCGGTCTGCCCCTTCATCGCGGGCTCGGTTTCGGTGATCTCCAGCGTCACGCGCGCGGGCAGCTGGATCGCCACGGGCAGCTCGTTGAAGATGGAGAGCATCACCTTCATGCCCTCCTGCAGGTACTGGGACTGGTCGCCGATCACGTCGTTGGGCACCACCACCTGGTCGTAGGTTTCGGAATTCATGAAAGTGTAGCCTTCGCCGTCCTCGTAGAGGTAGGAGAAGTCGCGGTCCTCCACGAAGGCGCGCTCGACCTGCTCGGTCGTCTTGTAGCGGTCGGTCACCTTCACGCCGTCGCTGATGCGGCGCATGTCGATCTGGGTCGTGGGGGTTCCCTTGCCGGGGTGGAAGCTTTCCGCGCTGAGCACGATGTAGAGCTGGTTGTCCTTCTCGACGACGTTGCCTTTGCGAAGCGAGCTGGCGATGACTTTCACGGAACGGGTCCTTGGTGCAGAAAAGCGCTGAAATGGCGGAAGGCGCCCGTGCCGGAGCCGGTCGCAACGGCGGGCACCATAGCGAATTTCCCCCTCTTGACCAGTCCGCCGCCCCCGCGGCCCCCTCTGGACGCGCCTTGACCGAACCTTCGCCCTGGTGGGACCGCGACGCCTTCGCCGACCGCAAGCCCTTCCTCCGGCACCGCGCCCGGCTCACGGGCGCAGTGCGCCGCTGGTTCGAAACGGAGGGCTTCGTGGAAGCCGAGACCGCGATCCTGCAGGTCTCGCCCGGCAACGAGGTCCACCTGCACGCGCTGTCCACGGCCCTGCACGGCCCGGACGGCCGGACGCGTCCGCTGCACCTGCACACCTCGCCCGAGTTCGCGATGAAGAAGCTGCTCGCGGCGGGCGAGACCCGGTTGTTCACCCTGGCGCGCTGCTTCCGCGACCGGGAGCACGGGCCGCTCCACCATCCCGAGTTCACCATGCTGGAATGGTACCGGGCGGGAGCGCCCTACGGCGCGCTCATGGCGGATTGCGCGAGCCTCCTCCGGCTCGCGGCCGACGCGGCGGGTTCCGATATCTGGACGTGGCGCGGCCGCACCGTCGACCCGCGGGCCGAGCCGGATCGGCTCCCGGTGGCGGATGCCTTCGCGCGCCATGCCGGCATCGACCTCGGCGCCACCCTGGGTGGCGGCGATCCCGACCGGGACGCGCTCGCGGACCAGGCCCATCGCGCGGGTGTGGCGACGGCCTCAGACGACGACTGGTCGGACGTGTTCAGCCGCGTCCTGGCCGAGCGGGTCGAACCGAACCTCGGGCTCGGGCGTCCGACGATCCTCGACCGCTATCCCGAACCCGAAGCCGCGCTGGCCCGCCCCTGCGCCGACGACCCGCGCTACGCCGAACGGTTCGAGCTCTACGCCTGCGGCGTGGAACTCGCCAACGGCTTCGGCGAACTGACGGACGCGGTCGAGCAGCGCCACCGTTTCGAGGCCGCCATGGCGGAGCGGGACCGGCGCTACGGCGCCCCCTACCCACTCGACGAGGATTTTTTGGCCGCGCTGACCCGCATGCCGTCCGCGAGCGGCATCGCGCTCGGCTTCGACCGGCTCGCGATGCTCGCCGCGGGCGCGACCCGCATCGAGCAGGTGCTGTGGACACCCGTGGCGGGCGCGTGAGCACGGGGTCCGTCACCCTGCGCAGCCCCGCCGACCTCGCCCGCGCGGGGCTGATCGGGACCGGTGCCGCGGCCGAACTCGACGCCGTGGCGACGCGCTACGCCGTGGCCCTCACCCCCGCGGTCGCGGCGCTCATCGACCCGGACGACCCGAACGACCCGATCGCCCGGCAGTTCGTGCCGAACCGGGCCGAGCTCGTCACATCCCCCGAGGAACGGGCCGACCCGATCGGCGACGCCGCGCACAGCCCCGTGCCGGGCATCGTGCACCGCTACCCCGACCGCGCGCTGCTGAAGCTGCTGCACGTCTGCCCGGTCTACTGCCGCTTCTGCTTCCGTCGCGAGGTGGTGGGCCCCGGTGCGGATGCCGTGCTGCCGCCCGAGGCCGTCGACCGTGCACTCGACTATATTGCGGCCCATCCCGGACTTTGGGAGGTGATCCTGACGGGTGGCGACCCGCTCATGCTGTCGCCCCGACGCATGGCGGCCGTCATGGACCGGCTCGCGCGGATCGACCACGTCCGCATCCTGCGCCTGCACACCCGCGTGCCCGCCGTCGACCCCGAGCGCGTCTCGCCCGCCCTGGTCGAGGTGCTGGGTCGGTCCGGCAAGACGGTCTACGTCGCGGTGCACGCCAACCACGCTCGCGAACTCACACCTTCGGCACGGGCCGCCTGCGCGCGGCTGATCGCGGGCGGCGCCACCCTGGTCAGCCAGACGGTGCTGCTGCGCGGCGTCAACGACAACGTGGCGGCGCTCGAAGCCCTCATGCGGGCCTTCGTTGAAGCGCGGATCAAGCCCTATTACCTCCATCACGGCGACCTCGCGCCGGGGACCGGCCATTTTCGCGTGCCGCTGGCCGAGGGCCGGGCGCTGGTAGCCGCGCTGCGCGGCCGCGTGTCGGGCCTGTGCCAGCCCACCTACGTGCTCGACCTGCCGGGCGGTCACGGCAAGGTGGAGGTCGCGAGCGCGACAGCGCGTGAGGGGGACGACGGCCGCGTCCGATTCCGCGATTTCCGCGGCGGCGACCACACCTATCCGCCGCTCGCCGGCGACATCGACTGAGCGCCGCTCCCAACGTGTCCGAACTGCTCCGCAAGTCCAGTCCACGAGTTAAAATTCCGGTGCGGGTCGGACCGGGTCCTGCCCGCAGCGGGTCCGTGTCCCGGACGTATCTGCTAGGACTCGATGCGAAACGGCCTGGAGATTCGCCATGCCCCGCCTCTTCACGGGACTCGAAATTCCCGCAGACCTGGCTTCCGAACTCGGCCTGATGCGGGGCGGCCTGTCGGCGGCGCGCTGGGTCGAGCCGGAGGACTTCCACCTGACGCTGCGCTTCATCGGCGATATCGATGCGGCCACCGCCCGCGACGTCGACCTTGAATTGGGCCGCATCAGGCGGAAATCCTTCGCGGTCACGCTGGAAGGTCTGAGCGCCTTCGGCGGCGACAAGCCGCGCGCCATCGTGAGCAAGGTGCAACCCTCGGCGCCACTCGCCGAGCTGCAGGCCGAGCACGAGCGCATCATCCGCCGGGTCGGCGTGCCGCCCGAAACGCGCAAGTTCACGCCGCACGTCACGTTGGCGCGCCTGCGTGGCGCGTCCACGATGGCGGTCGCGGATTACCTGGGTACGAGGGGGTTCCTGAAGCGGCGGTTCACGGCCGAGCGCTTCGTGCTGTTCTCGTCGCGCGACTCGGTCGGCGGAGGCCCCTACGTGGTCGAGGCGGCCTACCCGCTCGGGTAGGCCGCCTCGCTTGACCTTCAGCCGTCCGACAGGCGCTGATTATTCGAAGTGATAGGCCACGCCGCCGCGCACGATGTTGGCGTCGCGCTTCTCGACGTAGGGAACGCCGTTCAAATCAGCCGTGTTGTTGCCCGAGCGGAACTCGTAGAGATCTTCGAGACGCAGGGATACGTGCTCGGCCAGACGGTAGTCGAGACCGCCGCCGAGCGTGAGGGCGTCCGGCGGGATGCGGCCGCGCTGCGAGGTCGTGTTGACGTCGATCTGCTCGCTGCGGGAGAACGCGATGCCGCCCGCCACGAAGGGCAGGAAGCGGCCGAAGGCGTAACCCGCGCGGGCGCGGATGTCGGCCTGAATGTAGCTGCGGTAGTCGACCGTCTGGCCGTTGTCGGGCAGCGTGCCGCGGCCCGTCAGGTCGGAGATGGAGGTCGAGCCGTCGAAGCCCACCATGTAGTGGCCGAACAGGAAGTTCGTGCCCGCGTAGATGCCGCCCAGGCCGCCATCGCCGCCGATGGAGGTGTTGCGCGCGCCGTTGGGCGCCGTGGTGCGGACCGAAGCGTTGCCGTAGCCACCCAGGATACCGCCGTAGCCGCCCGCCCAGTTCACCTCGCCCGAGGGGCTCATGTCGGGACGCGCCGGGTTGTCGCCCAGCCGGTATATGATCGCGGCGCGGATGAAGTTGCCGTCCTGCTTGGAGCGGTAGGCCTGGCCCGCGTAGGCGAAGGTCTGCTCGGGCAGGTTCTGGTAGATGTATTCGGCGCGCAGGATCAGCGGCCCGGCGACGAAGCTCGGCAGGAAGCTGAAGTAGTCGCGCGGGTTGAACTTGTATTCGAGACCCGCGCCGACCGTCCAGCCGACCGACGTCTTGTTCTGGCCGAAGTAGTTTGGGATCCCGCCGGCGGTATCGGCACCGCGCTGATAGGTTTCGTTGTAGACGCCACCGCCCGCGATGAAGGGCATCAGGTGACCGAACTCGTAGCCGATCAGGCCGCGGAAACGGACGTCGTAGAGCGAGTCGTTCACGGCCGGCACGATGCCGCCGCCCGCGTTGGTGCCGCGGATCACGTTCAGGTCGATCGAGCCTTCCGGACCAACCACGAAATGACCGTACTGGAAGCGGTAGCCCGCCACCGCGCCGCCCGCCTGGCCGTTGTCTCCGGTTGTATGCGAGGTGCCGACCGCCGCGGGCACGGTGGTGCTGCCGACCTGCCGGTTGCGGAACGTGTCGAACCCGTAACCGTAGGTGCTGCCGACATAGACACCGGACCAGTCGTCGACTGGAATGGGAGCCGCCGCGAAGATGGGAGGCGCGGTCCGCGACGGCAGGTCGGCGGCTTGCGCCAAGGCGGCGCAGGTCACGGCTCCGGCGAGCGCACCCAAGCTCTTCACGATCGTATGACGCATTCTGATGTCCGGTCCGCCGCTGGTGAAATCAGTGGGAAGACTACACCGCGGGCTTGACCGTTGGAATGTTCGTGGCGATGGCGTGGCAGCTATCGGCCGCACTGTGACTTTTTCAGCGCATCGATCACACGGGCGTGAACGGCTCCGACGGGCGTTCCCGTCAACAGCCGCACGATGGTCAGGACCGGTAGTCGCCGTTGATCTCGACGTAGGCCTTCGTGAGATCGCAGGTCCACACCGTCGCGGTCCCAGCGCCCAGGCCGAGGTCGGCCCGGATCGCGATCGCGTCCCGCTGCATGATCGCCGACACGGCCGCCTCGTCGTAGGACGGGTCGCGCAGGCCCTGCGCCGCCACCCGCACGTCGCCGAACCAGATCGCGAGCCGGTCGCGGTCGGCGCACTCGCCCGCCTTGCCGACCGCCATGACGACGCGTCCCCAATTGGCGTCCTCGCCCGCCACCGCGGTCTTGACCAGCGGTGAATTGGCGATCGACAGCGCGACCCGCTTGGCGGCCGCGTCCGACTCCGCGCCCGTCACCGTCACTTCCACGAACTTGCGCGCGCCCTCGCCGTCGCGCACCACCTGGTGGGCGAGGTCGAGCGTGACCGCCCGGAGCGCCCGCCTGAAATCGGCGAGGCGGGGGTCGTCGGCGGTCTCGATCGCGGGGGCGCCGCGGTCGCGCGCGGCCCCGGTCGCGAACAGGAGCAGCGTGTCGGACGTCGACGTGTCGCTGTCCACCGTAATGGCGTTGAACGATGTCTCGACCGCCTCCGTCAGCAGGACCTGCAGGACCGGCGCCGCCACGGGCGCGTCGGTGAACACGAACGAGAGCATGGTGGCCATGTCGGGCGCGATCATGCCCGCACCCTTGGCCATGCCGTTCAGCGTCACCGTCACGCCGCCGAAGTCCGCCGTGGCGGTCGCGAGCTTGGGAAACGTGTCGGTGGTCATGATGGCACGTGCCGCATCGGCGATGCCACCGGGGGAGGCTGCCACGCCCAGGCGGTCCAGCACGCCCTCGAAGCGGGACGCGTCCAGCGGTTCGCCGATCACGCCCGTGGAGGCCAGGAAGACGTCGTCCTCGCCGACCCCGAACGCGCGCGCGGCGAGCGCCGCCGTGTGCGCCGCGGCACGGGCTCCGGCCGCGCCGGTAAACGCGTTGGCGTTGCCGCTGTTGACCACCAGCGCCCGGGCCGACCCCCGCGGCAGCCGCGCCCTGCACCAGTCGACCGGCGCGGACGGGCATTTGGAGCGGGTCAGCACGCCCGCCACCGTCGTGCCCGCGTCCAGCATGGCCACCATGACGTCGGTCCGGCCCCGGTAGCGGATGCCCGCCTCCCCGGTCGCGAACCGGACGCCCGCGAGGGGTGGAAGGTCGGGAACCGAGGCGGGGGCCAGCGGCGAAACGGGAACGGCGGGAGCCACGACCGCGCCTCAGGGTTTCGGGGCGGCGTCCGGGGCCGCCGCGGGCGGTGTAGCCGCCGCGGGCGGCGTGTCGGCCGGGGCGTCGGCCGCGGCAGGCGCGTCGGGCTGGGCCGGGGCCGGAGCGGGTTCGGTGCGCTCGATCTTGGCGGCCTCGCGCAGCTTCACGATCGCGTCGCTCTGCGCCTTCTGGACGACGTAGCGCGCCACCTGGTCCTTCACGGCGTCGAAGGGCGGGAAGGCCTTCTCGCGCTTGTCCTCGAGCTGGATGACGTGCCAGCCGAACTCGCTCTTCACGGGGTCGGAGATCTGCCCCTTGTCGAGCTTGGCGGTCGCGTCCGCGAACTCGGGCACCATCTTGTCCTTGGTGAACCAGCCGAGGTCGCCGCCCTGCGAGCCGGGATCCTTGGACAGTTCGTCCGCCACCTTGGCGAAGTCCTCGCCGCCCTTCACGCGGGCCAGCGCCGCCTTGGCCTCGGCCTCTGTCGGCACCAGGATGTGGCGGGCGTGGTACTCCTCCTCGGGCTTCTGCTGCTTGGCGACGTCGTCGTAGACCTTGCGCTCGGCGTCTTCGGTCGCGGCCGACTTGGCGATGCCGCCGAGCACGCCCTCCATCAGGGTCTTGTCGCGGTAGTAGGCCATCTGGCGCGCGAACTCGGCCGTGTCGGCGGCGCCGTCCTTGGCGCCTTGCGCCGCGGCCAGCTTCAGGTCGATCAGGTAGTCCAGCACGTAGGCGTCCCGCTCGGGGCCCTTGAGCTGCTGCGGCAGGGTCGGCCCGAGGTCCTGGGTGGCGACGCGGACGTCGTCGTCCGTGATCTCCGCGCCGTTCACCTTGGCGAGCACCTTGGCCTGCGCGGGGGGGACGACCGCCAGCGCGCACAGGGCGGCCGCGGCCAGCAGGCCACGTTTGAAGGTCTTGGACATGCGCTGAACTCCGGTCGGATGAGAAGGCGGTCCCGCCCGCGGCGGGGCCGAAACGGGGCCGCCGCCGCCCGCCCCGCGGGCCGTCCCCGTTGCATTGACAAGGTTTCCGGGCGCTCATATCTGCGTTCCAGTCTTTTTGCCACGGCTTTCTCGCGCGCCGCACACCGGTCCGGCGCGGCACGGGCCGGTTTCGCGGGTCGAGGCTCGGCGGGCCGGCCGCCTGCCGCACTCAGTTCTCAAGGTTCGTCGATGCTCGGCTCGCTCGCTCGCAAGGTTTTCGGCTCCGCCAACGACCGGCGCCTGAAGCGCTACGTCCCCCGCGTCGCGGAGGTGAGCGGACTGGAACCGGAACTGGCGGCGCTCAGCGACGAGGGATTGACCGCCCGCACGGGCCTGTTCCGTGCCCAGCTCGCCGAGGGGAAGACGCTCGACGATCTGCTCGTTCCCGCCTTCGCGACCGTGCGCGAGGCCGCCAGGCGCGTCCTGGGCCAGCGCCACTTCGACGTGCAGCTCGTGGGCGGGATGGTGCTGCACGAGGGCGCCATCGCGGAAATGCGCACGGGCGAAGGCAAGACGCTGGTGGCGACGCTCGCCACCTATCTCAATGCCCTGGCGGGCAACGGCGTCCACGTCATCACCGTGAACGACTACCTCGCGCGACGCGACGCCGAGTGGATGGGACGGGTCTACACGTTCCTCGGGCTCTCCGTCGGCGTCATCGTGCACGGGTTGGACGATTCCGAGCGCAAGGCGGCCTACGCGGCCGACATCACCTACGGCACCAACAACGAGTTCGGCTTCGATTACCTGCGCGACAACATGAAGTACGAGCTGAACCAGATGGTGCAGCGCGGCCATGCCTACGCGATCGTCGACGAGGTGGATTCCATCCTCGTCGACGAGGCGCGCACGCCCCTCATCATCTCGGGGCCGTCCGACGACAAGTCGGACCTGTACAACCGGATCGACAAGATCCTGCCGCACCTCGTGCGCGAGGACTACGACCTCGACGAGAAGCAGCGCACCACCAACCTGACGGACGCGGGCAACACGCACATCGAGGTGCTGCTCACGGAGGCGGGCGTGCTGCAAGGCTCGCTCTACGAGGCCAGCAACGCGACCCTCGTGCACCACGTCCAGCAGGCCCTGCGCGCCCACAAGCTGTTCCAGCGGGACAAGGACTACATCGTCCGCAACGACGAGGTCGTCATCATCGACGAGTTCTCCGGCCGCATGATGCCGGGCCGGCGCTATTCGGAAGGCCTGCACCAGGCGCTCGAGGCCAAGGAGCACGTCACCGTCCAACCCGAGAACGTGACGCTCGCCTCCATCACCTTCCAGAACTACTTCCGGCTCTACCGCAAGCTCGCGGGGATGACCGGAACGGCCGCGACCGAGGCCGACGAGTTCGCCGAGATCTACAAGCTCGACGTGGTCGAGATCCCCACCAACCGCGACGTGGCCCGCGCGGACGCAGACGACGAGGTCTACCGCACCGCCGAGGAGAAGCTGCGCGCCATCGTGGCCGAGATCGAGGCCGCCAACGCCAACCTCCAGCCGCTGCTGGTGGGCACCACCTCCATCGAACGGTCCGAGCAATTGGGCGAGCGGCTCGCGAGCCAGGGCTACACGCGCATCGACTTCGCCAAGCCCGACGCGCTCGACAGGCTCTACGCCGGAGCACGGACCGGGATGCCATCCCGGAACTTCGCGATCCTGAACGCGAGGTTCCACGAGCAGGAAGCCTATATCGTGGCGGAAGCGGGCGTGCCCGGCGCCATCACGATCGCGACCAACATGGCGGGCCGCGGCACCGACATCAAACTCGGCGGCAGCGAGGACATGCGGATCGCGACCGAGTGCGGACCGATGGAGCCGGGCCCGGACCGCGACGCCCGGGAGGCCGCCATCAAGGACGAGATCGCGGCCTTCAAGGCCAAGGCGATCGCGGCCGGCGGCCTCTATATCATCGGAACGGAGCGGCACGAGAGCCGCCGCATCGACAACCAGCTCCGCGGCCGCTCGGGCCGCCAGGGCGATCCGGGCCGCTCGAAGTTCTTCCTGTCGCTGCAGGACGACCTGATGCGGATCTTCGGGTCCGAGCGCATGGACGCGGTGCTGCGCAGGCTCGGGCTCAAGGAGGACGAGGCCATCGTCCATCCCTGGATCAACAAGGCCCTGGAGAAGGCGCAGCAGAAGGTCGAGGCCCGCAACTTCGACATGCGCAAGAACGTGCTGAAGTACGACAACGTCATGAACGACCAGCGCAAGGTCGTCTTCGAGCAGCGCCGCGAGATGATGGGTCGCGAGTCGCTGGAGGAGCAGATCGGCGAGATGCGCCAGGGCGTGGTCGACGACCTCGTGGCCCGCTTCATCCCGCACGATTCCTACGCCGAGGCGTGGGACACGGCGGGGCTGAAGGCCGCCGCCGCGGAAGCGCTCAATCTCGAGGCCGCCGTGGAGGCCTGGGCCGCGGAGGAGGGCATCGGCGAGGAGGACATGGCCGAGCGGCTCCAGGGCGCCGCGGACGCGGCCTACGCGGACCGCGTCGAGAAGAACGGCCCCGACATCATGCGCTACGTCGAGAAGCAGGTGGTCCTGCAGATGCTCGACCCCCTGTGGCGCGACCACCTCGTGGTCCTCGACCACCTCCGGCAGGTGATCGGATGGCGCGGCATGGCGCAGCGCGACCCGCTGAACGAGTACAAGTCGGAGGCCTTCGAGATGTTCAACGGGCTGATCGCCCGGCTTCGGGAGGCCACCACGGCCCAGCTCATGCGGATCGAGGTCGCCTTCGAGCAGCCCGATCCCGAGCTGCCGCCGATGTTCGCGTCCCATGCCGACCCGCTGACGGGCGACGACGAGCTCGCGGTGGCGGACAGCAACCGAACGATCGCGGGGGCCGAGTTCGCCTTCGCGGCGGGCGGCGCCGCAACGCTCCTCGCGGCCCCGGAGGCGGAAGCGCGCCGCGACCCGCAGGACCCCTCGACCTGGGGCAAGGTGGGCCGCAATGAATTGTGCCCCTGCGGCACGGGCCGCAAGTACAAGCACTGCCACGGCGCCCTCATCTGAGGGCAAGACTGCGCGACGGCGAGCAGCTCCTGCTCAAATCGGGCGCACGCCCGACGTTTCGGGGCAAAGCAAGCCAACCGAGGGCCCGTTCATCTGCTTCGCCCGCGTTCGAGTCGCGGGATCGGGGCTGGACAAGCCGCGACTCGCCCGTCTAATCAGGCATGAAGGGTCGGCAACCGAGATGCGGAACGAGGTCGTGGCGGGCGCGGAAACCGGGATGACGGCGAAGCGGTCCGCTCCATGAGGCGGAGCCTGGTCGATCCCGGCAGGTCGCCCACTCCACCTCATTGGATGCCGTCCGCGAAGCGCTGAAGTCACCGAAGAGGTCCTTTGGAACACGCGTCAGACATTGCGATCGTTGGACGGGCTTGCCGCCTCCCCGGGGCGAATTCGGTGCCGGGCCTTTGGGACCTTCTCGTCAACCGGAAATGCGCGATCACGCGCATCCCCTCCGATCGTTGGTCCCTCGAACGGTTCGGCCATCCCCGGCACGGCGAACGCGGACGCAGCTACACGTGGGCCGCCGGCATCCTCGACGACGTGTGGGGCTTCGACGCCGGCGCCTTCGGCCTGTCGCCGCGCGAAGCCGAGCAGATGGACCCGCAGCAGCGCCTGCTGCTCGAACTGACCTGGGAAGCCCTGGAGGACGCCGGGATCCGGCCGTCCGACCTGGCGGGCACGGAAACCGGCGTCTTCGTCGGCGCCTCCACGCTCGATCACGGCAACACGCGGATGTTCGACATCGCCGCGACGGACGCCTATTTCGCGACCGGCAATGCGGCCTCGATCCTGGCCAACCGGGTGTCCTACGTCTTCGACCTGAGCGGTCCCAGCTTCACCGTCGACACGGCCTGCTCGTCCTCGCTCGTGGCCCTGGATGCCGCGGTCCAGGCCCTGCGCAGCGGGCGCATCGACACGGCCATCGTGGGCGGCGTCAGCATCCTGCTGACGCCGTTCCAGTTCATCAGCTTCTCGCAAGCCTCGATGCTGTCGCGCACGGGGCTGTGCCAGGCCTTTTCGGCCAAGGCGGACGGCTACGTCCGCGCGGAGGGCGGCGGCGTGCTGGTCCTGCGCGCGCAAAAAGACCTCCGCCCTGGGATCGACCGCGCCAAGGCCCGGATCGTGGCGAGTCGGGTCAACTCGGACGGGCGGACCAACGGCATCGCGCTGCCGTCCAAGCTGCGGCAGGCGAGACTGCTCGAGCAGCTCTACGACGGCGGCGGGATCGACCCCGACCACCTGGCCTTCGTCGAGGCGCACGGGACGGGCACGCCGGTCGGCGATCCTATCGAGGCGACCGCGATCGGCGAGGTTCTGGGCGTCAAGCGGAGCGCGCCGCTGCCGATCGGCTCCGTCAAGTCCAACATCGGACATTCGGAAGCCGCCGCGGGCCTGGCGGGCATCATCAAGGCCACGCTGGCGCTGGAGCACGACCTGCTGCCGCCCACGCTGCACTGCGACGAGTTGAACCCTAACGTCGACTTCGCGCGGCTCAACCTTCGCGTGGCGCAGGACGCCATCCCGCTCGCGCGAGGCGCCGTGCCGCGGCTCGCGGGCGTGAGTTCCTACGGGTTCGGCGGCACCAACACCCACGTGGTTCTGGCCGATGCGCCGGCCGACATGGCGGCCGCGGACAGCCTCGCGGCGCCGACGGTCCTAATGCTCTCGGCCCACACGCGCGCGGCCCTGACGGATCTGGCGCGCCGCCATGTCGAGCGCCTCGGTCGGGACGACGCGGGAGCGGACGCGATCGCCGCGGCGGCGAACAACCGGCGTGACGCCCTGGCCGAGCGCCTCGTCGTGCCGCTCTCGCCCGACGCCGACGTCGCCGCGGCCCTGCAGTCCTTCATCGACAAGGGTCCGGACGCCGGGCCCGAGGTCACGGTCGGTACGGCAGTGGCGCGGCGCGCCGATGTGGCATTCGTGTACTCGGGCAACGGGAGCCAGTGGGTCGGCATGGGCCGCGCGGCCTACGGGTCCAGCGCGGCGTTCCGGGCGGGACTCGACGAGGTCGACGCGCTGTTCGGGCAATTCGCGGGCTGGTCGCTCGCCGCCACGTTGAACGCCGACGACTTGGTCGACCAGCTCGGCAAGACGAGCGTCGCCCAGCCGCTCATCTTCGCCATCCAGGCGGCCACGACCCGCACGCTGAAGGCCTCGGGCCTGATGCCGTCCGTCGTGCTCGGTCACAGCGTCGGCGAGGTCGCGGCCGCGGAAGCCGCGGGCATCCTCGACCTGCGGACGGCCGTCAAGGTCATCTACTACCGCAGCCTGCACCAGGAGCTCGCCTTCGGGGCGGGCGGCATGGCGGTGCTGGTCGGCTCGCGTGAAACGGCGGAAACGCTCGCCGCGGCCGACCCGGATCTGTCGATCGCGGCCTACAACAGCCCGCGCACCATAACCTTCTCGGGGACGAGCGCGGCCTTGGCCAAGCTCGCGTCCGACGCGCGAGCCATGCGCGCCCGCGTTCAAAAACTCGATATCGCCTATCCTTTCCACAGCGGGTTGATTGCCGAAATCGAGGAGCCGCTGCTGGCCGATCTCGGCGCGATCCCGGCGCGGGACGGCGAGGTCGCGTTCGTGTCGACCGTGACGGGCGCAGTCGAATCCGGTCGTGGCCTCGACCGCGCCTACTGGTGGCGCAACGTGCGCGAGCCGGTCCTGTTCTCGCAGGCCATCGAGGAGGCCTCGCGGCTGGGGGCGCGCGTCTTCGTCGAGATCGGGCCGAGCCCGATCCTACTGTCACATATCAACGACACGCTCGGGGCGAGGGGCGAAACGAGCTTCGCGGCCTTGCCGACGCTGGAGCGAAAGGACGGCCCGGGCGACCCGTTCCGCCGCGTGGTCGCGTCCGCGCTGACGCGCGGCGCGCGGGTCGATGCCGCGGTGTTCGGGTCCGATCCAGGCCACGTTGCAAACCTGCCGCCCTATCCCTGGCAAAGGAAGCACTACCGGCTGGGGGATTCGAACGAAATCGACCCCCTCCTGACACCCCGACCCTGGCACCCGCTGATCGGCGCCCGCACGAGCCTCGACCAGCTCGAATGGCACGGCGTCGTCGACGTCGCCCTGGTTCCGGCGCTGGCGGACCACGTGATCGACGGCCACGTCCTGGTGCCGGGCGCGGCTTTCGCCGAGATGGCGCTCGCGGTCGCGCGCGACTGGCTCGCGACCGACAGGGCGGCCGTGGCCGACTTCGAGATCCACCAGCCGATGATCCTGGACGGCACGGCGTCGCGCGAAACGCGCTGTCGCGTGCAGCCCGTCACGGGTTTCCTGGAGATCATGAGCCGCCCGCGGCTCACCCAGGGTGCCTGGCAGGTCCACGTGACCGCCAAGGTGCTCCGCTTCGTGGGAACGGCCGATCCCGTGGATCCGGTGTCGCACGGCGACGATGGACCTGGCCTGACCGGCGCCGAGGTTTACGCCGCGGCGTCGACATCGGGCCTGCAGTATGGGCCGGCCTTCCAGCTCCTGCACTCGGCGTCGCGCTCCGGTGCGGACGCGATCGCGGTCGCCCTCGTCGAGAGCACGACTGACGCGCGCTACGGCTTCGATCCCACGCGTGTGGACGCCTGCTTCCACGGGCTCGTGCTGCTGTTCTCCGAACTGGCCGTGCGAGGCCGCTTGAAGCCCTACGTCCCCGTCGCGATCGGGGAGTTGAAGCTGTTCCAGCCCGGCGCGGTGTTCACGCGGGCGCTCATCCGCGTGAGACGCGCCGACGCGCGCACCATCGTGGTGGATTTCAGTCTCGTCGGCACCGACGATCAGGTCGTGGCTTCATTCTACGGCGTGCGATTCCAGGCCATGCAGGCCTTCCGCTCCGCCGACAAGATGATCGACGTCGTGGGGTCCAGGACGGTGCTCGCCGCGGAGCCGCTCGCCGTCCACGAAGATCCCGGCCCGTCGATCTCCCAGGTGCTGGAGGCCGCGCGCGCGACCGGGCGGGTCGCTGCCGGCGATCCGGTACCCGCACCGGACTACGTCCTGCTCGAAGGGTGGGCCACGTCGGCGGCGTTCGGCCTGTTCGAGGTTCTGGCGGACGACGGCATCGTCGACGTCGAAACGCTCGTCGAAGCGGGCCGGCTGCCCTCGGGGCTGCGGAACTGGTGCGCTCGGCTTCTCGCCGCGCTCGAGCAGAGCGGGCTCGCGACCGCGACCGAGCCGGGTCGTCACGCGCTCTCCACCGGCGTGGAGCTGCCCGATCCGCGCGACATCCTGCGAACCCTCGCGGCCGAGCACCCCGACCGATCGGCGGACCTGCTGCTCGCGGCCCACGCGGGCGCTCTCGTGGATGCCGTTGCAGCCGGACGGCCCGTGGATGCGCGGGCTCCCTACACGGTGTCGGCGCTCGACGCCTACGACTACGGCGGACGGCCGGCGGTCGAGGCGGCCGACCTGCTGGGCGCGGTGCTCGATCGGCTCGACGCGAGTCTCCCGAAGGACCGCGCCATCCGCGTGCTCCAGGTCGGCGACGGGCCGCTCTCCGCCCTGGTGGCCGATTTCGCATCGCGACGGGCCGCGGAACTGACCGTGCTGGAAATCGACCGCCGCCGTCTGGAACGGGTCAGGCTGGCGCTCGACGGGCAGACCCGCGTCTTCTTCTCGGGCGACGCCGAGCTCTTGGCGCCGAACGCCTTCGATCTCGTGGTCGCCGCGCAGACCCTGCACGCAACGGTCCGCGATCCCATCCACCGCAACGCGCTGGCCGAGGCGATGGCACCCGGTGCCGTCCTTCTCGCGGTCGAACCGGAGGCCTCGCTGTTCCGTGACTTGGTGTTCGGCCTCGCGGCCCTCGCGCCGGACGGATCGGACGGCCTGCTGTCCGTCGCGTCGGAAGCGGGCTGGCGTCAGGTTTTGGGCGACATGGGCCTGACCGACGTCGCAGCCCTGCAGCCGACCCGTGTGAGCGCGGGCTTGTTCGTCACCGGTCGCAAAGCCGCCGAGCGGACACCGCGCACCGTCAAGGGCGAGGCGCTGGTGGTCGGGTCGGACGGACCGCTCGGTCCGACCGCGGCCGCGCTCGCGACCATGCTCAAGTTCTCCGGCCTGAAGGTGGCGAGCCGATCGGTGGCGTTCGACGAGCCGCTGTTCGCCGAGCCCTGCGGCACCGTGATCTGGATGGTGCAGGCCCGCGAGGCTTCGGCGCCGGCGGAAGCCATCGCGCTGCGCTGCCTGGCGCTGCGCCGCCTTGCGGCAGATCTCAACGGTGCGAAGGCGACGCTATGGCTCGTTTGTCCCGGCGCGACCCGCGCCGTGGGCGGCGACCCGGTCGAGTCCGCGATCTGGGCCTTCGCGCGGACGCTCGCCAACGAGGTGAAAACGCTCGACGTTCGGCTGATCGACCTCGCGCCGGACCTGTCCCCCGAGGTCGCGGCCCGCCGCCTGCGCGATGTGGTGCTCTCGGAAACGGCCGAGACCGAGATCGTGCTCGACGCATCAAGCACGGCGGTGCTCCGTTTCGAGCGGACCTCCGCGACCCCTCCGGCCGTGGAGGCGGGCGAAACGGTGCTGCGGCTCGTCAAGGGCGAACAGTCCGGGCTCGACCGCATGGTCTGGGCTACGGAGGTGCGCCGAATGCCCGGCCCCGGCGAGGTCGAGATCGAGGTGGGAGCCGCGGGCCTCAACTTCCGCGACGTGATGTGGGGTTTGTCCATCCTCCCCGAGGAGATCCTGGAGGACGGCTACGCGGGCGCGACGCTCGGTCTGGAATGCGCGGGCCGCGTGGTGCGCGTGGGCAGCGGCGTCGAGCGGCTGAAGGTGGGCGACCGCGTGATGGCCTTCGCCAAGGCCGCGCTCGCGACGCACGTCACGGTGGAGTCCGGCGTGGTGGCGGCCATTCCCGACGCGTTGCCGATCGAGGCGGCCGCGACCGTCCCGGTCGCCTTCCTGACCGCCTTCTACGCGCTGACCCGCTGCGCCCGCTTGGCAGAAGACGAATGGGTGCTGATCCACGGCGGCGCGGGTGGCGTGGGTCTCGCGGCCCTGCAGATCGCGCTCTGGCGCGGCGCCCGGGTGATCGCGACCGCGGGCTCCGCCGAGCGTCGGGACCTGCTGACCACGCTCGGCGCGGATCACGTGTTCGACTCGCGCTCCAGCCAGTTCGTCGACGACATCCGCGCGGTGACGGCCGGCGGCGTCGACGTCGTGCTCAACAGCCTTTCGGGCGAAGCGATGGAGCGCTCCATCGCGGTGCTCCGCCCGTTCGGGCGCTTTGTGGAGCTCGGCAAGCGCGACTACGTGGCCAACACGCATATCGGGCTGAAGCCGTTCCGCCGCAACCTGTCCTATTTCGGCGTGGACCTGGACCAGCTCATCCTGAAGGGTGACGCGAGCGGCCAGTCGCTGTTCGAAGACGTGATGGGGTTGTTCGACGACGGGTCGTTCACGCCCCTGCCCTACCGGGTCTTTCCGGCGCGCGAGACGGTCGACGCGTTCCGGGTGATGCAGAAGTCCGGCCACGTGGGCAAGATCGTCATCCTGCCGCCCACCCTGCCCGAGCCGACGAGTGTGACGACGCGGCCTTTCCGTGTCGCGGCCGACCGGACCCACCTCGTGACCGGCGGCCTGCGCGGCTTCGGCCTGGAAACCGCCCGCTGGCTGGTCGCGCGCGGCGCCCGTCACCTGGTTCTGCTCGGCCGCTCGGGGGCGTCCAGTCCCGAGGCGCAGGACGTTGTGGCCGAGCTCGAAGCGGACGGCGTCGCGGTCGAGGTCGCGGCGGTGGACGTCACGAACGAGGCCGATATGACGGCCCTGCTGGCCCGGGTGGCGGACACCATGCCTCCCCTGGGCGGCGTGATCCACGCCGCAACCGTCTACGACGACGCGATCGTCGCCAACCTCACGCGGGAGAAGCTCGACGCGGTCCTCATCACGAAGGTTGCCGGTGCCAGCCTCCTCGATCGGCTCACCCGGTCGGTGCCGCTCGACTACTTCATCCTCTACTCCTCGGCCACGACGCTGATCGGCAACCCGGGACAGGGCGCTTACGTCGCCGCCAACGCCTTCCTGGAAGGCTTGGCGCGGCGACGGCGCGAGGAAGGTCTTCCTGGCTTCGCGGTCGCCTGGGGAGCGATCGAAGACGTCGGCGTCCTGGCCCGGTCGGGGTCGACTGCCACGAGCCTGCTGGCCCGCACGGGCGTGCAGGGCATGACGGCCCGGGCCGCCCTCGAACGACTGGCCGACGCGCTGTCCTACAACGATGCAGAGCGGGGCGCCGCGTCGCTCGCTGTGGCAGCCGTGACGTGGTCGGCGGCGCGCGAGCACCTGCCGGTGCTACAGACCCCGGTCTTCTCCTCGCTGATGCACGGCGCGCAAGCATCCGAAGCGGCAGGGCAGGCCAAGATCGTCGTCCGCGACTTGGTGGAGCAGGACGGCATCGAGGGTGCCACGAGCAAAATCGCCGAGACGCTGCAGGAAGAGATCGCCCGCATCCTCCGCCTGCCGCGCGAGGATGTCAGCCGTAACAAGCCGCTGATGGAGATCGGGCTCGACTCGCTGATGGCGGTCGAACTCGGCATGGGATTGGAACAGCGGTTCGCGCTCGACGCGCCGCTGTCGACCTCGGCCGGAGCCATGACGGTCAACGAATTGGCCGAGCATGTCGTCGGCCTGAGTGGGGCGGCGGCCGGCCAGGCACAGGCTTCCGACAGCCTCAGCTACCGCCACCTCGACGCGGAGTTTCGCGCGGAAGTTCTCGAATCCTTCCCCGACGTCGTTCAGCAGGTCGAGAACGCGGCCCGCACGACCTTCACGCAGTAGGGCAACCCGCCCGGGAAGCGCGAGTCTCAGCCCCGAGAGGGATCGCCGGACTCCTTCTCGCGACCGGCCCGGACGATGTCGGCCCCGAGCGCCACGATGGTGCGACGCAGGGCGGCAAGGTCGCCGGGGCCGCCTGGCCGGAGGCCTTCCTCTTCGAACGGCCGTTCGGCGAACCGGGCCCGCAGCGACGCGATCTCGACCGCGAAGGCGTCGACCTCGGCCCGCGTGACGTCGCCCTTCGCGGTGAGCAGGGCCACTTCGGCACGAGCCACCTCGCGCTCGCGAACGGTAGACTCCAGGGCCGTCCGGGCGTCCTGCAGGTCTCTGCTCAGCGTCGCGACCTGTCCCGTCAACCCGCGCAAGCGCAGGTCCTGGCCCGTGGCGCGCGTTTCCAGGCCCGCGATGGTCAGGCGCCGCTCGTCCGACTGGGCCTGGCTCGCGGCCAATTGCGCCTGGGCGGTGTTGAGCAGGGCCAGGCGCCGCTCGGCCAGGCCGACCGTCTCGTGCAGTCCCTGAACCTGCAGGCCGAACTGGGCTTCCGCCTCGTGGGCGTCCCGGGCCGCGCGATCGCGCTCGTCCTGCAGCGTCGCGGCGCGGCTCGCCAGGGCGTCCCTCTCGGCTTCGCTCGCGGACGCGCGCACGGCGTTGCGTCCGGCCTCCGCCATGGCGTCCGCCTTGTCGCGGGTGAGACGGTCGATCGTCCCCTCGAGCCTCCGGGCCGCCACGGCGTGCTCGGCGCGCAGGCCGTCCCGATCGGCGGAAACCTCCGCCATCGACAGCGGCACCAGCATGGATAAGCGCCGGCTCGCGAGCCGGACCGCCCGGCGGGACAGGACGGGCATGAACAGGAGAGCCAGGAGTCCCGCGAGCAGGAACCCCAGCGCGAAGATCATCTCCTGCTCGATCAAGCCTTGAATCCGTGCCCCCGCCGCCCGTTCAACCGCAGAACCCGCTCACAGGTCTGGAGCAGAAAGCGTCAGAACGGGTTCCAGGTCGAGCGCGGGGTGAATTTCAAATACGACAGGCTCACGCCGAGACGCGCTCCGACGCCCGAGCGGATCGGCACGACGGTCACCTCCTGGTCGGTCAGGGCCGTGAAGCCGAAACCGCCGATGAAATAGGCGGAGCCGTCGAGCCCGCCGAAGCGGCGGAAGATCGCACGGGTGGCGGGCAGGTTGTAGACCAGCATCATGGTGCGGTCCCCATCGCCGCCCACGTCGAAGCCGAGGGACGGACCCTGCCAGTAGACGCGCTGGTCGCCCGCGTTGCGGGTGTACATCACGCCTTCGCCGTAGCGCACGCCGCCCACGAAAGCTCCGGACGCTTCCTGCCCCAGCACGTAGCCGTTGGGCTGACCCCAGCGGCGGCCGGCTTCCTCCACGGCCTGCGCCAGACCGCGCGACACCGTGCCGAAGAAGCGGTGCCCGTTGTCGACGAGTTCACCCGTCGAGAAGCGGTCGGGCGGACCGTCGGGGCCACCGTAGGCGAGAGCCGGGGCCGACCCGCCCGCCAGGGCGAGCAGCGACGACATCCCCCCGAGAGCCCAGTCGCGACGCGTCAGCTTGGCCATTACCCCGCCTCCTCCGCACGAGCGCCGATCCGCCTCGCCGGCCGCTGAGTCCCTGCCCGGCGAACGTGTCGATGGCATGGCGGGCGCAGCCAGCCCTCGGCCAGCCTGCGAAGCACAGTAAGCGGATCAAGGTTAACGAAGGATTGACGGCGGAACTGGATGGGCGGCGGCGGCCGAAGGATCGCCCCACGCCACGAAGCCGCCGTTGCGGTAGTCGGTTGCGGCCTTGCCGTAGCGGAGCGGCCCTCCCTCGACCGAAAGCACGGTCCCCCCGGCCGCACGGAGTACGGCATCGCCCGCCGCCGTGTCCCATTCCATCGTGGGCCCGAACCGCGGGTACACGTCGGCATCTCCCTCCGCGATCGCGCAGAACTTCAAGGAGGATCCCGCCCCCCGCCGCTCCCGGATCGGCAGTTCCGCCAGGAAAGCCTCCGTCACCGCGTCGCCGTGCGACCGGCTCGCCAGTGCGACGTAGCCCTCGGGAGACGCGATCCTGCAGGCGATGGACCGCCGGTGGTGGGCATCGGACAGGCGGTCGCCGGGTCCGACGTCGGCGGCCTCGGCCCGTCCCGCGGCGGCCCACCACATCCTGCGCCGAACCGGAGCATAGACCGCGCCGACCGTCGGGACGCCGGCTTCCACCAACGCGATGTTGACGGTGAAATCGCCGTTGCCGCCGATGAACTCCTTGGTTCCGTCGACGGGGTCCACCAGAATGAACTGACCATCGAGCGCGGGCTTCACGCCCCGCGCCGCCGCTTCCTCGGCCAGCACCGGCACGCCGGGCGCACAGGTGTTCAAGCCGGCCAGGATCACGGCTTCCGCCACTTCGTCCGCCTCGCTCACGGGGCTGTGGTCAGGCTTGGTCTTGTAGGCGCAACCGCGCGTCGAGTAGACGCGCATGATCTCCACGGCGGCGTCGAGCGCCAGTTGCGCGAAGTTTTCGGCCAAACGACGGTGGTCAAGCACGAGGCCAGGTCCTGCACCGACGGCCGCTCGCGCGAACGCCACCATTCGCCGCGCGGGGGCGAGATCCAAGGCGCGGCTTCCAAAACGCCTTCGCCTGCGATATCAAAGCTTCCTGTTTGCCGCAAACCATGAGTCGTCGCGCCGCTTCGATTTTTCCGGTCCGGCGCTGGAAGGGCCCGGACCTCATCGATGACCGCGTTCACGCTCGATCCCCTGGACCTCGCGGCGCTGCTGTGCTCGCGCGTGTGCCACGACGTCATCAGCCCGGTGGGCGCCATCGTCAACGGCCTCGAAGTTCTCGACGAGGATAACGATGCGGACACGCGCACCTTCGCGCTCGACCTCATCAAAAAGAGCGCCGCCACCGCGTCCGCCAAGCTGCAGTTCTGCCGTCTGGCCTTCGGGGCGGCCGGGTCGGCGGGTGCCTCCATCGACACGGGCGACGCGGAATCGGTCGCGCGGGGCCTGTTCGGCAACGAGAAGGTCAAGCTCGAGTGGGTGGCGCCGCGCGTGCTGATGCCGAAGAACAAGGTGAAGCTGATGCTGAACCTGTGCGTGGTCGCGGCCACCACGATCCCGCGCGGGGGCGTGGTCACGGTCTCGACCGAAGGCACGAGCGAGGAGCCCGACATCCAGCTTCAGGCGAAAGGCACCAGTCCGCGGATCGGAGCGGCCCTGCCGGGGCTGCTGTCGGGCGAGCCGGACGGAGCGTCGCTCGATGCGCACGCGATCCAGCCCTATTTCGCGGGGCTCCTGGCCCGCCAGATCGGCTACACGGTCGACGTGTCGCTCGACGGCGACACCGTGACGCTGCGGGCCAGGCCGAAGGTCGAGGTGATCGACGCTCCTCCGGCCGAAATCGACGTTCCGGCAACCGGCTCTTAAGCTTCTTGCCCGACTCTTCCGCCCGTCATGCCTTCAGGGGAAGGATTGCGGCCGGGAGGATGCCATGACCCAGGCGCTCATCGTCGACGACTCGCCCGTGATCCGCAAGGTCGCCCGGCGTATCTTCGACCTCATGCAGTTCGAGACGACCGAGGCGGAAGACGGTCAGAAGGCCCTCGCGGCCTGCACGTTCCTGATGCCCGACGTCATCCTGCTCGACTGGAACATGCCCGTCATGGACGGCTTCGCGTTCCTCAAGGAACTGCGGAAGATGCCGGAAGGCCGTAAACCCAAGGTCGTCTTCTGCACCACGGAAAACGACGTGGCCCACATCGCGCGGGCCATGCACGCCGGCGCTGACGGCTACATCATGAAACCGTTCGACAAAGACTTCATGCTGGCGAAGTTCCAGCAGGTCGGTGTCATAACCTAGAGCGTGGCCGCAAGGGCCCCAACGGGTTTCCGTGCAGAATCTTCGCCACTCGACGTCAACGCTGACACCCCTTTGGTGTGATTTCCGCCGATCAAGGTTCACCGGCAGTTTGGCGGGGAGCACTTTGGCTCCGATCTCGAGTCATGCGCGTTCGAGACAGCCAGTGAGCAGCATCGTGCGCAGGTCATACCATCGCGCTTGCGTTGCGACGCAGCACGAGCTATAGAACCGACGCGGCACTTGCGTGCTGCACGTCCTCCTTGGGCGTTTCCTCCCTAGACTCAGGCCGCCTTCGGGCGGCTTTTTCTTTGTCGCGGTGCCGAGCGTTAGAGCATGGCATCAGCCTCTTTGCAAGGCAGCTATGCACGATTCGTAGACGGAATGCTTCGAACCTCGAGGTGTCCAGACCTGGACCGAATGACGGGCGGTTCACGCGTCGTCCGTTCGCCGCGAGTCTGCTGACACGAAGGAACTCGATTGGAGGCGAGTTTGTCTGTCAGACCCAGCCGTCCGCCGGCTGGCCGACCTGCTGATACCCTGGAGGCGATAAAGAACCGGCAGGTGTCAGACCTTGACCTTGTCTTTCACACGCTGGAAGTCGCTGCTTCTCAGCACGCGGTGCGACACCAGGTCTTCGACGGTTTTGTAGGGCCGGTGGGTTACGATGGCCCGGCCGATATTGCTCATCCCTGGGATGCGGTTCAGTTCTGCCATCGACGCCGTATTGATGTCGAAGAGCATGCCGGGGCGGACGTGGGTGGCGGAGCTGTCCTGCGCCGTTCCGCTGGCGTCACCATTGACGGGAGGGGACGTGGTGGTCTGAACGTCCGGGCTGATGGCGGCTTCGCGCAGTACGGGTGCCGGCGAGGTTTCCGCGGGTTGCGTGTCGGATGCCGGCGCTCCGACGAGGTCCGGAGCCGTTGGAATCTGGTCTACCGTGCGGGTCTGCGTGACGTCGGAAACGTCGGTTTCGGTCGTGGCCTGAACCAGACCTTCCGGAGCGAGCGCAAGGTGTTTCGGGAGGATGGCGGAAGCGTCGTTCGTCGGCGCGGTGTCGCCGGAGGAAACACCGGCATCCGAGAGCGTGCCCCAGGGAGAAGTCTGCTTGATCGAAACGGCGACGACCGGCGTCGCGTGCTTCGCATGGAAAACCAGGCCGGCCGCGACGGGGCCAAGTCCCGCGCAGGCGAGGGCGACGCAGACTGACGTTTTGATCACCATGCAACCACTCCATGAACCGTGCCGGGACCGCCGACGCACAAAGGTGCAACACAGGTCGGCAATCCGGCATCAGCGCACTCGAACGCACGCAAGCGTATTTTCCTAGTCACGATATGTGGCAAGACTGCGGGATCAATTTTACGCGATTGCAGCAGCGTCAAAGCTATCAGTCTACCGGAAACAACACGTGGCCACTCCGTCCATGAGACCGGCAAAGAACCGGCCAATGCTGACGATGAGACCGGCCTTCGTTTACGGCCACGCGGGTCGGGGCCTTGCGTCGGTACGGCGAGACTGCGGCATAGTCCCACGGTCGCGGTCATCGATCCCCGTCCGTGCCGGGATCACGCCACCCGATCCGCCGGAACTCCATGCACCACTGCCCTCCCCGACACCTCGGATCTCCCCTCGCGCGCACCGAATCCCGGTCCGCGACGGGAGAGGTCGACCCCCGAACTTCAGTTGCCGCGTGCGCCGCACCATCGCGGATGAGACCTCGGCGGAGCAAGCCGTCGCAGCTCTGCCGTGACCGTGGAACAAGCCGGGCGGCTCCGCACTTCCCCCCTCGCTTCGACCGCGAGACCACAAGAAAGCCACCATGGCCCAGCCCGACTTCCGCATCCTTCCCGGAACCCACAACCAGCTCGGCGCAACCTGGGATGGGGAGGGCACGAATTTCGCGCTGTTCTCGGCCAATGCCACCAAGGTGGAACTCTGCGTCTACAGTGACGACGGCAGGGAGGAGGTCGCCCGGCTGGAGCTTCCGGAATACACCAACGAGGTGTTCCACGGCTACGTGCCGGAGCTTCGTCCAGGCACGCCCTACGGCTACCGCGTCCACGGCCCCTACGAACCCGCGACGGGGCATCGGTTCAACCCCAACAAGCTTCTGCTCGATCCTTACGCGCGCGCCACCCTGGGCGACCTCGTGTGGGATCCGGCCGTGTTCGGCTACCAGATGGAATCGGGCGACGACCTGACCTTCGACGAGCGCGACAGCGCTCCCTTCATGCCCAAGTGCCTGGTGGTCGATTGGGAATTCGACTGGAAGGGTCAGCCCGCCCATTTCGACGGCGTCAACTGGGACCAGACCGTCTTCTACGAGACCCACGTCAAGGGCTTCACCAAGCTCAACCCCAAGGTGCCCGAGCGGGAGCGCGGCACCTACAAGGGGCTCGGCCACAAGGAGGTGCTCGCCTACATCAAGTCGCTCGGCGTCACCTCGGTCGAGCTATTGCCGGTGCACAGCTTCGTTACCGACAAGTTCCTGACCGACAAGGGCCTGACCAACTTTTGGGGCTACAACACCATCGGCTTCTTCGCGCCCGACCCGCGCTATTCCCTGGACCCGAAGGGCGTGGTGCAGGAATTCAAGGACATGGTGGCCAACTTCCATGACGCGGGGCTGGAAGTCATCCTGGACGTCGTCTTCAACCATACGGCGGAAGGCAACGAGAAAGGCCCGACGCTGTCCTTCAAGGGGATCGACAACGCCTCCTACTACTGGCTGCAGGCGGATAACCCGCGCTACTATAACAATGATACGGGCACCGGAAACACCTTCAGCCTCAACCACCCCCAGGTGACGCGGATGGTTTCCGACTCGCTGCGCTACTGGGTGCAGGAGATGCACGTCGACGGCTTCCGCTTCGACCTCGCCCCCGTGCTCGGCCGGGAAGCCACGGGCTTCAACACCCGGAGCGCCTTCCTCCAGCACTGCAGCCTCGATCCGGTGCTGAATTCCGTGAAGCTGATCGCCGAACCGTGGGACATCGGTCCGGGCGGCTACCAAGTCGGACATTTCCCCCCCGGCTGGGCCGCGTGGAACGATAAGTACCGCGACGAGGTGCGGGCCTTCTGGAAGGGGTCGAAGTCCAACAGGGAGTTCGTGCCGCGGCTGTGCGCTTCGGCGGAGATGTTCAATCACGAAGGGCGCCGCCCCTGGGCGTCCGTCAACTTCATCGCGGCGCACGACGGCTTCACCACCAACGACGTCGTCAGCTACAACGACAAGCACAACGACGCGAACGGCGAGGGCAACCGGGACGGCAATTCCAGCAACGAGTCGTGGAACTGCGGCGTGGAGGGACCCACCGAGGATCCCGCGGTCAATGCCCTGCGGGAACGGCAGATCCGCAACCTGCTGTCCACGCTGATCTTCTCGCAGGGCACGCCCATGCTGCTCGCCGGCGACGAGTTCGGCCGCACCCAGGGCGGCAACAACAACGCCTATTGCCAGGACAGCGAGATCTCCTGGATCGACTGGGGAATCCGCGACAAGGGCCAGGGCCTGATCCGCTTCGTCCAGAAGCTCCTCAAGCTGCGGCACGACCACCCGATGCTGCACTACAGCCGCTTCCTGAACGGCAATTTCAACGAGGAAGCGGACACGAGGGACGTGACCTGGATCACGGCGGACGGGCAGGAATATTCCGAGGCCGACTGGGGCGACACCGAACACAGGCATTTCGGCATGCTGCTCGACATCCGCGGCTACGTGACGGAGCAGGAGGTGCCGGAGGACTCGCCCCTGCTCATCCTGTTCAACGCCTACCACGAGGACGTCGAGTTCACGCTGCCCGCCCACACCGGCGGCAAGACCTGGCGCGTGCTGCTCGACACCAACCGGCCCGACCTCGACCGGGGCGAGAGCCTCGCGGTCGGGGACACGTTCACGCTGGTGTCCCGGTCGCTCAGCCTGTTTGCCCTCCCCCTCCGCTGATACCCTCTGGTCCGCTCAGCCCATGACGATCCCGGCCCAAGACTCGGACGCCTCGGCCAACCGCGCGCCCTCGCGCTTCGGAGCGACGGTGCAGGACGGCTCCGTTCAGTTCGACCTGTTCGCCCCGGCCTGCGACCTCGTCCTGCTCAGGCTCGAGGACCGGGCCGAGCCGCTGCCGCTTACGGCCGGGACGGACGGCTGGCACCGGCTCCAAACCTCGGCGGCACGCCCGGGCAGCCGCTACCGTTACGAGCTGCCCGACGGGCTGCATGTGCCCGACCCCGCCTCGCGGTTCCAGCCCGAGGACGTTCACGGGCCGAGCGAGGTGGTCGATCCCGGCGCTTTTCGCTGGACGGATGCCGTTTGGCGCGGCCGTCCCTGGGCCGAAACGGTGGTGTACGAAGCGCACGTGGGCACCTTCACGCCCGAGGGGACGTTTCGCGCCGCCATCGGAAAGCTCGACCACCTCGTTTCCCTCGGGATCACCGCGCTGCAGCTCATGCCCGTGGCGGAATTCGCGGGCGCGCGGGGGTGGGGTTACGACGGCGTGCTCTGGTACGCGCCCGACTCGGCCTACGGCCACCCGGACGACCTGCGCGCCCTGGTGGACGCGGCCCACGCGCGCGGGCTCCAGGTGTTCCTCGACGTCGTCTACAACCACTTCGGGCCGGACGGGAATTTCCTCTACGCCTACGCGCCGCAGTTCTTCACCGACCGCCACCACACTCCCTGGGGCAAGGCCATCAATTACGATGGGGAGCAGTCTCGCGTGGTGCGCGACTTCACGATCGGCAATGCCCTCTCCTGGATCACCGAGTTTCACATGGACGGCCTGCGGCTCGACGCCGTCCACGCCATCGTGGACGACAGCCGTCCGACGCTGATCACGGAATTGGCGGCCCGCGTCCGCGCGCTCGACCCGAACCGGCCCTACCATCTCATCCTGGAGAACGAGGACAACGGGGCCAGCCACCTCGTCCGCAGGACCGACGGCACGGGGTGGTTCACGGCGCAGTGGAACGACGATGTCCACCACGTGCTCCACGTCGCCGCCACGGGCGAGGATGCGGGCTACTACGCCGATTATGCCGGCGACACGGCCAAGCTCGGCCGCGCGTTGGCCGAGGGCTTCGCCTACCAGGGCGAGCCCATGCCCTATCGCGGCTCGGCGCGCGGCGAACCCAGCGCGGACCTGCCCGCGGAGGCCTTCGTGGCCTTCATCCAGAACCACGATCAGATCGGTAATCGCGCCTTCGGCGATCGTCTCACGGCGGGTGCGCCGCCCGAGGCCCTGCGGGCGGTCGGCGCCGTGTCGCTGCTGCTGCCGCAAACCCCCATGCTGTTCATGGGCGAGGAATGGGGGACGAAGACGCCGTTCCAGTTCTTCTGCGATTTCCAGGGCGAGTTGGCCGACGCGGTGCGCAACGGCCGCCGCGAGGAGTTCAAGCGGTTTCCCGAGTTCCAGGACAAGGCGGTGCGCGATACGATTCCCGACCCGCTTGCCGACGAGACGTTTCAGAACTGCAAGCTGGACTGGTCGGAGGCAGAGCGCGACGACTGCCGCGCGATCCTCGAATGGCATCGGCGCATCCTGGCGGTTCGCCGCGAAACCCTGCTGCCCCTTCTGGAAGCGGCACGCGTCCGCGGCGGCAAGGCCGTCGAGGTCGGGCGCGCCGCGGTCTCGGTGCGATGGGGAGCCGCGCTGCGGCTCGACGCCAACCTGAAGGCCGAGCCGCAGGACGGGTTCGAAGCTGCATCCGGCACCGTGATCTGGCAGGAGGGCGACGCGGAGCACGGGAGCTTCGGACCCTGGGCGGTGCGCTGGATCGTCACCGACCCAAAGGACCCGACATGACGCCGCGCGCCACCTATCGGGTGCAGTTCCACAAGGGATTCGACTTCGACGCCGCCGCCGGGCTCGCGCCCTACCTCGCGAAGCTTGGCGTAAGCCACCTCTATGCCTCGCCCTATCTCGCCGCCCACCCGGGCAGCACGCACGGCTACGACATCGTCGATCACGACCGTTTCAACCCCGAACTCGGCGGCGAGGACGGGTTCGCGCGGCTGGTCGAGGCGCTGTCCGCTGCGGGCCTGAAGCACATCCTCGATTTCGTGCCCAACCACATGGGGGTGGGCGGCGCCGACAACGCACTGTGGCTCGACGTGCTCGAATGGGGCGAGGACGCCGATCACGCGGGCTGGTTCGACGTCGACTGGGACACCGACCGGCCCGACCTCCAGGGCAAGCTCCTCGTTCCCCTGCTCGGCGATCAGTACGGCGTGGCGCTGGAGGCGGGTCACCTCGTCCTGAAGTTCGATGCGGCCGACGGCAGTTTCGCGGTGTGGGCGCACGAAACCCACAAGCTGCCGATCTGCCCGCTCCATTACGACGCCATCCTGGGCGAGGGCCATCCGGCACTCGCGCGGCTCGGTGACGCCTTCTCCTACCTGATGCGCTGGAAGCCGCAGGTGATGCGCCGGGCCCGCGAGCTGAAGGGTGAGCTGGCGGACGCCGCGCGCGACCCTGCCGTCCGTGCCGCCATTGCGTCCGCGGTTTCCGCCCTCAACGGCCGAGCCGGTGAGCCCACGAGCTGGAACCGCCTGGACGCGCTCATCGAGCGGCAGAACTGGAAGCCGACCCAGTATCTGGTGGCGTCCGACGACATCAACTATCGCCGCTTCTTCAACATCGCGACGCTGGCCGGGCTCCGCATGGAGCTCCCCGACGTGTTCGACGAGACTCACGCGCTGGTGCTCGGTCTGGTCCGCGATGGCAGGCTCGACGGACTGCGGATCGACCACATCGACGGGCTGTTCGACCCCAAGCGCTACCTCGAGATGCTGCGGCGCGACGCCCCCACCACGGGCGAGGGAGACGTGCCCTACCTGGTCGTGGAGAAGATCCTCGGGCCGGGCGAACCCCTGCGGGAAGACTGGCCCATCGACGGTACGACCGGCTACGACTTCACCAACCTGCTGACAGGGCTGTTCGTGATGCCCGAAAACGAGGGTGCCTTCACCCGGAGCTACTGGAGTTTTACGGGCGAGGTGCAACCGTTCGAGACGATCGTCGCATCCAGCAAGCTGCAGATCATCGACAACGAGATGCTGAGCGAGCTGCACCGGCTCGCTCGCTCGGCCGTGCGGGTCGCCCGGCTGAACAGGCGGACGGCCGATTTTACATCCACCGTGCTGCAGCGTGCCCTGCGCCGCATCGTGGCGGCTTTTCCCGTCTATCGCACCTATATCGACGATCGCGACGAGCCGACCCCCGAAGACCTCCGATGCCTCGGTGTAGCGGTCGAAGCGGCCGTCAAGGCCGATCCGGGCATCGATGCGAGCGTCTTCGCCTTCCTCAAGCGGCTCCTGTCGGGCGAACTGGCCCAGCCGGGCCGGGGCTACCGACGGTCCGCGGTGCTGCGCTGCGCCATGAAGCTGCAGCAATATTGCGGGCCGGTGATGGCCAAGGGCGTCGAGGATACGGCCTTCTACCGCTACAACCGCTTCGTGGCGCTGAACGAGGTGGGCGGCTCGCCGGAGCGGTTCGGCGTGCCCCTGTCGGAGTTCCACGATGCCAACCGGGTCCGGGCCGAGCGCTGGCCCCGCGCCATGCTCGCCACCTCCACCCACGACACCAAACGCGGCGAGGATACCCGGGCGCGGCTCGCGGCCCTGTCGGCCCTGCCCGACGAGTGGACTGCGGCCGTGCAGACCTGGAGCGCGCTGCTCCGCGACGGGCGGGACGGAAGCGAGGGACCGGACCGCAACGACGAGTACCTGTTCTACCAGCTCCTGGTCGGCACGTGGCCGGCCGAGTTCCTGGGCGAGGCTGTGCCCGACAAGGAGGCTCTCGCGGGCTACGTCGAACGCCTGCACGCCGCGATGACCAAATCCATGCGGGAAGCGAAGGTCCATTCGACCTGGGTTGCGGTGGACGAACCCTACGAGACCGGCGCGCTCGGCCTCGTGACCCGCGCGCTGACGGGCGACGCCGCGGACCACTTCCTGCCCGCCTTCCGGCCCTTCGCGGCGCGCGTGGCCGAACTCGGGGCCGCGGTCACCTTCGCGCAGACGGTGCTGAAGCTGACCGTGCCGGGCATGCCGGACATCTACCAGGGCTGCGAGCTCTGGGACCTTTCCATGGTCGACCCGGACAATCGGCGGCCGGTCGACTACGCGACCCGGACCGCGGCACTCGCGGATCTGCGGACGGCACTCGACGGCGACAGGCCGGGCACGATGACCCGGCTTTTCGCCGGTTGGCACGACGCGCGCTTCAAACTCGCGGCAACGGCGACGCTGCTGGCGCTGCGGACCCAGCACCCGGACCTGTTCGAGACGGGCGATTACCTGCCGATCGCCACGCCGGGCGACCCGAGCCTCTGCGCCTTTGCGCGAACGAAGAATACCGCGGCCTTGGTCGTCGTGGCACGCCGCCACATGGTCGAACCCGTGCCGGACGCCGCGCGCCTGTCGTTGCCGGATATCCTGCAGAGGCGCCGGGCGCAGAACATCCTCACCGGAGCAACCGTGGACGGTACCGACCGGCCTTTGATTTCAGCGGTTTTGGGCGGGTTGCCCGCCGCCGTCCTGCTGTTCGAGCCGGCGTGATCCGGTCCGGCCGAACGGCCAGGTGATCACGCCCGCGCAGAACAACGACCACCAGACGATCACGGGTTGCGCCAGCAGGCGCGGCCCGTGGTACCACCAGCTTCGCGGCAGTTGCGGCACGTCGATGTTCTCCATCGCGTGCTTGACGTTGGCGGGGTAGACGCACACCGCGTAGAGCGCCAGCATGATCCCGGCCAACCCGCGGAACCGCCTGGTCAGCAGCCCTGCGGCACCCGCCACCTCGCAGGCACCGGTGGCGAGCACCACGGCGCGCGGGTCGGGGACCCAATCCGGCACGATGGGCAGGAACGCATCGGGCGACGTCAGGTGGACGAGTCCCGCGCCGCCGTAGAACACCACCGCGATCCCGAGCATGACGGTGCGGGCCGTTCCATAGGATGTTCGGGCGGACGTAGGCTCAGGCTGCATGATCTTTCCCAAGGGCGAAGCCGCCGCGCCATCCACTGCCTCCAGACCCCCCGCGCCCGGTCAGGCCGTCTTTCGGCAGAGGTCGGCATCGGCGACGTCACGGTTCGCGAGGAGGTGCTTCGACACCACCGACGTCATGGCCAACCGACTCCGCGCATCATCGGAGGCCGAATGCAAGACCAACGGCGCATTGCGCCGAACCGCGGTGCGGGGCGGTGGGGTCCCAGGCCTCTGCCGAAACGGAAAAGCCGCGAGGGGGGCTCGCGGCTTGGCCGAACAACGGTGATGGACGACGACATCCGGCCGGCAGGCCCGGCAGGAGATCGCGCGAGGTCGTCAGTGGCGAAGCGCCTCGTAATCAGCCCGGGTCAGGCCGATATCCTTGAGCAAACGATCGTCCAACTGAGGATCGGGATTGCCCTGCAGAAAGGAGCGGGCAATCGCATACAGGCTATTGACGGCCTTGCGGGCCTTGCTGGTGGACGAGGACTCGTCCGATTCGATGCGGCGATCCGCGAAGGTGGTAAATGTCATGGCAGTGGACCTTGGAGATTTTCTCTTTGTTGCATTGCAATATAGCAGGCATCCTGCTGAAAACGAGGGCATGGCTGCCATGATCCAGAGCAGGAGCTGCTCCGGGCCGCTCGCCTGAAAGCAGCCAAGCTTCGAGCGAGGCGTGGGGCCTTGCCCCGGATAGGCCTACGACGTCCGCCTTGACGCGACGACGCCGGCCCTCCAGCCTCCGCCCGACGTCACCCGAGGCTCGCTCTTGGCCACCCCGCACCGACTGCCGTCCTTGAACGCCCTCAAGGCTTTCGAGGTCGTGGCCCAGCACCTGAGCTTCGCCAAGGCGGCGGAGGAATTGCACGTCACCAAGGCGGCCGTGGCCCAGCAGGTCCGGGCGCTCGAGGCCGAGATCGGCACGCCGCTGGTGCGTCGCTCGGGCCGCGGGCTGTCGCTGACGGAAGCGGGCCAAGCGGGCTTGCGCGACCTCAAGGACGGCTTCGCCAAGCTCGCGTCGGGCGCGCGCCGCATGCGGGAAGCGCGGGGCCGGGAGCTCATCGTGATCAGCGCCGGCGCATCCTTCGCGGCGACGTGGCTCGTGCGCCGCATCGGCCGGTTCAAGCAGGACCATCCCGAGATGGACGTGCTGCTCGACGCGGCCCGCTCCGCCACGGGGATCGACCGCGAGGGCATCGACGCCTCCATCGTGTGGGGGACGGGCGACTTCCCGGGCTACCAGTCGGTCTGCCTGTTCGAGGAGCACGCCTTTCCGGTCTGCGCGCCCCGCCTGCTCACCGGGACTCCGCCGCTGCGCGAGCCCGCGGCCCGCGCCCACCGCACCCTGCGTCATCCCGAC
>CAXTFJ010000021.1:0-14243 GCA_964243405.1 uncultured Lichenihabitans sp. | reverse complement strand
CTGGCATTCCGCAGCCTGGCCCGCCTGGGAGGCGTGGCTCGGGACCGCCGGGGTCACCACGGTCGACGTGTCGCGGGGCTTGTGGTTCAACCAGATGTCCATCGCGCTCGAAGCCGCGATCCAGGGCCAGGGCGTGGCGCTCGGCACGCGGGCGCTGGTGTCCGACGAGATCGCGCAGGGCTACCTCGTGGCCCCCTTCGAGACCCGGGTGGAGACGCCCTACGGCTACTACGTCGTGTGCCGCCCGGAATCCCTGCGCAACCCGAAATTCGTGGCCCTGCGCCAGTGGCTCATCGACGAGGCGGCGAAGTCGCGCGGCAACCGGGCGTGAGGGCCGGACCCGCCGCTGGCGAGGCTAGCCCCAGGCGTGTTTCGGCGCGGAGGCCGGCTGATGGTTCCAGGCGCCGATGAGGTCGACGGCGGTCTGCAGCGGAGCCGGACGCCCGAACAGGTAGCCCTGCCCGTAGCCGCAGCCCATGCCGGTCAGCATCGCGGCCTCGCTCTCCTCCTCGATACCCTCGGCCACGACATCGAGGTTCAGTTCGCCCCCCAGGTGCAGGATGGCGCCGATCACCTTGCGGCCGACGGGGTCGGACAGCAGGGATTTGGCGAAGGACCGGTCCATCTTCAGCGTCGAGACCGGCAGGGCGTAGAGGTAGTTCAGCGAGGAATAGCCGGTGCCGAAATCGTCGATGGCGATCCGCATGCCCTGGTCGCGGCACTGCTGCAGCGTCCGGGTGCTGGTTTCCGGGTCGGTGATGAAGACGCTCTCGGTGATCTCCAGGCGGATCGCTCGCGGATCGACCCCCCCGTCCACGAGGATGGAAATGGCGGTCGCCGCGAAGTCGGCGCGCCGGAGATCGGCGCCCGACACGTTGATCGTGAGGAAAAGAGGGGGATCGGAGGGCAGCGCCGCGGCGGCGAGCACGGGAAACTCGCGCACCACGCCGCGCAGCACCGCGGTCGTGATGGCCGAGATCAGCCCCGTGGCCTCGGCCAGCGGGATGAACCGCTCGGGCAGCAGCAGCCCCTGGGTCGGGTGCTCCCAGCGGAGCAGGGTTTCGAACCCGGCCAAGCGGCGTGTCGGCAGGTGGACGATGGGTTGGAACCGCAGCACGAACTCGTCGCGCTCGATGGCGCGGCGCAGGTCGTGCTCGGAGGCGAGCAGGGTGCTGGCTTCCGCCACGTGCTCGGCCCAGGGCGCCGCGCCGTGCGTCCGCTCGAACAGGGCGCCGAGCCACAGCCGCAGCAGCGGGTCGACGGTGCCGAGGCGGCGGGACAGCTGGTCGCGCGTCATCACCAGCACTTCACTGGTTTCGGCGGTCACCGCGGTTTCCGTGTGGGCGTGGTCCGCCACCAGGGCGCTCTCGCCCACGATCTCGCCCACCGAGCGGCGGCCGAGCGGCATCGGCGTCCGTCCGCGCGCCCTGACGAGGTCGATGCTGCCCTGCATCACGACGTAGGCCGCCTCGGCCCTGTCGCCCTCGGCGAACAGCACGGTGCCGGGCTTCATGACGCGTCGTTCGGGGGAACCAAGCATGCCGGGCGCCGCCCCTCGCTCTAATTTTGCCAATCCTACTTAAGATTGCTTAACCAAACCACAACGCGTTGCGTGAGTCGGACAGAGCCCGCGCGAGGTCGAGCTTCTCCGCAAGGGAGCGGGATGTACGTCCGGTTTGCGGCTCCCTAAGCTCCCCCGCGCGGATCGCGCCGGACGGTGCGGCGGGCTCGAACTGCGGGGAGGACGGGAATGGCGGGTCGGCTGAACGGGAAAGCCGTCGTGGTCACGGCGGCGGGCCAGGGCATCGGACGGGCCTCGGCGCTCGCCTGCGCGCGCGAAGGCGCGGCCGTCGTGGCGACCGACGTCGATGCCGATAAGCTCAAGACTTTCGACGGCGCGGAGGGCGTGACGACGCGCCGGCTGGATGTGCTGGATCCCGAAGCGATCCGGGCCTTCGCGGCCGAACACCCCGCGCCGGACGTGCTGTTCAACTGCGCGGGCTACGTGCACAACGGCACGATCCTGGACTGCGACGACGAGGCTTTCTCCGTCTCGGTCGACCTCAACGTCCGGGCCATGTACCGCATGATGCGCGCGCTGCTGCCCGGCATGCTGGCCAAGGGCGGCGGTTCGATCGTCAACATGGCCTCGGTCGCCTCCACGCTGATCGCGGCGCCCAACCGCTTCGTCTACGGCGCCACCAAGGCGGCGGTGATCGGCATGACGAAGTCGGTCGCGGCCGACTTCGTGACCAGGAACATCCGCTGCAATGCCATCTGCCCCGGCACGGTCGAGAGTCCGTCGCTGCAGGACCGCATGCGGGCCCTGGGCGACTACGAGGCGGCGCGCGCGAGCTTCCTGGCCCGCCAGCCCATGGGGCGGCTCGGCACCGCGGAGGAGGTCGCCAACCTCGTGGTATTCCTGGCCTCCGACGAGTCCTCGCTCGTCACCGGGGTGGCGATACCCATCGACGGAGGGTGGACGAACATCTGAGAGGACCGGCGTATCTCGCTGAAAGCCGGCATCCCCGCGAGCTTCCAATTCGACCGGTCGAAGCCGGTCGAGCGCGTTTACGATCAATCCCGCAACGGCGGTGACACATAAGGCGAAAGGCTACTGTCGGCACGCGACGGTTCTCATCCGACCCCAGAGGCCGCCGCCAGGGCTTCCGACTTCAGGTTAACGACGGCCGGTTCTGCCCTTCTCCCCGCTTGCGCGGGGCGAAGGGCATCGCTCGGCACCGATCACGTTAACCCGAGTTCGGAGCCCGGCGGCCGCCTCCCCCACCATTGCTCCCCCGGGACACCCCTGGTATCGCGAGCGCACGCTTTCTCGAAACCGCGCATGCCATGACACCGACCACCGACGATCCCGTCGCGCGCCGACGCACGTTCGCGATCATCTCGCATCCGGACGCCGGGAAAACCACGCTGACCGAGAAGCTGCTGCTGTTCGGCGGCGCCATCCAGCTCGCGGGCGAGGTGCGCGCCAAGGCCAACCGGCGGCAGACCCGCTCGGACTGGATGGACATCGAGCGCCAGCGCGGCATCTCGGTCGTGACCTCCGTCATGACCTTCGAGCACGCGGGCTGCGTGTTCAACCTGCTCGATACGCCGGGCCACGAGGATTTCTCCGAGGACACCTATCGCACGCTGTCGGCGGTCGATTCCGCCGTCATGGTGATCGACGCGGCCCGCGGCATCGAGAGCCGCACCAGGAAACTGTTCGAGGTGTGCCGGTTGCGGGACATCCCCATCGTCACCTTCGTCAACAAGATGGACCGCGAAACCCGCGACCCCTTCGACCTGCTCGACGAGATCGAGAAGGTGCTGGCCCTCGACACCGCCCCCGTGACCTGGCCGATCGGCCGCGGCCGCGCCTTCGCGGGCACCTACGACCTGGCTCGCAACGCGATCCGTAAGCTCGATTCCGACGTCGATGCCCCCATGACGCCCGTGACGGGGCCGCGCGACCCGAGGGTCGCGGCCCTGCTGTCCGAGATGGAGGTGGACGCGGCCCTCGACGAGCTGGAACTCGCCCACGAGGCGTGCCGGCCCTTCGACGAGGCGGCCTACCGCGAGGGGCACCTGACGCCCGTGTTCTTCGGCTCGGCGCTGCGCACCTTCGGGGTCGCGGACCTGATCGGGGCGCTCGCCGCCTTCGCGCCGCCGCCCAAGGGGCTGCAGGCCGAGAGCCGTTACGTGGACGCGCACGAGGCGAAGATGAGCGGCTTCGTTTTCAAGATCCAGGCCAACATGGACCCCAACCACCGCGACCGCATCGCCTTCATGCGCGTGTCGTCGGGGCGGTTGTCGCGCGGCATGAAGGCCAAGCTCGTGCGCACGGGCAAGCCCATGGCGCTGAACGCACCGCAATTCTTCTTCGCCCAGGAACGGGCGCTGGCCGAGGAGGCCTATCCCGGCGACGTGGTGGGCATCCCCAACCACGGCACGCTGCGCATCGGCGACACGCTGACCGAGGGCGAGGACCTCGTGTTCCGCGGCGTACCCAGCTTCGCCCCGGAGATCCTGCGCCGGGTCAAGCTCGGCGACGCCATGAAGGCCAAGAAGCTCAAGGAAGCGCTCCAGCAGATGGCCGAGGAGGGCGTGGTGCAGACCTTCGTGCCGCACGACGGCTCGGCCGCCATGGTGGGCGTGGTGGGCGCCCTGCAGCTCGACGTCCTGGCCGAGCGGCTGCAGGCGGAATACGGCCTGCCGGTCTCCTTCGAAACGAGCCGGTTCGAGATCTGCCGCTGGGTGACGGCGGCCGACCCGGCCGAACTCGACCGCTTCCTCGCCGCCTACCCGTCGTCCACCGCCTCCGACCTCGACGGCGCACCCGTGTTCCTGGCGACCTCGGCCTTCACGCTGCGCTACGAGGGCGAGCGCTGGCCCGCCGTCGCCTTCGCGGACATCAAGGACTACCAGCGGGCGGCCGCGTAGGCGCCGGGTCGCGGCGCGTCACGACCGGCGCGAGCGCGGGCTCCAGGCGGGGCACCACGCGCCGGGCGGTGCGCCGCAGCGGGATCGGCCGGTACAATTGCTTCGAGGCCTCGACGATGTGCAGGCCGGCGCCCGGCAGGGCGAGCCGGCTGCCGAACGCCTCGAAGGTCGAGGCGAGCCGCCACAGCACGCGCCAGCGGATGGGCGGCACGTAGAGCGCCTCGTCGAAGCGCTCGGGCGAGAACAGGGTGTCGCGCAGCAGCGCGTTGAGCTGCCCCCGCGAATAGGGCTGGCCCTGGCCGAACGGGGTGGAATCGGCGCGCGCCCACCAGCCGCGCCGGTTGGGCGTCACCGCGATCATCCGGCCGCCGGGCGCCAGCACGCGCCAGCTCTCGGCCAGCACGTCGCGCGGGTGCTCGGTGATCTCCAAGAGGTGGACGACGAGCAGCCGGTCGATGCAGCCGTCGGGCAGCGGCAGGGCGTCGGCCTCCACCAGCGCCGTCGAGGTGATCGCCGGCCCGGGCCAGTGGAGCACGCCCTGCTCGGCGGGCATCATGGCGAGGTTGCGCATCGCCGAGGTGCCGAAGGACAGGAGGTAGGGGATGCCGTAGCCCAGGCCCAGCACCGCCATGCCGGTCGTATCGGGCCACCATTCGCGCACGATGCGGGTCACGAAGCGCTGCGCGATCCTGCCGAGCGGCGCGCCGTAGAAGGTTCTGAGGTCCACGACGTCGAGCGGCATATCCCCTCGGGCCGGTGGAAAGGCCCGGCGCCCGGCACCGCGACCCCGGCCCGAGCCGTCTTCTGGCACGTTTCGGCGGCGGCGGCCAAGCGGCGCGAGGCGGCCCGCTTGTTTGCAGCGCGTCAACCATGGGCGCAGCTTGCGATTTACACGGCCGTCATCGTCCGTGCTTAGTGCTGCCACGCCAGAGACACAGTCCAGCAGAGTCCCCCATGCGCCGTTTCCTCACCGCCCTGTTCGCCGTCCTGCTCGGTATGGTCGCGGCGGCGGGAGCCGCACGGGCGGCCAGCATCACGGTCGACCTGTCCAGCCAGACCATGCAGGTCCAGTCCGGCGCGGGCGACTACGTTTGGCCCATCTCCTCGGCGCGCAGCGGCTACGTGACCCCGCGCGGCACCTACGGGGTGCAGCGTCTGGAGGTCCTGCACAGGTCGCACAAGTACCACAACTCACCGATGCCCCACTCGATCTTCTTCCACGGCGGCTACGCGATCCACGGCACCTACGCCACGGGCGCCCTCGGCCGCCCGGCCTCGCACGGCTGCATCCGTATCGCGCCCGGCAATGCCGCGGCCCTCTACGAGATCGTCAGGGCCGAAGGCGCCCGCATCACGATCGTGGGCTCCGCGCCGCAGTCGCGCTCGCTCTACGCGTCCCGGACCCATCACCGCGACTACGCGCTCGCCCGACATTCGGCGCCCGACCTGCGCGGCGGCTACGACGACCCGTCGGGTGCGCTCGGCTACCAGCAGGTCCCCGACACGACCCTGAACCATTGGTGGCTCAACCCGGCCGGCTTCTGACCGACCGGTCGGGGGTCGCCGAAGCTGCCGGAACCCCCTACGCACCGAACGTCACGTCGCCTTTCCTGGCGAACCAGACGGCTCCGGTGACGATCGCGGCCGCGAGGATGAGGGCGCCGAGAGCTTCGAGCTCGAACGTCCTCCCCAGCGTCGCGGGACCGTCGAATTCCTCGTAGAACTCGGCGGCCGCCAGGGCGATGACGGTCAGGCCGATGACCGGGTATTCCATGGCGAGCACCCGCCTCGTGTCGAACGCCGTGAACTGCGAAACCGATCCCAAACGGCGCAGGTCTGGGACCCAGCGGGGAACGCGTCGGCGATGGTCGAGGAAGGCGGCGCCGAACACCCGGAACATGTCCTCCTCCTCGGCCCGAACCATCGCGAGGTGGGGAAGGACGTATACCAGCGTTCCCAGCAGCACCGTCCACGGATTGCCATGCATCAGCGCGATACCGGCAACGATCAGGATGTTGCCGGCGTAGAGCGGGTTCCGGCACAGCGCGTGGAGGCCCGTCGTGAGCAGGGCGGGCGCGTCAGGCGACCGTTGGGCATCGGAACCCGGGCCGAAGCCGGCCACCAGGCCCCGCAGCGTCAGACCTCCCAGGGCGATCAAGATCGCGCAGCCGTCCTTGAAATGTTCGGCCAGCGCGCTGCCGAACAGGTCCGAGGGCGGGGTCGCGACGGCGAACAGCGCGGCCGCGACGAGTGGGAGGTGCCAGCGACGCCGTTTGAGCAGCAACCGACCGACGGCCACGTCCCAAGGCTGGTGGAGAGCTTCGCTCGGGCCCTTGAGTCGGCCGAAACCGGACCGAAGCGCGGCCATGGCGGTGGACGTGAGCGGGACCCGAACGAGGACCAGCGCGACAAGCATCCCGAGGGCCGCACCGCTCACGACGTCGCTGGGATAGTGCGCGCCGACCGCCACGCGCGAGGCGCCGATCGCGCTTGCCAGCAGAAACAGAAACGGTCGGGCGCGAGGGACGATCGTGGCGAGGATCGTGGCGGCCGCGAAGGCCGAGGTCGCGTGGCCGGAGGGAAAGCTCGCGACGGCGTTCCGAAACGCGAAGGGGTGGAACGAGAAGGCCCCGGACGCGTCGCCGAAAACGGGCCGAGAACGGCCCACGGCGTGCTTGAGCACCTGGGCGGCAAGCCCCGACGCGGCGATCGCGGCAATGAAGAGCGCGGCGCGGTCGACCGCACCCGCCATCACCGCGCGGATGCGCCCGTCCAACGTTCTCCGGCCGATCCACCACGCGCCAGCCATGACGCAGGCCGCCAGCGCGAACATGTAGCCGGAGGTCCCCAAAAGGGTGAGGAGGTGCGCGACGTGCTTCAGACCGCTCGGCAGTGTTTCGGCCCAGGTCGCGGCCGCACGGTCTTCGGCAACCGAGACGGCCAGCACGGTGCCGAGGATCACGGCGGCCAACCCTGCGCGGGCAATCGTCAGCGCGGGCGGCCGGCGGACCGCCGCGGGTCGTTGCGAAGGAATCAGCGCCACGTCTCCGGTTGCCAAGAAGATCTACGCGGAATGCCGAAGCCAAACCAGCAGCAGCCCGTACTGGATCGGAGAGTGCGCCAAGATTGTGACGGTGCGTGGGTGCGGGCCACCCGCCCGTGGCCCGGCTCGACTCGGCCGGGATGACCTGCACCGCCACACAGTTGATCGACGGAGGCCACATCCCTACCCTGCCCCCTCACTCTGTCAGCCTTCCGCGAGCCACGCCGTCCGTGCTCCCCGACCCGTCCGCAACGAACCAGATGACGCACCTCACGGAGGCGCGCGCGGCCCGCGCCTCCGGTGACGGCGAGGCGGCCGTCCGGGCTCTCCGCGAGGCCGTCCGGCTGGCGCCGGACGCGGCCGGTCCGCTGTTCGGGCTCTGCGCCGCGCTGCTGGACGCGGGCCGGCCGGAAGCCGCGGCCGTGCTCGACAGCTTGCTGGAGCGTTTTCCCGCGGGCGAAGGATGGGGGGAGATCGGGGCCGTGCTGGTGCGGGCGGGCAAACGGGAGGCTGCCCTGGTGTGCCTGACCAGGGCGGCGGCGGCCGTTCCCCGCCCGGCCCTCCTCCTTCAGCGGAGCGCGCTGTTGCGCGAACTCGGCCGCACGGCCGAGGCCGAAGCCGCGCTCGATCACGCGGTCGCGCTGGAGCCGCGCGCCGTGCGCGGATGGTTCCTGCTGGGGCTCTGCCGGCAGGATCGGCACGACCCGCGGGGCGCGGCCGCGGCCTACCGGAAGGCTCTGGCGATCGACCCCGCCCTGGCGGAGGCCGCCGTCAATCTCGGCACGGCGCTGCAGGACGCCGGCGACCTCGACGGTGCCAAGGCCGCCTACGCGCGGGCGGTCGGCCTGCGGCCCGACACGTTCGGGCGCGTGGCCCAGGCCGTCACCGCGGCGCCGAAGGGCGAGCTATGGCTCGATCTCGGGGCCTTCCGGCGGAGCCTCGGCTGAGCGGGGCCGCCCGGCGCGAAACGTCTTCCGATAGGTGCCGGGCACCGAGAGCAGGGCGTGCGCCGTGTCCTCGTAGGCGCGGCGGCGGTCCTCGTCGAGCGGTTCGCAATCGAGCTCCAGCGGCGCCCGGGCCACGGGGAAGCATTGCGCCACGGGGGTGCCGCGCGGCAGCACGCCCTCGAAGCCGGGGTCGGTCCAGACCGCCGGGAACAGGATGCCCACGTCCGCGAACCGGTCGGCGTCCACCAGTCCCGTCAGCAGCCGGAACGGCAGGTCGTCGCGGTTCACGGGGTGGGTGGCGAACAGCGCGTGGCCCGGCTCCAGCTCGATCGTCCAAAAACTGTTGAACTTGACGATCGCGCGCTCCTCCCGATGCCAGGGGGTGCCGGTGACCTGCGCGGGCACGTGGAACGAGATGGGCGAGCGCGGGTGGGAGTGCACGGAAAGCGGCGGCAGGTCCCAGTCCCACGACAGCTTCCCGTCCGCAACATGCACGTCGCAGGGCAGCGGAATGACGTAGCCGTGCGTCATGGCGTCGACGAACGGCGGGCACTGCTTGAGCGTCCGGACCTCCTGCCCGTGCAGGTCGGAATAGGCGGCGGCCGGCATGGCGCGCAGCCAGTCGGGCAGCGCCGCACGGGCCGGGACGGGGCGCGGAAGGCGATCGATCAGGGCGGGGTCGCAGCGGAAGGTGACGCGCATGAGTTCAACCGTTCCGCGCCCTCGCCGAGGCGCGGCTTCGACCGGTCCTTGGACGCGACCCGGTCCGCCTCAGGACCGCGCCCGTTTCGCGGCGCCGTCGAGCCCCGGATCGCACCAGGGCGAACGCTGGGCGCTGACATCCGAGGGACGCGCGTTGCCGTCGAGTGCCCGCAGTTCGGACGCCATGGCGAGGGTGCTGCTGCCGAAAAGGAAGAAGAAGATGCCGCCGATCACCAGCAGGACGATATCGCAGTCCGTCAGGGCCGCGGACCCGGCCCAATGGGTCGGGCCGCCCAACAGCATGAAGACGGTCAGGGCCACGAAGACGATGCGCAACTCGGTGGGGCCGAGATACATGAACGTCAGCTGGAAGGTCCCCGTCACGTAATTGCGCAGGAACACGTGGATGCAGAGCGCCAGGTAGCCCACCACGGCGAACAGCGCGACGTCGGTCCGCAGGTAGGGCGACAACCCCATGCCCCCGATCATCAGCAGGGTGGAGAGCGCGTCGACGGAATGGTCGAGGAAATAGCCGTACCGCGGCCGGGTGACCTTGCGGTAGCGGGCGAGACTTCCGTCGAGCGAATCGCCGAACCAGTTGAGGATGAAGCCGAGGATCGCGACCACGAGGAAGCGGGGGTCGGTGCGGCTGCCGACGTAGCCGCCGAGGACCGTGAAGGCTCCCAGCACGCTCAGAACCGTCAGGTGGTCGGACGTCACGCTGTCCGGCATCCGGGCGCAAGCCCAGTTCAGGAAGCGCCGTTCGTGGCGGGCCACGATGTTTTCCTGAACCCGGTTAATCGGTTGCATGGGCCGAATGTCCAGTTCCGCGTGGCGCCAGCTAGGCAGCCAATCGGCGAGCTTGTCAAAGGGAGCGACATCGTCCCGACGGTCGGTCAGATCTTGTAAAGCACTGTCGCCCAAATCGGAACCTACGCCTGTTGCGCCGATGCAACGGCGCCTGATTCTGTCCGACGCCCGGGGCCGCGCGCCGGGACACCGTCATCGGCTCGAACCGTTAAGCGCGAGCGCGTCGCGCAGGTCCTGCAGCGAGGTCAGCCTGCGGCCGCTCCGGCGCAGGCGACGGAGCATCGCCGGGTCGGGGAAGGGGCAGTAGGGCAGGACGGAAACGGTCCGTCCGTCCGGCAGGCCGTCCCGCGCGACCGTGGCCAGCACATCATCGAGCATGGGGCGCGCATGCTCGTGCAGCAGCACGGCGGCGCCCGAGGCGCTCGTTCCGGCGGGCAGCGGCACGGCCTCCTGCGCGAGGATCGCGCCCGCATCGATCTGCGCGGCGAGCCGGTGGACCGTCACCCCGAAGGAGGGTGGGTCGTCGGCCAGCGCGTGGATCGTCGGCACCGGCCCACGGTGGCGCGGCAGCAGGCCGGGATGCACGTTCACGCCACCGAGCGGTGCCAGCGCGAGCGTCGCGGCCGAGAAGATCTGGTCGAAGTGAAACGCCACGATCAGGTCGGGCGCACGGGCCGCGAAGGTTGCGGCGACCTCCGCGCCGTTGACGTCGTCCACGCGCAGCGTCGGGATGCCGAGCCGGCCGCACAGGACACGAAGCGGGACGCCCTCCGAAGCGTCGGTCTTGGGCGCCGCCGCCGACAGCAGCGGGTAGAGTCCGCGCAGCAGGTCCGGAAGACCGAAGTTGACGGCGAGGTAGGGAAGGAAGCCGGGGCCCGACCGCCTGAGGTGCCGCCTCATCTGCCCGAACAGGCCGCCCGCGCTGGGACGCTCGGCATTGGACAGGCCCACGAAGGCGATGTCGGCCGCGTGATCCGCGACGAACCGCCTGACTGCGCGCGCGTTCGGCAGCGCTTCGAGGACGAACAAGGCCAGACGCGGCGATTTCATTCGGGCAGATCCCTTTCGACGCCGCGACGCATGCGGGCCAGCTTAGCCATGGACCGGTCTGACCCGAAGTTCCAACGGCCTTCAGGCGAAGGTGGGAGAGACGCGCGCCGCCAGGACCCGGAAACCAGCCGGATATCGGATCTTCAATCGGCGCGACGCATAGGCGTCCTGGCGATCGAACGCCGCGCCCGCAAGGGCCGCTCGGCAGCCGCTTCGACGATCAAGGCTTCAAAATTGCCCGCGCCACCGCGTCGTGCCAGCCCGCGAGCTTGCACTCCCGCGTCGCCGCGTCCATCGCGGGGGTGAAGCGCTTGTCGAGGTTCCAGGTTTTCGTGAACTCGGCCGGGTCGGGATAGAGGCCCGACTGCCAGCCCGCCAGGTAGGCGGCGCCGAGCGCGGTGGTTTCCAGTACGGCGGGGCGGTCCACGGGCGCGTCGATCATGTCGGCCACGCTCTGCATCGTCCAGTCGCTGGCGCTCATGCCGCCGTCGGCGCGGATGACGGCCGCCTCGGCGCTGGGGTCGGCGAAGTCGGCCTTCATGGCGTCGAGCAGGTCGCGCGTCTGGAAGGCGGTGGATTCCAACGCCGCGCGAGCGATCTCGCGCCGGGTCGAGCCGCGCGTGAGCCCCGTGATGGTGCCCCGCGCCTCGGCGTCCCAGGTGGGGGCGCCGAGGCCCACGAAGGCGGGCACGATGTAGACGGGCTGGTCGGGGTCGGACTGCGCCGCCAGGGCCCCCGTCTCCGCCGAGGAGCGCACGAGGTTCAGCCCGTCGCGCAGCCATTGCACGGTGGCGCCCGCCGAGAAGATGGAACCCTCCAGGGCGTAGGTGCGGCGGCCCTTGAGCTGGTAGGCCACGGTCGTGAGCAGGCGGTGGGTCGAGGGCACGGCGCGCTCGCCCGTGTTGAGCAGCACGAAGGCGCCCGTGCCGAAGGTGGATTTCACCATGCCGGGTTCGAAGCAGGCCTGGCCGATCAGCGCGGCCTGCTGGTCGCCCGCGATGCCGCGGATCGGCAGCGCGACGCCCAGGTGCTCGGACGAGGCCTCGCCGAACTCCGCCGCGCAGTCGCGCACGTCGGGCAGCAGGGATTTCGGCACTCCGAAGAGCTTGAGAAGATCGTTGTCCCACCGGCCGCGATGGATGTCGTAGAGCGCCGTCCGGCTGGCGTTGGTGGCGTCGGTGACGTGGACGGCCCCGTTCGTCAGGCGCCAAACGAGGTAGCTGTCCACCGTGCCGAAGGCGAGCTCGCCCCGTTTGGCGCGTTCGCGCGCGCCGGGCACCTGCTCCAGCATCCAGGCGAGCTTGGTGGCCGAGAAATAGGGGTCGAGCAGCAGGCCCGTCCGGTCCCGCACGAGCGGCTCGGCACCGTTCCCCTTGAGCTCGGCGCAGAGCGGGGCCGTGCGCCGGTCCTGCCAGACGATCGCGTTGCAGACGGGCTTGCCGGTCCGGCGGTCCCACAGCAGGGTCGTTTCGCGCTGGTTGGCGATGCCGAGCGCCGCGACCGTCACGCCTTGGTCCGCGGCCTTGCGAAGCGCGATGCGCGCCGTAGACAGCGCCGTGCGCCACAGGTCCTCGGGCTCGTGTTCCACCCAGCCCGCCCGAGGGAAGTGCTGCGGAAATTCCTCCTGGGCGGTCGCCACCGGCCGCGCATCCGGCCCGAAGACGATCGCCCGGGTTGAGGTCGTGCCTTGGTCGATGACGAGGACGGACATGGGCTCACCAAAGCTCGACGGATGAGGGGGAAATGCGGTTCGCGAGTCCCCTCATCCGCCCTGTCGGGCACCTTCTCCCGCGGGGCGGGAGAAGGGCAAGACCCGGTGGGTCAGGCGCGCTTGGGCGGGGTCGAGGGCCAGCTCTTGATGAGCGTGTCGTAGTCGACCGTCTCGCCCTTCGGCTTCTCGTCGGCGAGCTTGCGCTGGGGCGCGAGGTTGCCGTCCTTCTCGGCCTGGGCGTACCAATACTCGGCCGTCTGCTCCTTGTTCATCTTGGGGCCGAGCTTGCCCTGAACGCCGGACCGTTCGATCCGGGACATGATGGCGTCCTGGTCGCGCGCGAGCCCGTCCATGGCCTGCTGGGGCGTCACCTCGCCCGAGATCGCGTTGGCGATGTTCTGCCACCACACCTGGGCCATCTTGCCGTAGTCCGGCACGTTCACGCCGGTGGGTGTCCACTGCTTGCGCGCGGGGCTGCGGTAGAATTCGACCAGCCCGCCGACCTTCGGGGCGAGGTCGGTCATGGCCTGGTGCCACACGTCGCTCTCGCGGATCAGGTGAAGCGTGGTGAGCGCCTTCTTCAGCGTCACGGTCTTGGAGGTGCAGAACTGCGCGTAAAGCCAGCCCGCCTTGACGTTGGGGAGCGGCGCGTATTTCAGCATGGTCCAGCAGCCCACGTCCTGGTAGCCGAGCTTCATGCCCTCCTTCCAGTAGGCGCCGTGCGGCGAGGGCGCCATGCGCCACTTGGGCGTGCCATCCTCGTTCATCACGGGGCCGGGCTGGCGGGCCGAGTCGGTGAAGGCCGAGTACCAGAAGATCTGCTGGGCGATGTGACCCTGGCCCACCACCGGGCCGGACTCCAGGAAGTCCATGCCGGCGGCCTCCGGCGGCGCGTATTTCTTGAGCCACTCGATGTATTTGGTGAGCGCGTAGACCGCCGCCGGTCCGTTGGCATCGCCCCCGCGCGTGATGGAGGAGCCCACCGGCACCCCGTTCTCGAGCCGGATGCCCCATTCGTCGACGGGCTTGCCATTGGGCAGCCCGCGGTCGCCCGCGCCCGCCATGGACAGCCACGCGTCGGTGAAACGCCAGCCCAGCGAGGGGTCCTTCTTGCCGTAGTCCATGTGGCCGTAAACACGCTGGCCATCGATCTCCTTCACGTCGTTGGTGAAGAAGTCGGCGATGTCCTCGTAGGCCGACCAGTTGACCGGCACGCCCAGGTCGTAACCGTACTTGGCCTTGAAGCGGCTCTTAAGCTCCGGCTTCTGGAACCAGTCGTAGCGGAACCAGTAGAGATTGGCGAACTGCTGATCGGGCAGCTGGTAGAGCTTGCCGTCGGTGAAGGTGCCGAAACTCAGCCCCATGAAGTCCTGCAGGTCGAGGGTTGGGCTGGTGACGTCCTTGCCCGAGCCGGCCATGAAATCGGTCAGCGATCCCTCGACGATGTCGTTGTATCGGGGGTGGGTCCCGATGAAATCCGAGTCGTTCATCCAGAAATCGTAGATCGGCCGGCCGGACTGCATCTCGACCTCGATCT
>CAXTFJ010000020.1:43415-49371 GCA_964243405.1 uncultured Lichenihabitans sp. | reverse complement strand
CTGCTGGTCGGCCTGCGCGGCCCTCGCGCGCTGGGCCTGCTCGCGCTGCGCGGCCTGCTGGGCCTGCTGCTGCCGCAAGCCGTTCTGGCGCGCGGCGTCCTGCTCCCTTTGCCGCTGGGCCGCCGCCTGGGCCTGCGCCCGCTGGGCGTTGGCGCGTTGCGCGTCCTGCGCCTGCCTTTGCTGGCGTTCCGCCGCCTGCTGACCCTGCTGCTGGCGCGCGAGGTCGTCGCGACGCTGCACGTCGGCCTGCTGGCGCGCACGGGCGAGGCCCGGATCGGGCTTCTGCGGGGAAACGGCGGTCGCGGCCCCGTTCGGACGCGCGATCTCGGCGGGAGCGGGACGGGCCTGCACCGTCGGACTCGACGGGGGTCGAGCCGGATCTCGAAGGCCGGGCGTTGCCGGAATGGCGGCGTGCTGCGGCACCGGCTGCGCCCCTTGCGCGGGCAGCGGCTTCCGGACGGCGTCGGCCAGCGGCGCCGCGCGGCCTTGCGACGGCCCGGGAGTTGCGGCCTGGCCCGCCGGTTCGGGAAGGGGACGGCCGCCCAATCCCGGCAGCGCATGTCCGACCCGCGACGGCTCCGGCGAACCGGGGCGGACGAGCGGCTGGGGCGAGGGCGCTACGGCCGACGCATTGCCCTGGACGGGCCGCCCACCGCCCGGGGTGCCGGGCAGCGCCGGCGGAGCGGATTGCTGGGCGGTTCGCCGCGCGATCGAGGGCGGCAGGGCCACGTGGGTCGCCGCGATCCCAACGGCCGCTCCCACGAGCGCTCCGGTCCCCACGGCGGCCGCCGCCGGACCCAGGGCCTGACCCGGCCGGGACACGGCGGCGGCGTTGCGCTCGTTGAACGTGTTGATCACCGTCGTGTTGTGGATGTTGGCGTACAGGACGTCGTCGGGAGGCGGACTGATGAAGACGGGTGCCGAGACGTAGGCCGGCACGGGCACGAAGAACGGGGTGGGAAGGGCGTAGAGTGCGACCGGAGGCGGCGGCGGCGGCAGCACGACGATCTCGTCCGGCGGCGGCAGGAACACGACCGGCAGGAGCGGCTGCGGCGGCAGATCGTAGACCGGATCGGCGAGGTAGAGGACCGGCCGCTCGACGTAGACCTCCTCCTCGGGCGGCGGGGGCGGGACGTCGTAGACGATCGGGTCGAACCGCGGCGGCGGCGCCAAGGCGGCGGCCAGATGGGTCAGCCTGCGGCGGGCATCCCAGGCGTGCGGGCCGCGCGGGTAGCGGGTGAGGTAGGACCAGTAGGCGTCGGCCGTGTTGACGAGCCAGCTGCGGCGCCAGACGATCGCCTCGCGCCGGGCCGCGATCAGGGCCCGTACGCGCCGGGCCTCCGGATCGCCGGGGTAGTCCGTCACGAACTCCTGGTAGAGCTTCAGGTCGTCGCGCCCGAGGCAGACCGCGTAGGCGTCCGCCGGCCCGATGTCGCGCAGGGGTTTGCGGCTGAGGGCCGCGACCTGCCCAGCCTGTCCGCTCCCCGGCGCGTCGGCCGCCCGGTCGAAGAACACGAAGGGCGCGTCGATCCGTGAGGCGTCCCACGGCACCTCGGCGCCCTTGGTCGCCTCGCTCACGCGCAGGCGCACGCCGTCGAACAGCGGCGCCGGCGCCAGTCCGCCCTCGCGCATGGCCTGGGCCAGGGCCTGGGCGTAGGCGCCGTAAGGGCCCGCCTCGGTAGGCCCGACCGTGCCGGGAGCGGCGTTGAAGGCCACCAGCGTGCCCGGGTCGGCGTCGGTCAGCGCGAGCCCGCCGGCCAATTGGGTGGCGGGCCCGGCGAACGGCGTCCCGTGCGCGGCGTCCAGGACCACGAACCGGGCCTTGAGCGGCAGGGCCGCCAGGCTCCTGACGTAGTCCGACACGCGCACGGCGCGCACGGCCACGTCCGCGGCGGCCGCGATCCGCGCGTCGACGGGAACGAAATAATTCTCGCCCTCGAGCTGCAGGCCGTAGCCCGCGAGGTAGAGGAAGGCCACCGTGTCCGGGCCAGACGCGGCCGCCTTGTCGACGAAGTCGCGCAGGGATTGGCGCAACGCATCCTCGTCGAGGTCGCGGGCGCCCACGACGTCGAACCCCGCGGCCTGCAGGGTCTGGGCCACCAGGCCGGCGTCGTTGGCGGCCGTCGCGAGCGGACCGGCCTGGTAGGCCGCGTTGCCGATGACGAGCGCGATGCGTTTCTCGGGCGCCTGGGCCCGGGCCTGAGCGCCCAGCAGGGCGAAGACGGTGACGGCCAGCACGGCCAGAAGACGAGACGGAACGGAGCGCATGGGCGACCTCCGGGAAACGACACGACGCGACCCAGGGTGAATAAGGACCCGGCCCCTTGAACTTGAGCTGAACAGCCGGGCGCTCTTGTGTCGGTGGACGTCGAAAGCCCCGCTACCTTTCGGGCGAGCCCTCGGCCGCGTAGGCGGCGTCGAAGAAGGCGCCTTCGAGCGCGACCGCCCGGCCGAACAGGTCGCGGCAGCGCGGCTCCTCCACGGGGCCCACGCGGTCCAGCTCGGTGCGCAGGAAACCCACGAGGTCGCGGAAGTCGGAATTGTCGTGCAGCGTGATCCATTCCGCGTGGACGAAACTTCCGGGCGCCGGGGCCGGGGCACGCTGCGCCCAGTCGAGGTAGAGCCATTCGGCCACGGCCAGCACGGAGAGCGCCGCGGCGTAGCTTCGCGTGGCGGCCGCTTCCTGCATGATGGCCTTGAACCCCGCGGTCGCCGCGGTGTGGGGCTCCGTGCGCCGCCGCTCCTCCGTGACGCCGAGGGCCGCGAAGGCGCGCAGGAAATAGGTGTTCTCCTCCCCCGCCACCGCGCCCGCGAACCGGCCGAGGCGGATGCGGGACGACAGCCGGTCCGCGCCCGCCATCGCGGCCCCGAGCAGCCCCAAGAATTCGTCGAGGAAGCGGTGGTCCTGCACGAGGTAGCGCGCCATGACGGCGTCGGGGACCGTGCCCGCCATCAGCTCGACCGTGAAGCGATGCCCGGCGGCGGTCTCCCAGGCCTCGCGCACTCCGTCCCGCAGGCGCTCGCTCAGCGAACCGGTCATCGTGTCCTCACCCCGGGGCGGCCCACGGGACCGATCCCGGGCGCGGGGCTTCGTAGCGGTTTCGCGCCTCCGCCCGCAAGCCGGGCGATGCCCTCAGGCGGCCACGCTCGCGGACGCCGGAACGAACCACGGCGCGAGCTCCGCCAGCGGAGCCGGCCTGCCCAGCAGGTAGCCCTGCACGGCGCCGCAGCCCTCGGCGCTGACGCAGGCGAACTGGCCGTCCGTCTCCACGCCCTCGGCCGTCGTGTCGATGTCGAGGCTCCGCGCGAGCGCCACCACCGCCCGGAGCACGGCCAGCGAGCCGCGGTCGAGCGGGAGGCCACGGGTGAACGACCGGTCGATCTTGATCTTGTCGACCGCGAAGCGCTGCAGGTGGCTCAGCGACGAGAATCCTGTCCCGAAGTCGTCCAGCGCGATCCTGACCCCGAGCGCGCGCAGATCCTCCAGCACGGCGAGGTTGCGGTCGCTGCCGTCGAGCAGGACCGTTTCCGTGATCTCGAGCTCGAGCCGTCCGGGCTCCAGGCCGGAGGTGTCCAACGCGGACCGGACCGTCTCGAGAAGATCCGGTTCCTCGAACTGGACCGGCGACAGATTCACCGCGACCGTGCAGGGAATCGGCCACGACGCGGCGTCCCGGCAGGCCTGCCGCACCACCCAGCCGCCGAGCGCCCCGATCAGCCCGATCTGCTCGGCCACGGGGATGAAGTCGCACGGGGCGATCAGGCCGCGCAGCGGGTGGCGCCACCGCACGAGCGCCTCGAAGCCCGCCAGGGTGCCCGCGCCCGCGTCGACGAAGGGTTGGTAGAAGAGCTCGAACTCCTCGTCGGCCAGCGCGCGCATGAACTCGCCGGCCAACTCGCGGCGAAGGGAGGCCTTGGAGTCCATTTCGGGCGCGAACAGCCGGCACGCGCGGCCGCCCTCCGCCTTGACGGCGTAGAGGGCCGTGTCCGCGTTGCGCAGCAGGGCGTCCGCGTCGTCCAGCGCGTGCTCCGCGATCGCGATGCCGACGGAAGCCCCGATGACCACGTGGTGCCCGTCCACGTCGTAGGGTGCCCCCACGGTCGCGACCAATAGCCGGGCCAGCGCGGTCGCGGCGTCCGCGGTCTCGACACCCTCCTGCAGCACCACGAACTCGTCCCCGCCGAGCCGCGCCACGAGGTCCGATGGCGAAAGGACCCGCGACAGCCGAGCCGCCACGGCGCACAGCAGGCTGTCGCCGACGCGGTGTCCCAAGGTGTCGTTCACGGCCTTGAAGCCGTCGAGATCCATGTAGTGGAGCGCTATGGCGCGAGGTCCCTCGCTCACCAGCGCCCCGAGGCGAAGGTGCAGGAGCGTGCGGTTGGGCAGGCCCGTGAGCGCATCGTGGTGGGCCATGTGGGTCAACCGCGACGCCATCCGCTGCCGTTCTGTGACGTCCTCGACGATGCCCACGATGTAGCGCGGCTCACCGCTCCGCTGGTCCGCGATCGGCAGCTTCCGCGCCAGCGTCGCGCGCACCTCGCCGTCGCCACGGAGCAGCGCCGTCTCGGCGAAGAGCTGCAGCCTACTCGCGCGCATCACGTCGATGTCCTGCTTACGGAAGCGGTCGGCCTCCTCGGCGGGGAATATGTCCTCGTCCAGGCGGCCGATCGTCGCCTCCTGGCTCCGGCCGGCCAGGGCCAGGCCAGCGCGATTGTAGACGACGTACCGGCCGCGGTCGCCCATGTCCTTGACGAACAGGCCGAGCGGGATCGATTCCACCACGCTGTTGAGGAAGGCCCACGTCTGCCGCACCTCGTCCTCGGCCTTCAGCCGTTCGGTCATGTCGACCACGCAGACGACGCACATCGACCGGCCGTCCATGGTGAGCGGCCGGCTGTAGGGTACGACGGTCATTTCCAGTCCGTCCGCCCGCACGTGCGTCCAGGAGCGGCTCCCGGTATTGCTGTAGGCGAACCCGTCTTCAACGAAGCGGAGGAATTCGGCGTGGTCGCGCTCCGGTCGAAGGTCCAGCGCCGTCATCGTGACGAAGCGGGCGCGGTCGTAGCCGTAGAGCGCCAGGGCCGCGTCGTTGACGGACGCGAGCCGCAGCGTCGCGAAGTCCATGACGTACATCGGCGTCGGATTGGCCTCGAACAGGAGCCGGAACGACTCCTCCTTCTCCTTCAGGTCGGAGATGTCGCTCCGAATGCTGATCGACCAACCGTCCGGGCTGCGGTATTCCTGGACGCGGATCCAGCGCCCGGTCGCCAGCCGGCTCTCGTGCGACCCGGCGGGGTTCCTGTGGCGATGCATCCTCTGCTCGATCCAGGCCTCCTCGCGCCCCACCGCCTCGGCGATCGAGCCTTCCGCGAGGGCCTCGCGCAGCAGCGTTTCGAACCGGATGCCCCGGCGCAGGGGAGCCCGACGCGGGTACATCTGCTCGTAATGCCCGTTCCAGAAGACGAGCCGGTCCTCGGCGTCGAACACCGTGACGGCGTCCGGCAGCGCCTGAAGGGCCTCGCGCAGAAGCCATGCCGTTTCCTCGGCTTCCTTGCGCGCGCCACGGACCAATCGACGAACCCCTTCGACCAGCGGGATCGGTCAACATAACCAGACAAACTTCAACGAGGCGTTACGGGACCGCAGGGCTCCGCCTCCCATCGGCCGCTTTCCGCGACATCGCGGCGGCGCGACGTCAGAGCTGGTCGGGCTGCGACGCCCGGCGCGCTTCGGCGATGTCGGGGCGTCCGGGCGAGGCGCTCGCGACCAGCGCCGTGGCCTCCGTGTAGCGCTGCCTCGCCTCATCCGGCCGACCGAGCGCGCGGGCGGCCCGCGCCGCGCCGAGCAGGCTCCTGAAACGGTTCGGCGCGGAAAGGAGGCTCGCCTGGAAGGCCGCAGCCGCCTCGGCCGGACGTCCGGCGGCGCAGCCGGACGGCTTGCCGGTGCGGGGCAGAT
>CAXTFJ010000020.1:20466-43405 GCA_964243405.1 uncultured Lichenihabitans sp. | reverse complement strand
CCGGCCGCGAGCAGCAGCTCGCCGTCGAGCTCGCGGATCGGCAGCAGCTTGTTTTCGAGCAGGATGTGCTTCTCCCGCGCGTCGTCCGCGACGGCGGCCTCGGCCATCTGCCGCAGCGCCGCGTCGGTGTCGCCGGACGCGAAGGTCGTCCAGGCCTCGGCGGCGCCCGCGTAGACGTCGACGAGCCCCGCCCAGTAGGCGCCCTCGCGGTCGAGCACCGGGCCGCGCAGCGCCCGCAGGGCCGCGACCTCGTCGCGCGCCGCGGCGGGTTGCCCGTTCCGCGCGGCGCCGAGGGCGCGCACGAAGCGCACGGTGACGGTTTCGAGCGGCGAGCGGGCGGCCACGGGCATGGAGGCCGCTCCCGCCCAGTCGCCGCGTTCCAGCAGATAGCGGGCCGCGACCAGCGTGCGCTCCTCGGTGGACGGGGCCTGCGCGAGGACGGCCGCCACGGCCGCGTCCTCCCCGAGTTGGAGGTGCGCGTAGGCGATGAAGTCCATGCCGTGCGGGTCGGCGGCGTCCATCCAGGTCGTGGTATGCGCGGTGCCGTGCGCCACCACGGCGGCGGCCGATCGGTTCGCCGCGATCGAGTCCCGCCACAGCCCCAGCATGGAGTAGATGTGCGAGGGCATGTGCTGGGCGTGCATGGAGGCCGGCGCGATCCCGGCGTAGCGGCGCGCAGCGGCGAGCGCGCCTGCGGCCAGCGGCGGGTAGTCGTAAGCGTGGATGAGGTAGTGGGGTGCGCCGGGGTGGTCGGGGTTCGCGGCCCACACGCGCTCCAGGATGCGCCCCGCTTCCCGCTGGCGCGCGAAGGTCCTGTCGGTGAGGTCGACGGCCTCCAGGATCGCCAGCGCGAAGAAGCTCTGCACGTCCGCATCTTCGGGGTAGTCCGCGGCCACGCGGCGCATCGCGGCCTCGTAGGCGCCGGTGCGGGCGGCGTGGTCCTCGCCCGGATCGCGGTAGTAGACCGCGAGCGCCGCGATGAGGGCCGCCTCGCGGGGTGACGCCGGTCCCGCCGCGAGCGCGCGGCCGATCCAGGCCTTGCCCGTTTCCAGCGCGGCGCGGTCGGGCGCGCCCGCGAGCGGGTTGCCGCGCGCGCTCATCGCCGCGCCCCACCAGGCGATGGCGCAGTGCGGGTCGGCGGCGGCCACCGCCTGGAAAGCGTCGCCGGGTCCGTCGAAATCGTGCAGCCGGGCCAGCGCGGTCTCGAAGTCCGCCTGCACGGCGGGCGCGCAGGAGGTCGGGAAGGACACGGTGCCGTAGCCGGGCACGTCGCGCGCGGGGGCGGGCGCCGTCGCGGCCAGGGCGAGGGGCAGCGCGAGGGCGATCGCGACCCGACCGCCGCCCGCGGCTCGCCGTTCGGGAAGTCGTGCGAGGGTCATCAGATGGCTCCCTGGGGTGCCGCGAGGGCGGCGGGGGACGGCGGTCCGCGGCGGCGCCACAGGCTCCAGGCCGCGAGGCCCAGGGCGGGCACGTAAACGGTCGCGGGCCAGAAGAACCGGTCGTGGAACGGATCGAGGTAGAGCAGGACGGGCGCGGACGACAGCCACACCACCGCCGGGACCGGCGACACGATGCAGGGCAGCGCCATCCAGGAGAAGTACCAGGAATAGTGGGGGCTGATCGCCGCCGTGGCGTAGGCGGCCAGGATGCCGGTGTCGCGGCACAGCATCGTCACGTCCGCGAGCGTATTCGTGGCTCGTCCGCGCAGGATCCACAGCGCGAGGGCCGCGTAGCCAGCTACCACCGCCGCCATGTAGAGCTTGGTGGCGACCGGCGGAAGCGCGACGAGGTGGGATAGGCCGGCGAGCAGCCAGAACCCGCTGCCGGTGTCGAGCCCTTCCTCCGCGCCGTAGCCGGACAGGAAGCCCAGCACGTTGGTGCCCGCCGAAGCGTAGAGGGCGTAGAGGCCGACGATCACCGCGGTGCCCGCCAGGGCCGGCCGCAGCAGGGAGCCGCCGCGCGCGAAGGCCGGCGCCACGGCGACCGGGATGAACTTGACCAGCGCCGCCGCGGCGAGGAACGCGCTCCCGAGCCCGTCGCGCCGCCGGCCCCGGAACAGCAGCGCGACCCCGAGCAGGCCGACCGCGGCCGCGTCGATGTGGCCGTCGCACGCGAAGGCCCACAGGGTCAGCGGGTTCCAGGCGTAGATCAGCACCCGCTCGCGCGGCAGGCCCACGGACGCGAGCAGGCGCACCATGCAGGCCATGCCGAGGACCTCCAGCAGCACCATGGCGAGCTTCATGACGGTGATGCTCCACAGGCCGGTCACGCCCTGGCTCGCGAAACCCACGACGGCGAACACGACCTGCGCGGCCGGGGGATAGATGGTGCGCGCGTAGGTGGCCCGGTTGATGTAGCGGAACGTGGCCGGATCGCGCAGGTTGGCGACGGCCGGGTCGGCGGGCACGTAGCGGTAGGGGTTGATGCCCTGCGCCTGCACCTTGCCGTCCCACACGTAGCGGAAGATGTCGGACGACAGAACCGGGTTGGCGGGAAGGATGGCGGCGCGCATCGCGACCGCGACGCCGAACACGATCCACAGCGAACCGGGCGGCAGCCGGTGCCGCAGCACCAGCCGGATCGCCGCGAAATAGACGAGCAGGCCGACGAACAGCAGGCCCACGAAGATGTTGACCCGCGTTTCCGCGCCCGGGGTGTCCGGACCCGGCCAGACCAGGGCGAGCCCCGCCAGCATGAGGAGCAGCAGCACCCCGCCCAGGCAGGCCAGCGTCAGGGCGGGCCGCTTCACGCCGCGGCGTCCGCGTCGGGTCCGGGCAGGGGGGCGTTGGGCATCGGTGTCATCCGCGAAGGGCCGGGGGCGTCGGCGTTCGGCATCCGGCTCTCCTGTCACGAACGTCCCTGCGGCGACAGCGGTTTGGCGGACCCGCCTTGCCGCCGGTCAGGCCGATTGGCTTTCGTCGGACCGGTGCCGGATCGTTACAGGGTAGTGGGACCCGGCGGCCCATCTCGGCCATCCGCGCCCGCCACGATCCGCTCGAACCGCAGCGCCGCGGCACCGTCCTCGTAATAGTCGGGCAGGGCGCCGAACTGCCGGTAGCCCGCCGCGCGGTAGAGCGCGACCGCGGGCGCGTTGTCGGCCCGCACCTCCAGCCGGACCGCCGCGCAGCCCCGTGTCCGCGCGGCTTCCTCGCAGGCGCCGAGGAGCGCGCGGCCGAGGCCCAGCCGTCCGGCGCCCGGGTCCACGGCGAGCGAGAACAGCCGCCCGAGCTTCGATCCCGCGCGGAACCCCACCATGGCGTAGCCCGCGAGCGCGCCGCCCCTGTCGGCCACCGCCACGGCCGTGGTGCCCGCGAGCAGGAAGCGGCGCAGGCTGCGGCGGCTCAGCCGGTCCGTGTCGAACACCGCGTTCTCCAGCCGCTCCAGGGCGTCGAGGTCGTCGAGCCGCCCGTCGCGGATCGTCGCGGCGGCCGTCAGGGCGCCTTCCACGGGAAGGTCCAGGTTTCCGTGAGCGCCCGGTTGCCCGCCTTCAGGAAGGCGCGCAGGTCCGTGCTCTGCTGGGACTCCAGTTCGACGTCGATGGCGGCGCGGAAGCCGCCGATATGCGGGTTGGGCACCAGGAAGGAGCGCAGGATGCGGCCGTTGGTGGAGGTCGGCACCACGCTGACCAGCGAAGGGTCCTGGCTGAAATAGGCGAGGTCGCCGCCCTCGAAGTCGATGAGGAAGCGGCGCGAGTTGGGCGCCACCACCTCGTCGGAGCCGAGCGCGCGCGCCTGGGTCTGGAAGGTGCGGTTGACGCGCCCCCCTGGCGACAGGCGCGGCAGGTTGAGGCTCGCGGTCACCGTGTAGCCGTAGCTCAAAGGCTTGCCCGCCTGGATCGGCTCGGCCGGGATCCAGGACGCCACGATGTTGTCGTTGGTTTCGTCGGCGGTCGGCAGTTCGACCAGGTCGACGCGGCCCTCGCCCCAGGTGCCGCGCGGTTCGACCCAATAGCTCGGGCGGAGTTCGTAGGCGAGGTCGAGGTCCTGGTAGTCCTCGAAGATGCGGTCGCGCTGCAGCAGGCCGAAGCCCGCGGGATTGCGGTCCAGGAAGGCCGAGGTGTCCTCCGCGACCGGGTTGCGCAGCGGCCGCCAGATCCACTCGCCCGTGCCCGAATGCAGCAGCAGGCCGTCCGAATCGTGCAGTTCGGGCCGGAAGTCGCCGAAGTAGCGGCGGTCGTTCTGGCTGGTGAAGAACATGGAGGTCAGCGCTCCCACGCCCAGCCGCACGTCCGACCGGCGAGGGTAGAGGGTCATGTCGACGTCCACCACGCTGTCGGCGCCGGGGTAGACAACGAACTGGTAGGCGCCCGTCACCGCCGCGCCGTCGAGCAGGCCCCACACGGTCGCGCGGGTGGCGCCGAGCTGGGGGGCCTCGATCCAGAACTCGCGGAAGAACGGGAACTCCTCGTCCGTCGTGCCCGTGTTGACGGTGAGCCCGCGCGCCGACATGCCGTAGCGCTGCCCGCGGCCCAGGAAGCGGAAGTAGCTCGCGCCCAGAAAGGCGATGACCTCGTCCAGGACGTCGGGACGGTTCAGCGCGTAGTGCAGCCGGAAGCCCGCGAAGCCGAGGTTCACGGGCAGCGGCCTGTCGATCTTGGTGCGGCCGTAGTCGAACAGGCCCGTGGAGTAGGGGACGGGCGTGGGGATGCCCTCGCGCACCACGTTGACGGTAACGGGGCGGGGGTAGAGATGCCCCAGGTGGAACATCTCCAGGCGGAACGGGCCGCCCTCCAGCAGGGCGTGGTCGGGCCGGAAGCGGATGTCGCGCCAGGCGTCGAAGTCCAGGTTGGCGATGGCGTCGGGCAGGGGCGGGGGATTGGCCTCGAACGGAACGGTCGCGAGCTCGCGCGCGCGCCTCTGGACGTCGTCGAAACCGAATCGTGCCACGGGCTGCCCCGGCGGTGTGGTCTGGGCTCCGGCCGTTCGAGCCAGCGCGGCCGCGGCCCCAGTGGCGGCCAGGCCTCCGACAAGTCGACGACGGTTGAGGTCCTGCATAGTCCCTGATGCGACGCGAACGAGTTCAGCGCGGGAGTAGCGGGCTTCGCGGGCGGCGGCAAGCGCGCATGGCCTCCGTCGCGACCGGGCCGCTCGATGGCGCGCCCCGAAGCCGTCCGCCGCCTTTCCGGTTCCGGAAGGCCACCTTCCGCGCTCAAACGGGTACCCGCGCCCGTTCAGGCCGACTATATCGCTTTGGCAGGGGCGGCCGATCGGGCACCGCCTCCGGGAGGCGGCCCATGGCCTACAGTTTCCTCGACGCGCTCTCGACGCCCGGCGTCCGGGCCGCGCAGGCCGCTCAGGGCTCGGCGCACCTGTGGGGGGACGTCGACCGCGCCCTCACCCGGTTCACCCGGGCCGAGGCCGACTTCATCGCGATCCGCGACAGCTTCTACATGGCCAGCGTCTCGGCCTCGGGCTGGCCCTACGTCCAGCACCGCGGCGGCCCGCCCGGTTTCCTGCGCGTGCTCGACGAGACCACGCTGGGCTTCGCCGACTACCGCGGCAACCGCCAGTACATCAGCCTCGGTAATGTGGCGACCGACGATCGCGTGGCCCTGATCCTGGTCGATTATCCCCGCCGGGCCCGGCTGAAGGTCCTGGCGCACCTCACCGTTCACGACCTTGCGGCCGAACCGGACCTGGCGGCCCGGCTCGCCACGCCCGGCTACCGCGGCCTGCCCGAGCGCGGCTTCACGCTCGGGCTGGAGGCCTTCGACTGGAACTGCCCGCAGCACCTCACACCCCGTTTCACCGCGGCCGAGGTCGAGGAGGCGGTCGGGCCACTGCGCGCCCGCCTGGCCGAGTTGGAAGCCGAGAACGCGGCGCTGCGCGAGAGGGCCGAACGGTCGGAAACGTTTCCCGCCTGACGCCGGACCTCGCTCCTTCGGCCCTGCTCAGAACCGGACTTCGAAGCGGCCCTTGACGCCGTTGTCCTGGTCTCGCGCGCCGATCTGGCCCACGTAGGAGGCGCCGAGCGTCACGGCCTCGGAATAGCGCCAGTCGAGCCCCGCCTCGGCCGCGAGCGCGTCGCGGTCGATGGGCGCGCCCGCCACCGTGAAGGGCGTCGACCCCGTCTCGAAGGCCAGCGTGGTGGTGGGCGACACGTCGCCGAAGGCGTGGCGCCAGCCCAGGAAGGCGCGGGCCACCAGGGGAATGCCGGCGACCGGGGCGACCTCGCCGCGGGCGCCCAGCGTGCTGGTGCCCACGTCGTTGTCCTCGGCGGCGCCCGCGAGCGCCGCCGCGCCGCCGCGCTCGCGGTAGTCGTCCTGGTGCACGTGGACGTAGCCCAGGTCCGCGACGGGCTCGGCGACCCAGCGCGTGCCGGAGAAGCGGTAGCCCACCTCGCCCTGCACCTGCTCCGTGTTGCCGCCGTACACCGAACGCTCGCTTTCGGCGAGGGTGGGGAGGACGACGGCGCGGGTCATGCTCGTCGAATTGTCGGCGACCGAGGCGGCGAGGCGAACGTCGATCGCGCCGTACCGCGCCCCGCCGTAGACCGCGCCGAAGATGCTTTCGAACGTCCCGGGCCCCTGCGACCCGCCCGCGCCCGTCGACCCGAGTTGATCGTTGGTGTAGCCGCCCGCGACGCCCACGCGGTAGGGCGCCGTGAAGCCGTGGATCGGCGCGTCGAGCCCGACCACGAAGCCGCCGAGCGACCGGTCGATACCCGCCCCGTTACGGTCGCCCCCGTCGTGGCCGAAGTCGCCGAACCCCTCGCCCCAGAGGGTGTAGGTGGTGGGCGGGGGCGTCGTGGACGGCAGGGGCGCGAAGCAGTTGATCGGCAGGGCCGGCCCGTCCTTGGGCGCCAGCTGCTGCAGGAGGGTGCGGGCGTCGAGGCCGCCGCCGCCGATCGTCCACAGGCGGTCGAACAGCAGGCCGCCGACCCGCTGCGCGTCCTGGATCGCGGCCGTCACCGTGCTCGCGTGGCCGGCTCCCGACAGCGCGTCCAGCGCGGTGCGGGCCTGCGCGGCCGACAGGGTTTCGAGCGCCCCGAACACGCCCGACGTCGGGCCGAGACCCTGCGCCGCAACCGCGACCGCGCGCTCGTTCGGCGTGGCGGCGACGTCCGCGAAGCTGACGCCGTTGGCCGCGAAGCCGAGGGTCACGTCGTCCGCCCCGTAGCGCAGGACGGGAGTCAGGAAGGCCAGGTTCGTCGTCGTCGTGAGGCCCGTGAACGCGCCCGTCACCCCGCGCGCCGCGCTCAGGATGTCGAAGGCGGAGGCCGTCGAATAGGCGCCGGTCCCTGCCAGCACGTCCACGGTGCCACCGGTGATCCGCGCCGCCCCTCCGGCCACGATCGCGTCCGTGCCGCCGGCCGGGTCGACCGCGACCCGGTAGACCGACCCCGGCCCGAAGGCCACGTCGCCCGCCACGCCGAGCGTGGACAAGGGCCGCGCGACCCCCGGCGCCACGGTGGCGCCGTTGCCCGCCACGAAGCCGCCGACCCGGCCCGCGCCCCCCAGCACGGCGCCGGACCCCACCGTGACGACCGACCCCGCCAGCGACCCGTCCACGAGCAGCGTTCCGGCCGCGACCGTCGTGGGGCCCGTCAGGGTGCTGACGCCCGTGAGGTCGAGCGCCCCGGCGCCGGTCTTGGTCAGCGACCCCGGGCCGGAGATCGTGTTGGCTAAGGCCGCGTCCGTGCCCTGGTCGATCACCAGGGCGGCGGAGTCGGCGATGGTCCCCGTTCCGAAACCCGTCGCCGACCCGACCAGGGTTCCGGCCGCGACCGCCGTCCCGCCCGTGTAGGTATTGGTGCCGGTCAGGATCAACGTGCCCGAGCCGAGCTTGGTGAGCGCGCCCGGCCCGGTGATCGGGCCCGACACGGTGTCCGTATTGGCGCCCGTGTCGATCGTCGGGTCGGCCGCGCCGGTGAAACGAATGGGGTTGGCGATCGCGAAGCTGTTCCCGAAGGCGAGCGTCGTGCCGTCTGCCAGGCTCAGCGCGCCGGTGCCGAGCGCTCCGGCGTTGTCGATGGCGATCGTTCCGGCCGTGACCGTGGTGCCGCCGGCGTAAGTGTTGGCGCCGGTGAGGGTGAGGGTACCCGTGCCGAGCTGGGCGACCGAGCCCGCCCCGGTGACGGTACCCCCGAAGGTGAAGGCGTCCGATCGGTCGAAGGCGAGGGTGCCGGTTGTGGCGATGTTGCCCGCGATCGAGCCAGTCGTTCCGCCGTTGCCCACCTGAAGCGTGCCGGCCGCGACCGTGGTGCCGCCGGTGTAGGTGTTGGTGCCCGTGAGGATCAGCGTGCCCGTGCCGAGCTGCGCGAGCGAGCCCGCCCCGGTGATCGCGCCGCCATAAATAATAATGTTGGAGCGGTCGAAGGCGAGGGTGCCGGTGGTGGCGACGTCGCCCGCGAGGGAGCCAGTCGTGCCACCGTTGCCGACCTGAAGCGTGCCGGCCGCCACCGTCGTGCCGCCCGTGTACGTCTCGGCGCCCGTGAGGATCAGCGTGCCCGTTCCGAGCTGCGCGAGCGAGCCCGTCCCGGTGATGCCGCCGCCGAAGGTGACGGCGTCGGAGCGGTCGAAGGCCAGGGCGGCGTTGTTCGTCACGTTTCCCGCGAGGGAGCCGGTCGTCCCGCCGTTGCCGACCTGGAGCGTGCCGGCCGCCACCGTCGTGCCGCCGGTCAACGTGTTGGCGCCGGTGAGGGTGAGGGTGCCCGTGCCGACCTTGGTGAAGGCGAGCGGGCCGGCTCCGTCGGTGAGCGCGCCCGCGAAGGTGGTCGAGTTGTTCAGGCGGCCGGCCGTGAGCGTGGCGGCGGCGCCGCTGTTCGTCACGGTTCCCGACCCCGACAGTGCGCCGATCTCGCTCGTAAAACCGCCCACGTCGACGATCGCGCCCGGCGCGAGCGAGAAGGCGCTGAAGCGGCTGAAGCCCGCGGTCGATCCCGCCTGCAAAGTTCCGGCGTTCACCTGCGTCGGCCCCGAGTAGAGGTTCGTGCCCGACAGCACGAGCGTGCCGCCCGAGGCCGTGCCGTCCGACGCCTTGGTGAGCGCGACCGTGCCCGCGAAGGTGCCGGCCGCCGTGCTCGCCTGCCCGTCGACCAGCGTGCCCGAGAAATTGCCGGAGTTCGCCGCGAGCGTGTTGGCGCTGGTCGTGCCCGGCGCGCCGTCGTAGGAGCCGGTGTTGGTGACGAGCCCACTGCCGTCGAGCGTCGTGACCGCCTGGTCGAAGCCGCCGAGGTCGATCGTGCCCGTCACCGTCAGCGCGCCGGACCCGAGCCCGTTCGCGGTGGCGAGCGCCACGTTGCCGGTCACGATCGCGCCGCCCGCGAACGTGTTCGCGCCGGCCAGTACGGTGGCGACGCCGTTGCCGGCGCTGTTGGCGAAGGTCAGCGTGCCATTTGTCCGGCCGCCGGTGATCGGCCCCGTGAGGGTGAGGGCGTTGCCGGCGTTGTCGATCGTGCCGCCGAAAGCGACCACCGCGAGGGCGTTGCCGATCGTGAGGGGCGCGGCGGCCTGGAGCGTTCCGCCGACGAAGTTGACGGATCCCGTGCCGACCGACGACGACACGACCGTGCCGCCGGACAGCGTCGAATTGGTCACCTGGACGACGCCGCCGTCGCCGACCGCGCTGTTCGGGTTGGAGCCTCCGACGATGAAGGTGCCGCCCGCGTAGGTGTTGGCGGCGGTCGGGGTCAGGGTGCCGTCGTAGTTCGTCACGAAGCCCGTTCCGGAGATCGTGCCGTCGAACGCGCCCGGGTTCGTCCGCACGAAGACGAGCGTCCCGTTGTCGACCACGTCGCCGACGATCGATCCCGTATCCGCGGGGCCGCCGCCGAGCTGCAGGACGCCGGCGCTGATCGTGGTGCCGCCCGTGTAGGTATTGTCGGCGAGCAGCAGCAGCTCGCCCGCCCCGGCCTTGGTCAGGCCGCCGCCGCCGCTGATGGTGCCGCTCAGGATGGCGGTGTTGCCTTCCGTGTCGAACGCCGCGTTGTTTCCTCCTGGGATCAGGGTGATCGGGTTTCCCAGTTCGATGACGGGAGCCGCGAAGCCGACCGTCGTACCGTTGGCCGCCGTGAGACGGCTGGACCCAATGGCATCGCCGCTCGCCAGCTCGAGCCGTCCCGCGTCCAGGAACGTGCCGCCGTCGTAGACGCCGGACCCCGACAGGGTCAGCGTCCCGTTAGACACCTTCACGAGGCTCAGCGTGCCGGACGTGTTTCCGGTGGTCGCGTCCGCCAGCAGACCGGAGAAGTTGCCCGACTGTACCGTGAGCGAGTTCGCGCTCTGAGAGGTGCCGGCGTTGACGCCGGAATTCTCGATCGTGCCCGCACCCGTCAGCACCGTGACCGAGCCGTCGAAGCCCGCGAGGTCCAGGGCGGCGTTGCTCTGCACCTCCAGGGCGCCCGCGGGCAGCGCGCCCGCGGCCGCGAGCTGCACGGACGCGCCGGAGGCGATCACCGTCGCGCCCGTGAAGCCGGTGTTGGTGCCCGACAGGACGGTTTCGCTGTTGCCGGCCGTGTTGGCGAAGGTCAGCGTGCCGGGATTGGTGCCGTCCGTGATGGCGCCGGTCAGGAACAGCGCGGCGCCGTTGGGGTGGAGCGGGTCGCGGCCCTGGCCCCCGGCGACGGGGGTGGTGACGCGGCGCGAGCCGCCTGCCAGCGCCTGGAAGGTACCGCCCGCGAGCGTGACCGTGCCGGTGCCGAGCGCCGCGGAGTCGCCGATCTGCACCGTTCCGGCCTGGATTGTAGTGCCGCCCGTGTAGGTGTTGGCGGCGGCGAGTTCCAGCGTGCTCGGGTCGACCTTGACGAGGCTGCCGCCCGCCATCGCGCCGTCCGCGATTGGGCCGGCGTAATAATCGAAGAGATTTTGGCCCCCGTTGTTCCCAAGCGTCAGGGTGCCCCCATTGAGCAGGACGGTGCCGACATTGGTCGGGTCGTTGCCAAAACTGGTGCCATCGCCCAGTGCCGAGAGCTGGACGGCATGGCCGTTCAGGTCGAAGGTCCCGCTCGCGTCGATGACCACGAACAGCGACGCGTTGCCGAACGCATTGCGGCCGACGATCAGCGCACCCGGGTCACTGCTCGATTCGTCGATCCCGATGCGGCCCGTGTAGCCCGACAGGTTGCCGGTGAATGTGACTTGCTCGCCGTTTATTTCCACGCCGCCGGGGCCCGAGATGTCGTTGCCCACCAAAACGGAAGCCCCGTTCGACCCTGAAAACCCGAGTGTTCCACCGAACTGGTGGTCGGCACTGTTATTGACGAGGATCGGGCCGCCGACCGTGGCCCCGTTCTGCAAGCTCAGGAAACCGACGTCGATGGTGGTCGGCCCCGTGTAGGTATTCTGCCCAGTCAGGTTGAAGTTGATGTTTTGGTTGAAGGTCGTCGCCGTGTAGCCGTTCGACGGGTCGAGCGTCAGGCCGCCGGCTCCGGAGATAATGCCGTCGAACCCGGTGCTTTTCCCATTCGCGCCGACGGTCAGCACCGTGCCGGCATTCGTCTCGAGGGTCACGGCGCCGCCACCCGACAGCGACCCGATCGTCTGGCTGAACCCGTTGAGATCGAGGGTGCCCTGGACCGACCCGTTGCTTGAGACCGTGAAGTCGCTGGCCGGGCTGAACACGTTCGTGCCGGCCGCCTGGAGCGTGCCCTGCGACACCAGCGTGGCGCCGCTGTAGGTCGTGGTGGTGCCGAGCACCGTGGTACCCGACCCGGCCTGCTGGAGGACGGTCTGGCCCATCGCATTGGCCGAGCCGTCGTCGGTGATGATTCCGCCCGAGAAGGTCGTGGTGCCGGTGCTGGTGATTGCCGGGGGCGGAGTGCCGGTCACATCGATCGTGCCGGGGTTTCCCGATGTGCCTTGGATGTTGATCTGAATGTCGGAGTTGTTATTGGCGCAAGCGATGGCCGCTGACAGATCGGAGGCGTCTGTCGCCACGTAGGGCGAGGAGCAGCCGGTCGCGGCCTCCGCCGAGCCACCAAACGCAAGCAGCAAGAGGATGGAGGGCGGAACCGGTCCGACGCGGGACTTCATGGGCACCTACTCGAAATGACTTTGACGCAAAAACCGACCGGGCGACCCGCCCGAGTAGAAAATCAGCCTCTCGACCGTCGCGCGCGGCAGCACTCGAGATCGCCGATCGAGAAATCGTGAACATCAAACCAACAAAGGTTGCGCCTGTCTCGCGGTGCGGAAGAGAATCCTGTGCGCTGGTGCTTCCGCACAACAGGGCAATCCCGCGCGACTGCCGCAGGTAGGCAAAGGGACCGCGTTCGGATTAGTCTGAAGCCCTGCCCGCGCGTCTTTGCCACAGACGACCGAGGGCCCGGCCGTGGGGGCCCGCCGCACGTGAGGACGCATCGCACCTACGCGCTGACCTTCGCGCTCCTCTATTCGCTGACCTTCCTCCTGTCGTGGTCGCAGCCCGACTGGGTCGACGCGCTTCGCAATTTCGCCTTCGACACCTTCCAACGCGTCGCGGCCCCACCCTACGACCCGGATGCGCCGGTCCGCATCGTCGCCATCGACGAGCGCAGCCTGCGCGCGCTCGGCCAATGGCCCTGGCCGCGCACGCGCCTCGCCGAGATGGTCGACAGGTTGCAGGCGCTCGGCGCCTCGGCGATCGCCTTCGACATCATCTTCGCCGAACCCGACCGGCTCAGCCTCGAGAACGTGCTCGAAACGCTGCCCGAGGGCGAGCTCGCCACCGAACTGCGCCTGCACGGGACCGGCGAGCCGAACGACGTCCGCTTCGCCCGCGCGCTCGCGGCCGGCCCCTCCGCGCTGGGCGTCACGGCGGCCGACGAGGGGCCCTCGCAGCCCGCCTTCCCGACCAAGGCCGGGATGGCGGTCGCGGGCGATCCGCCCCAGGATTTCCTGCCCGGCTACGCCTCCGTGGTGCTTCCCGTCCCGGTCCTGAGTGACGCGGCGGGCGGCCTCGGCGCCACCAACTGGCTACCCGACCGGGATCAGGTCGTGCGCCGCATCCCGCTCCTGGTCCGCTACCGCGACGCCGTCATCCCCTCGCTCGCGCTCGAGAGCCTGCGCCTCGCGCAGGGGGCGTCGAGCTACGTGCTGCGCGGCTCCAACGCGAGCGGCGTCACGGCCTTCGGGCGGCCAACGGGAATGAACGCCGTGAAGGTCGGCGACATCGAGATCGCCACCGATGGTGACGGGGGTATCCGGCCGCGCTACACCCACCAGACCGCCGCGCGCTACATCTCCGCCGCCGACCTGCTGGCGGGGCACGTCGCCGCCGACCAGGTGCGCGGCCGCATCGTGCTCGTGGGAACCACCGCGAACGGCCTGGGCGACACGCGCTCGACCCCGCTCGACCCCGTCGTGCCCGGCGTGGAGATCCACGCCGAGCTGATCGAGCAGATGCTGTCGGGCGGCATCCTGTCGCGTCCCGACTGGGCGCTCGGGTTCGAGATCTTCGTGGCCTTCGCATTCCTGACGGTGCTGGCGCTCAGCCTGACGCGGCTGGCGCCGGCCTTGGCGGCCCTGCTGTCGGCCGTCACGATCGCGGCGCTCGGGACGGGGTCGTGGATCGCCTTCAGCCGTTACGGGCTGCTGCTCGATGCCACCTTCCCCTGCGTGGTGATTGCCGTCGCCCACCTGTCGGGCACCTCCATCCTGTGGGACGAGGGGTTGCAGGCCGAGCGGCGCGTCCGCCGCGCCTTCGGCAAATACGTGGCGCCCGCCGTGGTGGCGCGGATCGCCGCCAATCCGAAGCTCCTGGTGCTGAGCGGTGAGACGCGCGAGCTCACCATGCTGTTCTGCGACGTGCGCAGCTTCTCGACCATCTCCGAAGGGCTCACGGCGCGGGAGGTGGCGCAGTTCCTCAACGATTACCTCACGCCCATGACCGACGTGATTCTCGGTCAGGAGGGTACGATCGACAAGTATATCGGCGACGCCATCGTGGCCTTCTGGAACGCGCCGCTCGACGTCCCCGACCATTCCCGCCGTGCCGTGCAGGCGGCGCTGGACATGCGCGCGGCGCTGCGGCGCTACAACGACGGGCGGGCGGCCAAGACGGTCGACGACCTGCGCATCGGCATCGGGCTCAACGTCGGGCCCTGCAGCGTGGGCAACATGGGCTCGCTGCAGCGCTTCGATTATTCGGCGCTCGGCGACCCCATGAACGTCGCGGCGCGCCTGGAAGCGCTCACCAAGACCTACGCGGTCGACGTGCTCGCGACCGAGGACCTCGTGGCCCGCACGCCCGGTTTCGCGTGGTTGGAGGTGGATGCCGTCAAGGTCAAGGGCCGCTCGGCCGTGACCCGGCTGTTCACCCTGTTCGGCGACGAGGCGCACGCCACCTCCGGGCCCTTCAAGGCGCAGGCCGAACGGCACGGCGCCATGCTGGCCGCCGCCGAAGCCAAGCGCTTCCGCGACGCCGAAGGCGCGGCGCGGGACCTGGCGGCGCGCGTTCCAGCCTGGTCCGGGCTCTACGACGACCTCACGGGGCGCTATGCGGAACGGTCCACGGGCGTCGACCGCGCGACCGCGCTGCCCGAAACTAACCTGTCGCCGCCCTCGGGCTGATCGGGCGTCGCCGGGCCTCGCGTCCGCTCAGTCCTGGTTGACGTAGCAGAGCGCGGGGTTGTTGGGGTCGAGCGCGCCCTCGACGGCGGGGATCGGCGAGGTCGCCGCCGTCGTGACGGAGCACAGGCCCGCGTCGCCCCCGCAGAAGCTTCCCGCGAAATCGACCGGCGTGTCGACCAGCGCGGTGGTCCCGGCCGTGACACGGGCCGTTTGCCCGGATTTGGTGAGGTCCGTGCAGCCGTAGCGCTTGAGCTGCGCGGGGGTGAGCTTGCGCGGGTCGCCGTCGTAGCGCGCCCGGGGGCAGATCGCGATCTCGCCCTCGATCAGCGTCACGAGCGTCACCCCGCCCTTGACCGCCACGTCGAACACCGTGCCGCGCACCCCGATGGTCGCCGTGCTCGTCTTGAGCTGGTAGGCGCCCTTGTCGGAGCCGCCGGTGGTGAAGCGGAACGCGCCCGCCGCGAAGTTGACGGCCGCCTTCGCGTAGGTGGTCTCGCCCTTGTAGACGAAACGGTCGAGCTTGACCGTGGAGGTCGGCCCCAGCGCCAGGTTGGTCTGGTCGGAGAACACGAATTTGGCGGCCGATTCCTGGCCGGTCTTCACCTGCTCGTTGGAGAAGACGTCGTCGCCGAGCCCGATCGGCAGGGGTTTCGCGGTCGTGACCTGGGTCACGACGTTGTGGGCGATGGCGGTGTTGCCGATGCGATCCTGCGCCTGGCCGACCCCGCCCGACAGGACCGTCACGAAAGGAACGAGGGCGACGAGGTGTCCTAACCTGCCGGGATGCCGTCGCCGACCGCGAGAGTCAGGTGCCATCGACAGCGTTCTCCAACGAAGATCAAAATCAGCGGTGCTCAATAGCTTGCGAGCTTAGCCCGCCTTCCACCCGCGTCAATCGAGGCGGAGGGAACGGTTCCGGCGGGCCGACGCGATCGTGGCGGTTCTCGGCTTCCCTTCACGATGCCGTAGCCCGCCTGCTTCCCCGAAACGAATCAGTCAAGACCGCGGTGACGTCGCCCGCGAGCCACCGTGTCGGCGACGGCCTGCGTGGGGAGCCGAGCTAAGCCTTTGCCGGAATGCCGCAATCGGAATTGGGACGGCGATGACCAAGCGGGACACACTGTCGGCTTATTTTGCCTCAGTCTGGGCACCGTGAGCTTGAGCTTACAGCCCGAAGGGTTCGAACGGATGTAACATCGTCACGGGAGGCGCCAGATGCCGGACACACAAGTGATCAACCGCCGCGAGCACGACCACAAGGTCGACGAGCTGACACGAACCATCGACCGCCTGAACGGCGAACTGTCGGCCCTTGCCGCCTACCTCATCACCACCAAGCGGACGCCCACGCAGGGTGACGCGATCCGCGCCGCCAAGCTCGCGGCCCGGCTGGGACACGTGTCCAAGCGCGAAGCCGCGCAAAGCATCCGGCGCATCCACGACGCCGTGGTCCTGTCGGGGCACCTGGCCTGACATTGCGGCGGCGGGTCGCTCCGCCGCCGCGCGGTCGCGACCTCTCCACGGATCGGCCTCGGTTCGTTCATGCTGCGGCCAGCCTCGGTGCGCTAGGGATGTGGGGTATCCGAGCCGGGCTTCCGTCATGGCCAACGATCCTCGCGCGGCGCTCGTCGCCTGCAACCGCTTCGGCCTGGGCGCCCGTCCGGGCGACCTCGCGCGCTTCGCGGCCGACCCGCGCGGCGCGCTGAAAGCCGACCTGGCGCGGCCGGACGCCGGGTTGATCGACGCCGATGCCGCCGACGCCTTCGGGTTGAGCGGCACCGCATCCAACATCCAGGCGGCCTTCGCGGCGGGCGAGGAGCGGCGTCGGCAGGCCGAGGCGAAGCCGACCGACGCGGTCGCGGCCCACGCGTCGCTTCCGGGCACGGGCAGCGACGCTGTCGCCTCGGGGCAGGCCTCGGCCAAGGCCGGACCGCAGCCCGAGCAGGCGGTTTACCGGGCCGAGGCGCTGGCCCGCTTCAAGGTGGCGGCCGAGGCCGAGACCGGGTTCGTGGAGCGGCTGGTCGCCTTCTGGTCGAACCATTTCTGCGTGGCCGTGTCCAAGAGCAACCTGGTCCGGGTGAGCGCCGGCTCCTTCGAGCGCGAAGCGATCCGCCCCTTCGTGCTGGGCTCCTTCGCCGACATGCTGATCGCGGCCGAACGCCACCCCGCCATGCTGGTGTTCCTGGACAACGCCCAATCGGTCGGCCCCGATTCGCGCGCGGGCCAGCGGGGCAAACGCGGCCTCAACGAGAACCTCGCCCGCGAGGTGATGGAACTGCACACGCTGGGGGTCGACGGCGGCTATGCCCAGGGCGACGTCACGGCGCTCGCGCGCGTGCTCACCGGCTGGACGTTCGCGGGGCGGGAAGGGCGCCTGGGCGAGCCGGGCACCTTCGTGTTCAACGCGCGGACCCACCAGCCCGGCGACGCCATGGTGGTCGGCAAGGCCTATTTCGGCGGCGGGCTGGGGCAGGGCGAAACGGCCCTGGGCGACCTCGCCCGGCATCCCGCCACCGCCCACCACGTCGCCACCAAGCTGGCCAGACACTTCGTGGCCGACGATCCACCGCCCGAGGCGGTCGAGCGGCTCCGCAAAGTCTTTTTGGCCCGCGACGGCGATCTCCGCGCGCTGGCCGCCACCCTGGTCGACATGCCCGAGTGCTGGGCCGCGTCGCCGCAGCCCAAGCTGCGCACCCCCTACGACCTCTCGGTGGCGGCCCTCCGGCTGCTCGGCCCACCGCCCGCCGACCCGGGCCCGCTGCTGAACGCGCTCGCCGTGCTCGGCATGCCCCTGTGGGACCCGCCCGGACCCAACGGGTTCGCCGACACCGCGGCGGCCTGGGGCTCGTCCGAGGGACTGAAGCTTCGCCTCGACCTCGCGGCGCGCGCCGCTCACGCGGCCGGACCGGGTGTCGAACCATCCGTGCTGGCCGACGCGGCCCTGGGCTCCGCCATGTCGGACGCCACCCGCGCGGCCCTGGCGGGCGCCGAATCCCGCGAGCAGGCGGTCGCGCTCCTGCTCATGTCCCCAGAATTCCAGCGGAGATGACGCTCATGCTGTGCGAACGACCGACCGCGTCCCGACGAGCCGTCCTGCGGGCGGGGGGCGCCCTGTTCGCCTGGGCCTACGCGCCACGGTTCGCGCGGGCGGCGGCGGGCGGGCGCGACCCGCGCCTCGTCGCGGTCGTGCTGCGCGGCGCGCTGGACGGCCTGTCGGCCGTGGCGCCGGTGGGCGATCCCGACTACGCGGGACTGCACGGTCCCCTCGCGCTGTCGCTGTCGGGCGACCATCCCGCCCTGCCTCTCGACGGGTTCTTCGCCCTCAACCCCGCCATGCCGGTCTTCGCGGCGATGTACGCCCGGGGGGAGGCCGCGGTGGTGCACGCGGTCGCGACCCCTTACCGGGACCGGTCGCATTTCGACGGTCAGGACGTGCTGGAAAGCGGGCGCGCCGGGCCGGGCGCCGTGGACTCGGGCTGGCTCAACCGGCTGCTCGCCGTGCTGCCTCGCGGCGAGCGCGTGAGCGGCCCCGCCGGGCTCGCGGTCGGCACCACCGCGCCGCTCATCATCCGCGGCAGCGCCCCGGTGCTGGGCTGGGCGCCCCCGACCGTGCCCGAGGCCGACACCGACCTCGCGGCCCGCGTGCTGGCGCTGTACCGGCAGACCGACCCGGCGCTCGCCGACAGCCTGGCCCACGGCCTCGCGGTCGACCACCTGATGGAGGCCGACCTCGACGGGACGGGCGCGGGTCCGGCGCGACGGGGCCGGGGTGGTGGCGACATGCCCGCGGCCATGCGCGCGGCGGCCGAAGGCGCGGGACGGCTGCTCGCCACCGGGGACGGCCCGCGCGTGGCGGCGCTCGCCTTCGACGGCTGGGACACGCACGTCAACGAGGGTGGGGCCACCGGCCGGCTCGCGCAATTGCTGGGCGGGCTGGATGGCGCGCTCGGGGCGCTGCGCGGTCGACTTGGTGACGCCTGGGCCGACACCGCGGTCGTGGTGATGACCGAGTTCGGCCGGACGGTCCACATCAACGGGACGGTCGGCACCGATCACGGGACCGGCACCGTCGCGTTCCTGGCGGGCGGCGCCATCAGGGGCGGGCGGGTGATCGCCGACTGGCCCGGCCTCAAGACATCGCAACTCTACGAGGCGCGCGACCTGCACCCGACCACCGACCTGCGCAGCGTCCTCAAGAGCCTGGTCGTCGACCACCTCGGCGTGCCGCCGACCCTGTGCGACACCGCCGTCTTTCCCGACAGCGCCGGTGCGGTCGCCATCCCCTCGCTGATCGCCTGACCCGGGTTCGGCAACCCGCTAACCATCCGAGGTTGCGCGTCGCGGATGCAAGCCATGGGACCGCACGGACCCGACCGGTCGCCCACTCGACAAAATTGGCATGACGTCCGTACATTCCCGCGATCGGGCCAGGTGCGCTGGAGAAACTCGGGCGACGACCGCGTCCGAGTCCCGCACGGTCGGGCGGCGGCCATCCGTCGACGGCCGGCGTCGCGAACACGGAAGCGGAATGACGAAGCCCAAGGTTCTTCCCCCCAAGCCGAACGCGTTGGAGGCCCTGTTTCCGGTCCGCAAGCCGATCATCGGCGTGATCCACCTGGCGCCCCTGCCGGGCGCGCCCCGCTATCGCGGCCAACCCGTGCGCGAGATCTACGCCGCGGCCGTCGCGGACGCGCGCACGCTGGCCGGGGGCGGTGCCGACGGGATCATCCTGGAGAACGCGAGCGACCTGCCGTTCGCCCGGCCCGAGCACATCGGTCCCGAGACCGTGGCGGCGCTCACCGCCGCCTGCCTCGCGGTGCGGGCGGCGGTCGACACGCCCATCGGCATCACCTGCGTGGCCAACGGCGTGATCCCGGCGCTCGCGGTTGCCAAGGCGGTGGGTGCGGGATGGGTGCGCGCCAACCAGTGGGTCAACGCCTACGTGGCCAACGAGGGTCTGTTGAACGGGCCCGCCCCGGAGGCCATGCGCTACCGCTCGCGCATCGGGGCCACCGACGTCGCGGTCTTCGCCGATGTTCATGTGAAGTTCGGCGCCCACGCGATCACGGCCGACCGCGGCATCGCCGAGCAGGCGACCGACGCCGAGTGGTTCGACGCCGACGTGCTGATCGCCACGGGCACGCGAACCGGATCGCCCACCGAGCCCCGCGAGGTCGACGAGGTGCGCGCCGGCACGACCCTGCCCGTGATCGTCGGCTCCGGCCTGTCGCCCGAGCAGGTGCCCGCGCTGTTCGCCAGCGCCGACGGCGCCATCGTGGGCCAGTGGCTGAAGGAGGACGGGCTGTGGTGGAACCCGGTCGACCCGCGACGGGTCGAGCGGCTGATGAGCGCCGTCGCCAAGGTGCGGGGCCGCTGACCGGGCGGTCGCCCCCCGCGTTCCTGTGCGTGGGCGACGTCGACGTCGACGTCCTGATCCGGGTCGACCGCCTTCCGACGCGGGACGGCAAGGTCAACGGCACCCTGCTCGAGCGCGTGCCGGGCGGCATGGCGGGAAACGTGTCGCTGGCCCTGGCGCGGCTCGGGGCGCGGGTGCGCGTTCTGGCGCGCGTGGGCGACGACGAGGAGGCCGCCTTCGCCCTCGACGGCTTGGCGCGGGCCGGGGTCGACACGAGGTTCGTGGCGCGGCTTTCCGGCACGCGGACCTTCAGCTGCATCGCCCTTCTCACCCCGGACGGCGAGAAGTCGCTCGTCAAGCTCATGACGCCCGCCTACCTCCCTGTGGCGGCCGACCTGACGGAGGCCGCCTGCGCGGACGCCACCCACATCCACCTGACGTCCGTCGCCGACCCCGCGCTGTGCCGCCGCGTGGTCGACAGGGCGCGAACCGCGCGTGCCACGGCCTCGCTGGATCTGGAGCGGGCCGACTGCCCCGCCGACCCCGCAGTGCTCGCGGCGGCGGTTGAGGGGTTCGACATCCTGTTCTGCAACGCCGAGTCTCGGACGGCGCTGGAGGTCGGTGTGGGGACACCGCCCGCGCTGGTCGTCACCCTGGGCGCGGGCGGCGCCCGGATCGAAACCGCCGGGCGGAGCTTCGATGCGCCGGGCTTTCCCGCCGACGCCGTCGACACCACCGGAGCGGGCGACTGTTTCGCGGCGGCCTGCCTCCACGCGCGGCTCGCGCAAGGGTTGGATTGGCCGGACGCGCTACGCTTCGCCAACCGCGCCGCCTCCCTGTCGGTGCGGGGCTACGGACCACAGGCCGCCTTGCCGACCCTGGACGAGGTCCGGGTCGCCCTGTCGGGGTGACGCCGAGCGCTTCCGGCCGGTCCCGGTGGGTGGCGCCCCGTGCCGCCTTTGCAGGCAGATCGGTGCCCGACATTTCGTCGCCGCGAGGCAAAATCGTGGCTTGCCCAGAACGTCATGACGTTCCTATGATCCTTGCATGGTGTGGAACAGCCGCGACCTCCAGAATGGCCCAACCCCGCTCTGGCATCAGATCGCCGAGCGGCTGCGCGCCGACATCGCCGCGGGACGCTTCGCGCCCGGCGACTGCCTCCCCTCGGAAACCGAACTCAATGCCGCCTTCGGTGTGAGCCGGACGACCGCCCGCTCGGCCCTCGACCGGCTGCGGCAGGACGGCCTGATCGTGCGGCGGTCGGGCAAGGGGTCGATCGTCCTTCCGCGCATCGACCAGCCGTCGCAGCGGCTCGCGGGTTTCGCGGACGACATGCGGATGAAGGGTCTGGAGCCGGGCTACACGACGCGCGCGATCGGGTTGCGTCCGGCCCCGGCCGAGTGCCTGGAGGCCTACGGCCTGCAGCCGTCCCCCGCCCGCGAGATGGTGGAGATCGAGCGCCTGCTGCTGGCCAACCGCCACCCCGTCGGCCTCAGCCGGTCGTGGCTCGCGCCCGACATCCTGCGCATGCCGAGGCTCCCCGAGAAGGCCGAACTGGACGCGGGCTCGCTCTACGCCTGGATCGAGGCGCAGTGCGGCGTCGCCATCACGCGGGGCGAGGAGACCGTCGAGGCCACGGTGGCCGACGCGGCCGCGGCCCGCGCCCTGGAGGTCGAGGCGGGCGCCCCGCTCCTGTCCGTCAAGCGGACGTCCCGCTCGGACGAGGGAGCGGTGGTGGAATTCGCCTCGCTGCTCTACCGGGCCGACCGCTACCGCCTTCGCGTCGAGTTGACCCGGCGATGAGGGCGTCGGGCGGCGAAAGCGCGTCGGAGGTCGGCGCCTCGCCCATCGCGGACGCGCCGCCCTTCGTGTCGGTCCGCAACCTGTCGAAGCGCTTCGGGGCGCTGACGGCCCTGTCGGGCGTGGACCTCGACGTGCGCGGCGGCGAGGTGCTGGCGCTGCTGGGCGATAACGGGGCGGGGAAATCCACCTTCGTCAAGCTCCTGGCGGGCGCCTACGCGCCGAGCGGCGGCGAGATCCGGGTCGAGGGAAGGCCGGTCGCCTTCGCGTCGCCGCAGGACGCGGCGGCCTGCGGTATCGCCACGATCTTCCAGGAGCTCGCCCTGTCGGAGAACCTGTCCATCGCCGAGAACGTGTTCCTGGGCCGGGAACTCGTGACGCGCGTCGCCGGCCTGCCGTTCCTGCGCCGCACCGCCATGAAGGCCCGCGTCGCGTCCCTGCTCAAAGAATTAGACGCGCACGTGAGCGACCCGGACGCCGCCGTCGGCAGCCTGTCGGGCGGCCAGCGGCAGGCCGTCGCGATCTGCCGGGCGCTGAACCTGGACGCCCGCCTGGTCATCATGGACGAGCCGACCGCCGCGCTCGCGGTCGCCGAAACCCGCAAGGTGCTGACCCTCGCGCGCCGCCTGGCCGCGCGCGGCTGCGCCGTGGTGCTCGTGTCGCACAACCTGGTCGACGTCTTCGCCGTGGCCGACCGCATGGTGGTGTTCCGCCGGGGTCGCAAGATCGCCGAGCGCCGGCGCGCCGCGACCGCGACCGAGGAGATCGTGGCCCTCATCACGGGCGCCCATCCCGACGCGCGGGCGCTGGAGGCTGCCGCGTGAGAGCTCCTCGACCCACCCCCGAAAGGTTTCGACCCATGGCAAGATCCCTCGGCCCATCGCTCGCCTGCGCGGCGCTGCTCGCCGTAGCCACCCTGCCGGCCCGCGCCGACGACGCGCGCAACACGGTGGCCTTCGTGCCCCAGATCGTCGGCATCCCGTATTTCAACGCCATGGAGGAGGGCGGCAAGAAGGCCGCCGCGGCGCTCGGGGTGAAGTTCATCTATTCCGGGCCGGTCGACACCAACCCGGTCGACCAGCTGCAGATCGTGCAGAACCTCGTGGACCAGGGCGTCGGGGCCGTGTCGGTCAGCGTGCTGGACGCCTCCAGCCTGAGCCCGGTGGTCGAGGCCGCCAAGGCCAAGGGCGTGGCCTTGTTCACGGCCGACAGCGACGCGCCGCAGTCGGGCCGCGCCGTCTATATCGCCCAGGCGACGGACGAGGGCCTGGGCGACGCCATCGTCGACGAGCTGG
>CAXTFJ010000020.1:0-20455 GCA_964243405.1 uncultured Lichenihabitans sp. | reverse complement strand
TCCCGGGCGCACATCGTCAGCGTCCAACGACTTGCGACGACATCGTCGACGAGCTGGTCAAGCGCGTCGGCCCCGACGCCAAGGTCGGCCTGGTGTCGGGCGAGGCCACGGCCTCCAACCTCAACGCCTGGATCGGCTTCATGCAGAGCCGGGCCAAGGCGAAATATCCCAGGCTCACCCTGCTCGACCCGCAGTTCGCGGGCGGCACGGCGGAGCGCGCCGCGCAGATCGCCGGCGACCTGATGACCGCCAACCCGGACTTGAAGGCCATCGTCGGCGTGGCGTCGACCACCTGTCCGGGCGTCGCGCAGGCGATCGAGACGGCGGGCAAGATCGGCAAAGTCATGGGCACGGGCTACTGCAGCCCCAACACGGCGCGCAGCTACCTCAAGAGCGGCGCCTTCGGCTTCACCGTGCTGTGGGACCCGGCGGAACTGGGCTACCTGACGGTGTGGGCCGGCAAGCAGCTGATCGACGGCAAGCCTTTCGCGGCCAGCAACACCGTGCCGGGCTTCGACCACCCGGTCGGCTACGACAAGGCGACCGGCGTGCTACTGCTCGGCGCCCCGGCCGTGTTCACGGCCGACAACGTCGACAATTACCACTTCTAGCCTCGCCCGGATGCGGGGCGTCCGAGCCCTCGCGCGCAACCGGCGCGAGGTCACGCTGCTCACAGCCTGCCTCTTGGCCGCCCTCGCCTTCGCGGCAGCGTCGCCCGCCTTCCGGACCGCCGACAACCTGCTCACGGTGCTGCGCAACAGCGACGAGCTGCTGTTCGTGGGCCTGGGCATGACGCTGCTGCTTGCCGTCGGCGCGGTGGACGTCTCGGTCGGCACCGTCATGGGCCTCGGCGCCATCGCGGTCGGCCGCGGGCTCGAAGCGGGCTGGCCGCCGCTGCTCGCGGGGCTGGCCGGGCCGGCGGTGGGCGCCGCGCTGGGCCTCGTCACCGCGGGCGTGGTGGTGCTCGGCCGCGTGCCGCCGATCGTCGGCACGCTCGGCCTGTTCGGCGTCGACCGCGCCGCCATTTTCCTGGTGCTCGGCGGCTCCTGGCTGTCGGGCCTCCCCGCCACCCTGACCGGGACGCTCAGCGCCCGGCCGTTCGGCCTGCCCGTGGCGGCGGTGATGGCCGCTCTGGCCTACGGGCTGGCCTGGGTCGCGCTGCGGCGCATGCCGTTCGGCCCCCACCTGTTCAGCGTGGGGCAGGGGGAGGAGCGCGCCCGCCTGTCTGGTGTCGCCGTGACCCGCACGCGCGTGGCGGCTTTCGTGACCAGCGGGCTGTGCTGCGGCGTCGCGTCGTCCTTCTACGTGGCGACCTACCGCAACGTCGCCACCACCGTGGGCGGGAGCCTGGCGCTGGAGGCCATCGCGGCCGTGGTGCTGGGCGGCACGGCGGTGACCGGGGGCGCCTGCAGCCTGTCGGGCACGGTGCTGGGCGTGCTGCTGCTGCGCCTCGTGCAGAACGGCCTGCTGCTCGTCGGCGTGCCCTCGCTCTGGCAGCCGGTGGTGACGGGAGCGCTGCTGCTCGCCGTCCTGAGCTTCGAGGCCGCGCAGGGCCGCCTCGGGTCCGCCTGGACCCGCGCCGTGGCGCGACCCGTGCCGTGAGCACACCGCGCGCCCGCGTCCGGTCGCCGACCCTGCCGATCCTGGGCGGGCTGTGGGTCGCGGTCGTCGTCGGCTTGGCGGTGCTGAAGCCCGGCGCGCTCGCGCTCTCCACCGTCACCACGGTCCTCCAGTTCTCGACCCTGCTGGCCCTGGTGGCGCTGGGCCAGGGTCTCGTGGTGCTGTGCGGGGGCGCGGGCATCGACCTGTCGGTCGGGGGCGCGACCTCGCTGTCGGCCGTGCTCGTCATGCTGGGGCTGCGGGCCGGCCTGCCGGGCGTGCTGGTCCCGCCCGCCTGCCTCGCGGTGGGGGCGCTCCTCGGTGCGGTGAACGGCGTGCTGGTCACGCGGCTGCGCATCCTGCCGCTGATCGCGACGCTGGGCACCTTCTACCTGTATTCCGGCCTGGCCCTGTCGCTCACGGGCGGGGCCGCGCAGGCCCGGGTGCCCGCCTGGCTTCTCCCCTGGGGCCGCGGCACCCTCGGGCCCTTGCCGCTGCCCTTCGTCACGGTCGCGCTGCCCTGCTTCGCCGCCGCGTCCCTGCTGCTCAACCGGACGTCCTGGGGCCGGTGGGTCTACGCGCTGGGGCACGACGAGCGCTCGGCCCGCCTGGTCGGCATCGCGGTCGACCGGGTCCGGATGCTGGCCTACGCGCTGAGCGGCCTGCTCGCGGGGATGGCGGCGCTGGTTTCGCTCGCCTGGCTGGGCAGCGGCCGGCCCAACATCGGCCAGAACTTCGAGCTGACCTCGCTCACGGCCGCCATGCTGGGCGGCATCGGCATCTTCGGCGGCAAGGGCGGGGTGGGCGGCGTCCTGGCCGCGGTCCTGCTGCTCGTCACCGTGCAGACCGGCCTGCTGCAGCTCAACGTCAACAGCGTCTGGCAGGTCGGCATCGTGGGCGCCCTGCTCATCGTCGTGCTGCTGATCGAGAACGTCCCGAAGGTCAGGGGTGCGGGGGCGTGATGGCGGTCGTGGAGGAGGGGTTATGCGGCCACCGTGGAATGGACCCCGTCCCTGTTAACGACCCGTGCGAGCGTCGCGGACGCGGCCCCGCAGGATGGATCGGATGCCAAAAGACAGGTAGGACACGCGCGCCGGGTCGAGCCGGCGTTCCGCTCGCAGGTGGGCCGGTCCATGCGCGTCAGACACTGGCAGATCGGCCTCGGCTTCGGCGTCCTGGCCGCGCTGGCTGTCCTCGTCGCGGCACCTGCGGCCCGACGCGCGTCCATCGTCTACGCGTATTGCAGGGCGGCCGGTGGCAACCCGTCTTGCCCGCAATCGGCCTTCGCGGGCGCCTTCAGCCAGGTCCCGAACGGCGGGGAAACACCGGGAACCACGGGGCTCGCGCCCTTGCGCGATCCCCTCGGGTTCTGGGCGAAGAGCGCGGCCGTGGCCGCCGTTGCGCTGGCCTTGGCTTTCCTGGCCTATCTGGCGCTCGTGCGATTCCTGGTCTGGGCTTTGCGGCAGGTGCCGCCCGAGGAGAGCCGTGGGCATTGACCGGGCGTCGCGCCCGATCGAACCCGAGCGCCTTGAAAACCCGACCGACCTGTCGGACCATCGCTCGCGCGGTTTCGGGCCGAACGTCCCGTCGACGGACCCCGCCCGGATCGGACCGCCACCATCTCAGCGCGCCGCCGCCGAGCCGGAACAAGAACGAGCGGTGAGGGAGGTTTCGATGAACAAGCTCGGCGTACACGCTTTCGTTTGGGAGAAGGGCTGGAACCGCGAGCAGAGCGCCCGCGCCATCGCCCGGACGGCCGAGACCGGCTACGACCTCATCGAGATCTCCGCCATGGATCTGGACGAGATCGACGCCGCCCACACGCGCGCCGCCCTCGCCAAGCACGGGCTCGGCTGCACCTTCTCGTTCGGCCTCGCGGCACACGAGGACATCGCCTCGAACGATCCCGTCAAGACGGGGGCCGGGGAAGCCAAGCTGATGAAGGCCGTGGCGCTCGCCCGCGACCTGGGCGCCACGCACGTCGCGGGCATCCTCTACTCGGCCTTCCAGAAATACGCCGTGCCGCCCACCGCCGAAGGGATCGCCCGCTCCGTCGAGGTGCTGCAGCGCGTGGCCGCCGAGGCCGCCAGGCACGACGTCACGCTCGGGCTGGAAGTCGTGAACCGCTACGAGACCAACGTGCTCAACACGGCCGCCCAGGGTGTCGAGCTGTGCCGGCGGGTGGGTGCGCCCAATGTCAAGGTCCACCTCGACGTCTACCACATGAACATCGAGGAATCGGACATCGGCCAGGCCATCATCGAGACCGGCCCCCACCTCGGCTATTTCCATACCGGCGACAGCCATCGCGGCTACATGGGGTCCGGGTCGATCGACCTCGCGGGCGTGTTCCGCGCGCTGGTCAAGGCCGACTACCGGGGCCCGATCACCTTCGAGTCCTTCTCGTCGCGCGTCGTGGGCCAGCCGCTCGAAGGCATCCTGGGCATCTGGCGCAACCTGTGGGAGGACAGCCAGGACCTGGCCAGCCACGCGCTGATGTACACGAAGGCGCAGCTCAAGGCCGCGCAGGAGGCGCACAGGCAGCAGGAGCGCAGCCGGCTCCCTTGATCCGGGCCAGGGGCTTGCGAGAGAAAGGCCTTCGCGGGCAGGGTGCGGGCCATTTCGTCCGGAGAGGCGCCGCGTTTGGGTGAGCCCGTCATTCTCGTCGACCCGCTGCCGCGGACGCTCGACCTCATCATGGAGCCGTCAGTCCGCGCCCGGTTCGACCGCCTGGGCCGCATCGTGCTGGCCGAGGATGCCCCGATGCCGGACGCCCTGGTCGAGGAGCACCTGCCCGACACCGTGCTCCTGGTCGGCCAGACCGCGATGCCCCGCGAGCGGCTCGACCGCGCCGGCAAGCTGCGGGCGATCATCAACGTCGAAACCAACCTCCTGCCCAACATCGACTATCAGGCCTGCCAGGAACGCGGCATCTGGGTACTGACGCCCGCCTCGGCCTTCGCGTCCGCGGTCGCCGAAGCCGCGCTCGGCATGGCGCTCGACCTGGCCCGCGGCCTCACGGCGGCGGACCGCGCTTTCCGCCAAGGGACGGAACGCTACGGGCTCGAGGGCAACGCCGACACGTTCCGCTTCGCGGGGGCGCCCGTGGGCATCATCGGGTTCGGCGACCTCGGCCGCCGCTTCCGCGAGCTGATCCGCCCGTTCCGCAACCCGGTGAAGGTCTACGACCCCTGGCTGCCGCCCGACCTGATCGAACGGTTCGACTGCGAACCGGCCTCGCTTGACGACCTTCTCTCGACCAGCCAGGTCGTCGCGATGTTCGCGAGCGTCACCAGCGAGAACCAGGCGATGATCGGCGCGCGCGAGTTCGCGCTGATGCGGGAGGGCGCGGCGTTCCTGCTGATGAGCCGGGCCGCGGTGGTGGATTTTCCGGCCCTGCTGGACGCCGTCCGCCGCGGCCGCATCTGGGCCGCCACCGACGTGTTCCCCGTCGAGCCGGTGCCGGCCGACGATCCCGTTCGGCAACTCTCCGGCCTCCTGCTCTCGGCGCATCGCACGGGCGGCACCGCGGACGCCCTGCGCGAGATCGGCCGCATGACGGTGGCCGATGCGGAACTGATCCTGCGCGGCCTGCCGCCGCAGATGTGCCGCCGCGCCGACCCGGGCGTGGCGGCGCGGATGCGCTCGAAACCTGTGTCGATCACGTGAGGCGAGCCGCCAGACTATTTCGGCCGGCCACAGGTGAATTGACTAGAGTGGTGGCTTGCCTTTGCCCTCGTTAAGGGTGGAGTAGTGGAGCCGAGGATGCTCATGATGAGATTGGGCTAAGACAGTTCCGTTGGGCCGCGGACCATCTACTCGAACAATATAGCGGATCGGCATTGCTAGACAGTGCCTCGTGGCTCGCGAAGAAGCGCGGGCCGTACAGTAAGAGTTTACAAGCGGAAAGGGCAGTGCGTGGGTTTTAGAAGCGTATTCGGGCGGGGCGCAAAAACTTACGGATTTGTGATGGCAGCCGTTGGCGAGGCATTTCTTGTCGAGGCTCTAAGTTCGGCTTGTCAGATCAAAAAGCATATGAATGTTGAAGTAGATATTACAACAAACGAGTTAGGTCGTGCTTATCTGAAGAGTGTACCGAACTCTCCTTTTACGAAAATAATATCACTCACTGAAACAGGGGGGTATCTGGTAGACGAAGTTGCTAACAGATTTACAAAGATGCATTCGATCTTAAGCTCTAGATTTGACAAAACAATCTTTATTGATAGCGACGTGTTCTTGCTATCTCCTATACATGACGTGTTCGACACGTTGGATCATTGGGATTTTCTCGCCTGTCATGCTCCCGTTCGTTATGGGTCGTTGCACGAAAGCTTTACTTCTACGTTTACCGGCAGCAAAAAAGATTTTTTGACACACGAGAGAAATTTAAGATACACAGTACCAGAAATAAATGGTGGATTTATTGCCATTTCCAAGAATCGAAGGGCGCGTAAGGCAGTAAATACATGGAGAAAACTTTACGCGGCACAATATGCGTATTATTGCTCCCGGCCAGCGGAGACGCCTATCCATAGTGACCAAGCCTCCCTACGAAGGGCTATCTTAATGACTAAGCCAAATATTTACATTTTGCCACCTGAATTTAATATTCGTGTAATCATGCCATATTTTGTAGGTGGACAAGCGGAGGCGCGCGTCTTGCACGGCAGGGACCCAGGCCTTTCCAATGCTTTGAAAACGATTAACCTCAGTGCAGCCGCGCGCATTGGCTCGCCCGACAGAGGCATCATCCTACAATAAGTCGTTTGCTGTGAAGGGCGTCGCGGCAATGCCGTGCCCTCTTGCCTGACGTGGTCCAGCATAGTTTAAACTGAGACACTATCGAAAACTTAGCTGCTGCTTCTCCAGGCAATTGGATCCGCGGCATTCACTAAATGGGCTGCGCTGGAGTCACATGCAGCTTCGTCTATCCCCGAACCGTGACTGCTTGAACATCGAGCTTCGTGGTGCTGAACTACGCGCTTTAGGTGGGCGAGGCTAGAGATGCCGCGTCCAGCTCGTCAGCGCGTCGCACGGACCGATTGTGCGGCATGGACGAAGCCGTCGAGGAAGCGCTCCTTGTCGATCTCCTGCACGATCTCGACCGGACGGAGCCCCGCGCCCTTGGGGGCGAGCGCCTCCGCCCACACGTGGACGCGGCCGTAGTCGGGCCCGTCCGCAAGGTCCACGTCCATCAGCGCCGTCACCGACTTGGTGACGAGCGTCGGGTCGAGCGCGACCGCGCCCGCCATCTCGTCCCACAGCGGCAGCTCGACCATGTATTTGTCGAGATAGGTGGTGAGCGGCGTCTTGGCGGCCGCGATCCTGTCCATGAGCGCCCGCGTCATCATCACGCCGTTGGACACGTTGCCGATCGCCACGACCCTGGGCCACGCCGCCGTGAGCGTGATGTGCGCCGCCTCCGGGTCGAACAGCATGTTGAAGTCGGAGGCGTAATCGGCGTTGCCCGTCACCGCCATCATGTTCGTGTCGATCAGCGCGCCCATGAACACCAGTTGCCTGGCGTCGGCCGCGAAACTCGGGTCCAGGCGGATCGCCAGCGCCAGGTTGGTGAGCGGCCCGGCCGCCACGATCGTGACCTGGTGGGGATGGGCGTGGACCTGCCGGATCAGGAAGGCCGCTGCGCTCTCGCCCGTGGCCTGCAGCTTGGGCTCTCCTTCGGCGAGGGCGGGCACGGACGGCTGCTCGGCCGGGATGCCCTCGATCGACCCCGTGGCCCCCCAGGCCCCCTTCCACGGGATGGGGCCGAACCGCTGCTCCCAGGACCGCATCCGCGCGACGCTATTGACCAGCGGCAGGGTGGCGCCGTCCACCACGGGTACGTCGGTGCGGCCCGCGATCTCCAGCAATCGGCGCAGGTGCGCCGACTCGGCGTTCTCCCATCCGTCGCCGATCACCACCGTGAAGCCCAGCACCGTTGCATCGGGCGCGGCCAGCAGGGGCAGGGTCGCCTGCATGTCGGTGGCGCCCGGACCCGCGAAGTCGTTGTCCATGATGACGAGCTGCGGGTCGGCGGCGGCTGAGCCTACGCCGATGGCCAAGACCGCATACGCGGCCAGGACGCGCGTTCGAAGCGTGCGCCGAACCCTCATGGGGTCTGCTCTCCGGGAAAGCTCACCCCCGCCCCGCCCGAGAAGAGGGTGGGGGCGGGACTCGTGGGGACGCGTCCGGGCCGTTCAAGACCCGGCGCAGCCCTCACTCGGCGTCGGCGGCCGCCTTCTTGGGCGTCAGCACCTGCCGGCCGCGGTACATGCCGGTCTTGAGGTCGACGTGGTGGGGACGGCGCAGTTCGCCCGAATCCTTGTCCTCGACGTAGGTGGGGGCGGCGAGCGCGTCGGCGGAACGGCGGAAGCCGCGCTTCATGGGCGAGGTCTTGCGCTTCGGAACGGCCATGGTCGTGTCTCCAAACAGGTCGGGGCCGCCCACTCGAAGGGCGGGCAGCCCGCTTCAAATCCGTCGCGGTCCTTACAGCAGGAAATCCGCCGTGGCTACCCGTCCGCCACCACCGACTGGCGCTCGATCTCGTCCGTGAACAGCCGCGCGTGGACGCTCAGCGCCCCAAAATCGCGGGCGCAGATCAGCAGGCGGCGGTTCGCCCACCCGTCGGTGAGTCGGAGGACGTGCAGGTCCGGCGTCCGATGGCGCTCGATCGCGGCCCAGGGCAGCACGCCCACGCCGATGCCCGCCTCCACGAGCCGAGCCACGGCGTCGAAGCCGCGCAGGCGCACCCGGTAGGTGATCCGGCGGCCGAGGCGCGCCGCCTGCTGGGCGAGGTGGTCGTGCAGCGCGCCCGCGCTGAGACCAACGAAGGGCTGTTCCAGCAGTTCCGCGAAGCTGATCTGCTCGCGCGCCGCGAGCGGGTGCGTCCGGGCCGTGAGCGCGGTCAGGCGGTCGATTGCGAGCGGCCGCGTCGCGAGCGATCCCAAGGCCGCACTTTCTGCCACGATGCCGAACTCGACCCGGCCTTCGGCGACCGCCAGGGCCACCTCGGCGCTGATGCGCTCCTCGACGTCGATGTCGACGCCCGGATGGGCGGCCAGGAAGACCCGGAGCGCGCGGGGCACGATGTCGACCAGGGCCGCGGTGTTGGACTGCATCCTGATCTCGCCCTTGAAGCCGGACGAGAACGAGCGGAGGTCGCCGCGCATGCGCTCCACCTGGGCCGCGATGGTACGCGCGTGCGTCAGCAGCGCCAGTCCGGCGGCGGTCGGCACGACGCCGCGGCGGCCACGCTCCAGCAGCGCCACACCGAGCGTCGCCTCCATGCCGCTGATGCGGGCGCTGGCCGAGGCGAGCGCCAAATTGGCCTGCTCCGCTCCCTTGGAGATGCTGCCCGCACCCACCACGGCGTCGAACAGCTTTAGGTCGGTCAGGTCGAAGCGCACGATGCTTCCTTCGCTTTAGACTAAGTCTAGCATCGGAACTTCCGCATTGCGAAGCAGCCGTCCGGTTTCCATTTCTAACAGTGTGGCCGTGTGGGCCGAGTGCCTCGATCGGGCTCCTGCCTTCGGCTTGGGCGAATAGCGCCGCGGGTTGCCAGACGTGTACCTCGTCCGTCCTCGATGCGGCCGAGGGGGGTGAACGGAGACCAGATGGCCGACACGATCTCGAACACGCCTCCCCGACGTCCCCGTCCGCTGTCGCCGCATCTGCAGGTCTACCGGCCGATGCTGACGATGATGATGTCGATCGCCCATCGCATCACCGGGGTCGCGCTCTACGCCGGCACGCTCCTGCTCGCGTGGTACCTGATCGCCGCGGCCTCGGGCGAGCAGGCCTTCGCGACTGCGGCCTGGTTCCTGAATTCCCCGCTCGGCCTGCTGATCCTGTTCGGCTTCACCTGGGCCCTGTTCCACCACTTGCTGGGCGGCATCCGCCACTTCATCTGGGACGCGGGCTTCGGCATGGACCATCCCGAGCGCGAGATCCTCGCCCAGGCGACGCTCGGCGGCGCCATCCTCCTGACGATCCTCGTGTGGGTCGCTGGCTTCCTGCTGCGCTGAGGGTCACGCTGATGCTCGATGGACCGCAAACGCTGCACGGCGAACTGCGCCGGATCCGCTACCTCGGCCCGGCCCATTCCGGCACGACGGGGAGCTGGCACATGCGGCTCACCTCCGCGGCGCTGGTGCCGCTGTCCATCGGCTTCGTGCTGCTGGTGCTGGTGCTGCTCGGCCATCCCTATGCGGAGGTGCGCGCGACGTTGTCGCATCCGTTCCCGGCGCTGCTGATGCTGCTGTTCATCGGCGCGAGCATCTACCACATGCAACTGGGCATGCGGACCATCATCGAGGACTACGTTCACGGCGAACTCACCAAGGACTGGTGCCTGACCGCCAACACCTTCTTCTCGATCGTGGCCGGGCTCGCCTGCGTGTTCGCGGTCTGCAAGCTGGCTTTTTCCTGACGGGTCCCTGTCCGGGATCATCGGTTCGAGGACCTCACGCCATGGCCACCATCGAGTCTCCGCGGGCCGCCAAGGCCGCGCCCGCCTACCCCATCGTCGACCACACCTTTGATGTCGTGGTCGTGGGCGCGGGCGGCGCTGGCCTGCGCGCCACCGTGGGCTGCGCCAAGGCGGGCCTGCGAACCGCCTGCATTTCGAAGGTTTTTCCCACCCGGTCGCACACGGTAGCGGCCCAGGGCGGCATCTCGGCCTCGCTCGGCAACATGGGCGAGGACGACTGGCGCTGGCACATGTACGACACCGTCAAGGGCTCGGACTGGCTGGGCGACCAGGACGCCATCGAGTACCTGTGCAAGAACGCGCCCGCGGCCGTCTACGAGCTGGAGCACTGGGGCGTGCCCTTTTCCCGCAATGACGGCGGCACGATCTACCAGCGGCCTTTCGGCGGCATGACGACCAATTACGGCAAGGGCACCGCCCAGCGCACCTGCGCCGCGGCCGACCGAACCGGCCACGCCATCCTCCACACGCTCTACGGTCAGGCGCTGCGCTCCAAGACCGAGTTCTTCATCGAATATTTCGCGCTCGACCTCATCATGGACGAGGGGCGGTGCGTGGGCGTCGTGGCGCTCAAGATGGACGACGGCACCATCCACCGCTTCCGCGCCGCCATGGTGATGCTGGCCACCGGCGGCTACGGCCGCGCCTATTTCTCGGCCACCTCCGCCCACACCTGCACGGGCGACGGCAACGCCATGGTGCTGCGCGCGGGCCTGCCGCTGCAGGACATGGAGTTCGTGCAGTTCCACCCGACCGGCATCTACGGCGCGGGCTGCCTCATCACGGAAGGGTCGCGCGGCGAGGGAGGCTACCTCACCAATTCGCAAGGCGAGCGCTTCATGGAACGCTACGCCCCCTCCGCCAAGGACCTCGCCTCGCGCGACGTGGTGTCCCGCGCCATGACGATGGAGATCCGCGAGGGGCGCGGGGTGGGCCGGGAGAACGACCACATCCACCTCCACCTCGACCACCTGGACCCAAAAATCCTGGCCGAGCGGCTGCCGGGCATATCCGAAAGCGCCAAGATCTTCGCGGGCGTGGACGTCACCAAGGACCCGATTCCGGTGCTGCCGACCGTGCATTACAACATGGGCGGCATCCCCACGAACTACCACGGCGAGGTGCTCACCAAGGCCGGCGGCGATCCCGACAGCATCGTGCCGGGCCTGATGGCGATTGGGGAGGCGGCCTGCGTGTCGGTGCACGGCGCGAACCGCCTGGGCTCCAATTCGCTGACCGACCTCGTCGTGTTCGGCCGCGCCGCGGGCCTCAAGGCCGCCGAGCTGGTGACGCCGGGCGAGAAGCAGAGGGACCTGCCCAAGGGGTCGGCCGACGCCGCGCTGAGCCGCTTCGACCATTTCCGCCACGCTCACGGCGGCACGCCCACGGCCGAACTGCGGCTTCGCATGCAGAAGACCATGCAGAATAATTGCGCGGTGTTCCGCACCGGCGAGGTTCTGGAGGAAGGTTCCAAGCTGATCCACGACGTGTGGCGCGGCGCGGAGGGGATCGAGGTCAGCGACCGCTCGCTCGTGTGGAACACCGACCTGATCGAGACGCTGGAGTTCGACAACCTGATCGCGCAGGCCGTGGTCACCATGGACAGCGCGCTCAACCGCACCGAATCGCGCGGTGCCCACGCACGCGAAGACTTCTCCGAGCGCAACGACCGGGACTGGATGAAGCACACGCTGGTCTGGCTCGACGCGGACGGCCGCAAGGTCGATATCGACTACCGCCCCGTGCACACCTACACCATGACCAACGAGGTGCAGTACGTGGAGCCCAAGGCGCGGGTGTACTAAGGGGTCGTCATGCCGTCTTGGGCCGCCATCGGGCACGACAGCGGGAGGCGCGGGAAGATGTACGCGATCGTCTTCGACCTCGATGCGGTGAACCTGATGCAGTTCTACCGTGGCGAGAACGCCAACAACGCTTATGCCGACATCAGGCGCTACCTCACCGCGCGGGGTTTCTCCTGGAAGCAGGGGTCGACCTATTTCGGCGATGAGACGGTCGATGCCGTGCGTTGCGTCACGACCGTTCAGAAATTGGCCAGGAAATACGACTGGTTCACGCCGAGCGTTCGTGACATCCGCATGCTGCGGATCGAGGAAAACAACGACCTGAGCATTGCGCTGGACGACGAGGAGGAGGTTTGACCACCGGAACGTCGGTCGAGCCGGACGCGTCGCGAAAGGATGGAATGATGTCTGAAACCCAGTTGACGACTGGCAAGGCAAGCGTCGATACGCAAGCGACAAGCGACGCGATCTCCTTGCCCGTCACCGCGTGGCGCCTCGAAGCCGACGCGTCCACGCGCGCCAAGGCCTCCGACGCGCTGGAGGGCGGCAACGTCCTCGTCCTGCCCGACCTGCCGTTCCCGCTGACCGACGTCGAGCGCTCCTACCTGCGCCCCGACGCCGTCAAGGAGGGCACCAAGACCATTAAATTCGACCCCGCCTCGGGCCGGGTGTGGGGCACGGCCGACAAGGGCGGCGAGGACGCGCTTGGGGTGATGCTGCGCCGCTATTCCGAGCAGGCGCGCGCGCTCGTGCTCGCCCTGTTCCCCGGCTACGAAAAGGCCCTGACGCTGGGCAACACCAGTTTCCGGCCCGTGGAGGCGCAGGGCCGCGTGCAGAGCACCCGGCAGGACGACACGCTGTTGCACGTTGACGCCTTCCCGTCGCGGCCCTCAAACGGCCAGCGGATCATGCGCGTCTTCACCAACGTCAACCCCGGCGATAAGGCGCGTGTCTGGCGCGTGGGCGAGCCGTTCGAGGCGGTGGCGCGGCGCTTCCTGCCCAGGATCGCGGCCCCGCTGCCCGGCAGCGCCGCCTTCATGAACCTCGTCGGCCTCACCAAGGCGCGCCGCAGCGCCGCCGACCACTACATGCTCAAGCTGCACGACACGATGAAGTTCGACGCCGGCTACCAGCGCGACTGCCCCAGGCGGACGGTGGAGTTCGCGCCCGGTACGACCTGGATGGTGTTCACCGACCAGGTCTCGCACGCCGCCATCTCCGGCCAGCACGCCCTCGAGCAGACTTTTACCCTCGACGTGGACGGCATGAACGATCCCACCCGCTCCCCGCTGCGCGTGCTCGAGCGGCTCAAGGGCAAGGCCCTGCACTAGGCAAGCATCATGGTCCAACTCACGCTTCCCAAGAACTCCAAGGTCGGGCAGGGCAAGGTGTGGCCGAAGCCGGCCAAGGCCGCCAAGCTGAAGGAATTCCGCATCTATCGCTGGAATCCCGACGACGACGCCAACCCGCGCATCGACACCTTCTTCGTGGACCGTGACGATTGCGGCCCGATGGTCCTGGACGGGCTGATCTGGATCAAGGCGAAGGTCGACGCGACGTTGACGTTCCGCCGGTCCTGCCGCGAGGGCATCTGCGGCTCCTGCTCCATGAACATCGACGGCGTCAATGCGCTCGCCTGCCTCAAGGGCATGGACGAGGTGAAGGGCGCCATCAAGCTCTACCCGCTGCCGCACATGGAGGTCGTGAAGGACCTCGTGCCGGACCTCACGCGCTTCTACGCCCAGCACGCGCTGATCGAGCCCTGGCTGCAGACCACCACGCCCGAGCCCGAGGCGGAGTGGAAACAGTCACCGCAGGAGCGCCACAAGCTCGATGGGCTCTACGAGTGCATCCTGTGCGCCTGCTGCTCCACCTCCTGCCCGAGCTACTGGTGGAACGGCGACCGCTATCTCGGCCCCGCGGCGCTGCTGCAGGCCTACCGCTGGCTGATCGACTCGCGCGACGAGTCCATCGGCACCCGGCTGGACCAGCTGGAGGATCCCTTCCGGCTCTATCGCTGCCACTCGATCATGAATTGCGCCAAGGCCTGCCCCAAGGGGTTGAACCCCGCCAAGGCCATCTCCGAGATCAAGAACATGATGATCGCGCGGCAGAACTGAGCGCGGCAGCCTACGCCAGGGCGCCGCGGTACAGCCGGGCGAGGTCGAGCGTGACGCCGAGGGGGGCGAGATCGAGTCTTCCGTCGGTTGCGGTAATCCGCCTCTCCGCCCACCCGCTCGCGCGGTCGTAGCAGCGCACGTCGATCCGGTCCTGGGCAAGGATGACGTAGTGCTGGCACGACGGCAGGGTCGCGTAGACCTGCCGTTTCCGGATCAGGTCGCGCCTGATGCTCGACGGGGACAGCACCTCGAAAGCCGCGATCATGTCGTCGCAATAATGGCTTTCGATCCAGCCCCGAGGCCGAACCATAACGTCAGGAACCGGAAGGCTGGTGTCCGACAGTTTGGCTCCGATGCCCGGAAGGGCTTGCCAGGACGCACCATCGTCTTCGGCCCTGAGTAGGATCGCGACGAGATTTCCGACGAGCCTTTGGTGTCCGTAGCTCGGCGACGGACTCAAGACCGGCTCCCCATCGATCAGCTCCCACCGCTCCCCATCCGGCCGCGCCTCGGTGAAGGCCAGGAAGGCCTCCACCGTCATCGCGTGGGCGTCGTCGCGCAGAAGCGTCATCGAACCTCCCCTCTTCGGACGGGGTCACTGCACCAGCTGCGGCCCGGGCGGCCGCACGGCCTCGCTTTCCTGCATGATGCCGAGCCGCCGCGCGACCTCCGAATAGGCTTCCATCAGGCCGCCCAGGTCGCGGCGGAAACGGTCCTTGTCCATCTTGTCGTTGGACTTCACGTCCCAGAGCCGGCACGAGTCGGGCGAGATCTCGTCCGCCACGACGATGCGCATCAGGTCCCCTTCCCAGAGGCGCCCGGTCTCCATCTTGAAGTCCACCAGCCGGATGCCGACGCCCAAGAACAGGCCCGACAGGAAGTCGTTGACGCGGATCGCCAGCGCCATGATGTCGTCGATCTCCTGCGGACTCGCCCAGCCGAAGGCCGTGATGTGCTCCTCCGACACCATGGGGTCGTTGAGCCCGTCGTTCTTGTAGTAGAACTCGATGATGGAGCGGGGCAGCTGCGTGCCCTCCTCGATGCCCAGCCGCGTGGCGAGTGAGCCCGCCGCGACGTTGCGCACCACGACTTCGAGGGGAATGATTTCCACCTCCTTGATGAGCTGTTCGCGCATGTTCAGACGGCGGATGAAATGCGTCGGCACCCCGATGTTGTTCAGGTGCTGGAAGATGAACTCGGAAATCCGATTGTTCAGGACCCCTTTGCCGTCGATGATCTGGTGCTTCTTGGCGTTGAACGCGGTGGCATCGTCCTTGAAATGCTGGATGAGGGTGCCGGGCTCGGGACCTTCGTACAGGACCTTGGCCTTGCCCTCGTAGATGCGACGGCGGCGGTTCATGGGGGTCAACCGGGGCTTGAGGAAATCCATGGGGCGGAGGGGCTCCTTAGACGTGTTGCTGCCCGCCTGACGAAGCGCGCAGGATGGGTGTTGCTAATCACCCGAGTGCCTGCGGCGCGGCGGACGGACGGATGAGCTCCCGGACCGGACCAGCCGTAGTCTTACGCGATCGCAAGGGGTAGTACAACGCGAAGGGCCATGTCGCGATGCGGGACGGACGCCCGAGATACGAGATGGTATTGCCGTCTCCATTCGGCAATCCCGAAAAAGGTTCCCGCTTCAGGGAAGAGTAAATTCTGGCGGATTCGATCGAATCGTTAAACACTTGTACCCATCTCTAGCGTTCTCTCCGCACGGGGGACTGACCGGAATCGTTTGGAACATTGATCATGGATGCGATGCAGCAACGCGAACGGGCCTTCGAGGCGAGGTTCGCGTACGACCAGGACCTCGACTTCCGCGCCCAGGTTCGGCGCGACCGCAAGCTCGGGCTGTGGGCCGCGAGCCTGCTCGGCAAGCAGGGTGGCGAGGCCGAGGAATATGCCCAGAGTCTGATCGCGGCCGAGATCGAGGGGTGCGGCTGCGAAGCGCTGGTGGGCAAGCTCCGGCACGATTTCCAGATCGGTCGCGTGACGCAGTCCGACCATCAGATCCGCCGCGAGATGGATCGTTGCTACGCCGAAGCCAAGCGCGAGGTCAGGGGCGCCTGACGCAGGTCCCTCTCGCCTAGGCCGACGCGATGCCGTTCATGGTTCCCGACCTGATGGCGATCCTCGACCTGGAGGTGATCGAGGACGACATCTTCCGCGGTCGTAGCCCGCAGATCGGCTGGCAGCGGGTGTTCGGGGGCCTCGTGGTCGCGCAGGCGCTGACCGCCGCGGCCCGGACCGTGCCGGATCGTGCGCCACATTCCCTGCACGGCACCTTCATGCGGGCCGGCGACCCGTCGACGCCGATCGTCTTCGAGGTCGACCGCTGGCGCGATGGCCGGAGCTTTGCGACGCGGCACTGCCTCGCGATCCAGCACGGCAAGCCGATCTTCGCCCTCACGGCCTCGTTCCAGGCCGAAGAGGCCGGACTGGACCATCAGTTTCCCATGCCGGACGTCCCCCCGCCCGAAACGCTGCCGGGCGAGGCCTACCTCGTGCAGCGCTTCGGCCGAGCCCTGCCGGAGGGGGTGCGCCGCTATTTCGCGCGCGATCGGCCGCTCGAACTCAGGCCCACGGACCTCACGCGCTTCACCGCGGTGCCCGGCCCCGAACCGCGGTCGCCGGTCCAGTCCGTCTGGATGCGCGCCACCGGACCGCTCCCCGACGATGCCGCGATCCATCGGGCATTCCTGGCCTATTTCTCGGATATGTCGCTGCTGGACACGGCGCTGGTGGCGCACGGCCGTTCGATCTTCGATCCCGAATTGCAGGTGGCGAGCCTCGACCATGCGCTCTGGTTCCATCGGCCGTTCCGGGCCGACGAATGGCTGCTCTACGCCCAGGACAGTCCCAGCACGTCCGGCGCGCGGGGCATGACGCGGGGCCTGATCTACACGCGGACCGGTACGCTGGTGGCATCCGTCGCGCAGGAGGGTCTCGTCCGCCCTCGCACGGGGGAGCGGTCTGACCTGCTCATTTAGAAGGCAAAGCCGCCTCTATTTGGCCTGAACTCCTGGAAAACGTGGTCTCGTTCCGCCGATTTCAAGGCAGAAATCGGATTGCACGCTGAAGGACCTGTCTGGCACATCCCTTGAAAGGCAGAGCTCCTGCTAGACCGAGAGCGGGCTCGCTTCGACGCGCGGTTGTGGCCCGCCGGTCGCGGGAACGCCGTGGATTAAGGGGTCCGAGATGAAAATTGTGATGGCGATCATCAAGCCCTTCAAGCTTGAGGAAGTACGCGACGCGCTGACCGCGGTCGGCGTTCACGGCCTCACGGTGACGGAGGTCAAAGGCTACGGCCGGCAGAAGGGCCACACCGAGATTTATCGCGGCGCGGAATACGCGGTGAGCTTCCTGCCCAAGCTCAAGATCGAGGTGGCGGTCGCGGCCGAATTGCTGGACGCGGTGGTGGACGCCATCACGGCCACCGCGCGCACCGGCCAGATCGGCGACGGCAAGATCTTCGTCACCCCGCTCGAGAAGGCCGTCCGCATCCGCACGGGGGAGAAGGACGCGGACGCGCTGTGATCGATTGAGGAAAACCCAACAGTTCGGAGCCTGGAGAATGGATGTGTTGAACAAGACGACCCTGAAAAGGGCCGGGTGGGGCCTGGGGGTCCTGGCCCTGGTGGTCGTGGCGACTGCTGCCTACGCGCAGACGCCGGCCCCGCAGCCGGTGGCGCCACCTTCCGCGCCCACGCCCGACAAGGGCGACACCGCCTGGATGCTGATTTCCTCCGCGCTGGTGCTGATGATGTCGATCCCGGGCCTGGCCCTGTTCTACGGCGGCCTCGTGCGCACCAAGAACATGCTGTCGGTGCTGAGCCAGGTCATGATGATCGTGGCGCTGGTGGGCGTGATCTGGGTGCTGTGGGGCTATTCGGAAGCCTTCTCCGACGGCGGCGGCATGACGTCCTACGTGGGCGGCCTCAGCAAGGCCTTTTTGAAGGGTGTGACGCCCGCCTCCAACGTCGCCACCTTCTCCAACGGCGTCGTCATCCCGGAACTCGCCTACATGGTGTTCCAGATGACCTTCGCGATGATCACGCCCGCGCTGATCATCGGCTCGCTCGCCGAGCGCGTGAAGTTCTCGGCGCTGGTGGTCTTCATCGTCCTGTGGGTGACGATCGTCTACTTCCCGATCGCCCACTGGGTCTGGTACGTCGCGGCTCCCGATGACGTCACCAACGCCGCGAAGGCCCTGGCCGCCGCGACGGACGCCGCCGCCAAAACCGCCGCGCAGGCCAAGCTCGACTCGATCACCGGCAACGCGGGCTGGCTCGCGCAGCTGGGCGTGCTGGACTTCGCGGGCGGCACGGTGGTGCACATCGATGCCGGCATCGCGGGCCTCGTGGGCGCCCTGTTCCTCGGCAAGCGGATCGGCTATCCCCGCGAGCCGATGGCGCCGCACTCGCTGACCATGACGATGATCGGCGCGTCGCTGCTCTGGGTGGGCTGGTTCGGCTTCAACGCCGGCTCCAACCTCGAATCGACCGGCACCACGGCGCTGGCCTTCGTCAACACGATGGTGGCGACCGCCGCCGCGACGCTGTCCTGGCTGTTCGTCGAATGGGCCGTGAAGGGTAAGCCCTCGCTGCTCGGCATGGCGTCGGGGGCCGTGGCCGGATTGGTGGCGGTGACGCCGGCTTCGGGCTACGCGGGGCCGATGGGTTCAGTGGTGCTCGGCCTCGTGGTGAGCCCGATCTGCATCTACTTCGTGTCGTTCGTGAAGAACAAAATCGGCTACGACGACGCGTTGGACGTGTTCGGCGTGCACTGCATCGGCGGCATCGTCGGCGCGCTCGGCACGGGTATCCTGGTCGCTCCCTACCTGGGCGGCACGGGCCTGACCGACTACACCAACTACGCCAACGGCAACGCCGGCACTTACGACATGGGTCAGCAGATGATCATCCAGTCGCGCGGCGTGCTGGCGACGCTGGGCTGGTCGGGTGGCTGTTCCGCGATCCTTTACTGGGTCGTCGACATGGTGATCGGGTTGCGTGTCTCGCCCGAGCGGGAGCGCGAAGGCCTCGACATCGCCGAGCACAGCGAGCGCGCCTACAATTACTGATCTCGTAGTCGGGCGGGGCGGCCTTACGGCGTCCCCCCGCGATCCTGGACAAGGGCGGCCCTCGGGTCGCCCTTTCTGCATTCGGGGCATCCAGGTCTCGTTAACCAATAGACGCTAGGCTCCCGGTGGGGCTTCCGCGACACAGGTTTCGCGTGCTCCCCACGTCGCGGCCGGGGTTCCATCCGGCCCCGGGAAGAGTTCATGCGCACCTCGATCCTCTCGCCGGTGGACTACCTTTCCGATGCGACGCGCGAGGTCCTGGCGCGCCGTCTCAGCGAGATCGTCGGCGTCGCGTTGCTGGCCGGAACCGTGGGGATCGGACTGGCGCTGGCCTCCTGGTCGATCCGCGACCCGAGCTGGAACCACGCGGCCGACGGGCCGGTCCACAACCTCGTCGGCCCCGCGGGTGCGGTCGCGGCCGACCTGGTGATGCAATTGTTCGGTGTGTCCGTGGTGGCGATCCTGACGCCGGTCGCCTGCTGGGGGTGGCGCCTGATCGTCCGCCACCGCCTCGAACGGGTGAGGCTGCGCCTGAACCTGCTCGCCTTGGGCGCCTGCGCGTCGACCGGGCTCGCCTCCCTGCTGCCCGCCAATGACCGGTGGCCGCTGCCGACCGGTCTCGGGGGCGTGTTCGGCGACGCCGTGCTGGCGCTGCCACGCCGGCTGCTCGGCCATTCCGGCCCGGTCCTGATGGGGCTGACGCTGATCCTCGCCGCGGCCGCGATCCTGGCGCTCACCGCTTCCGCCGGAGTGGGCCTCGCGTCGCGCGAGGTCGCCGAGGACGAACGGCCCTCGACCTTCGACTGGGGGCCGGCTCCCAAGGAGGCCGACGATGAGGAGCGCCGGTCCGGTCCGGGCTGGGCGCTGCTCTCCATCGGCGCGGCCTTGCACGCCCTGCTCAGCCTCAAGGCGACGCTGATGCGCCTGGCGCGCCGCGGCGCGGACGGTGACGCCGCGGGTCTCGAACCGCATGCACCCTGGGTGGGCCAATCGTTCGAGGACGGTCCGTTCGGCCGCACGGACGACGAGGCTCGTCCCCTCGTGCTGCGGGAGCGGACCGAGCCCACCTTCGCGGCTTTCGAGGGAGTGGCCCGTCCGGTCGTGCCGGAAGAGCCGCTGACACCGGGGGCCCGCACCGCGCGGCAGGCCTCGCCACTTGCCCCGCCACCCGCCCCGCCGCCTCGGTCCGGACTGCCCGGCCCGTCCTACAGCCTGCCAGTCCTGCCGATGCTGGCCGAACCCAAGGTGCATCCGGCCAGCCGCGTGTCGGAAGACGCTCTCGAGCAGAACGCGCGGTTGCTGGAAGGCGTGCTGGAGGATTTCGGGATCCGGGGCGAGATCATCAACGTGCGGCCCG
>CAXTFJ010000019.1:0-49946 GCA_964243405.1 uncultured Lichenihabitans sp. | reverse complement strand
GGACGGAGGTGCGCTGCGCGGCTTGCGACGCGCACCTGGGCCACGTCTTTCCCGACGGCCCCGCCCCGACCCGGTTGCGCTACTGCATGAACGGCGCTGCGCTTAAACTTAACAAGGACGCGGGATGACCAGGACTGCCGACGACGACGTGCCTTCCCTGTTCGCGGCCGCGGAGCCTCCGCCGCCCGTCGAACGGCGGCCCGCGCACCGCACCGTGCACGGCGTCGACCTCGTCGATCCTTATGCGTGGCTCCGGGCCGATAATTGGCAGGAGGTCCTGCGCGACCCCTCCAGCCTGCCGGCCGACATCCGGGGCGTGCTGGACGGCGAGAACGCCCACGCGGACGCCGTCCTGCAGCCGCTGTCGACCCTGCGGGCCGCGCTCGTCAAAGAGATGCGCGCGCGCATCATGGAGGACGATGCTGACGTCCCCGTGTCGGACGGGCCATTCGACTATTACGCGCGCCATCGCGACGGCGGCCAGCATCCGATCTTCTGCCGCAGGCCGCGCGGCGGAGGCGATGAGACCGTGATGCTGGACGGCGACCGTCTGGCCGAAGGGAAGGCCTTCTTCGATTTCGGCGGCGCGCGGCACTCGCCCGACCACCGGCTGCTCGCCTGGAGCGCCGACGATCGCGGCTCGGAGTTCTACACGATCAGGGTGCGGGATCTGGCGTCAGGCACCGACCTGACGGACACCGTCCCCAATACCGAGGGCGAGGCGGTGTGGTTCGCGGACGGCGCGTCCTTCCTCTACGTCCGCCTCGACGAGAACCACCGGGCGAGCCAGGTTTATCGCCATAAGCTCGGTACGGCATGGGAAGACGACGTCCTGGTTCTCGACGAACCCGACCCCGGCTGGTTCGTGTCGGTCGAGCGGATGCGGTCGGGCGATTTCGCGGTGATCGCGTTGCGGGGGCACGACGCCAGCGAAGGCCACCTCGTCGACCTGCGCGGACCGGACACCCCGCCCCGGCTCATCGCGGTCCGTGAACCTGGGCTGCGCTACGAGGTCGACCAGCGCGGCGATAAACTCTTCGTTCGCACCAATGCGGACGGCGCCGAGGACTTCAAGCTCGTCGTTACGCCCGTCCACGCGGAAGGTCGGGACGCTTGGACGGACCTCGTGCCGCACAGGGCCGGCCGCCTCATCCTCGCGCACGCGGTCTACGCGGATTTCCTGGTGCGACTGGAGCGGGAGGACGGTCTCCCTCGCGCGGTCGTGCGAGCCTTCGCGGACGGGAGCGAGCACGCGATCGATTTCGCCGAGGAGGCCTACGCGCTCGGTCTCGAGGAGGTGCTGGAGCAGGATACGCGCACGTTGCGCTTCGAGCACTCCTCCATGGTCGCGCCCGACACCGTGTACGACTACGACATGGGGACGCGCGAGCGCCGGGTGCGGAAGCAGCGCACGATCCCGTCCGGCCACGATCCCGACGCCTACGTGACGCGCCGTGTCTTCGCGCGGGCGCCCGACGGGCAGATGGTGCCGGTCTCCCTGCTGCACCGGAAGAATCTGGTGCTGGACGGCTCGGCCCCGCTGCTGCTCTACGGCTACGGCGCCTACGGTCACGCGATCCCGGCCGCCTTCGGCTCCAACCGCCTGTCGCTGGTGGACCGCGGCTTCGTCTACGCGGTCGCGCACATCCGTGGCGGCACAGACAAGGGCTGGGCCTGGTACACGGACGGCAAGCTCGCCAATAAGGCCAACAGCTTCGGCGACTTCATCGCCGTGGCCGAGCACCTGAGTGCGGTAGGCTACACGCGGGCGGGCCGGATCGTCGCGCACGGGGGGAGCGCGGGCGGCCTGCTGATGGGTGCAGTCGCGAACCGCGCGCCCGCGGGCCTGTTCGCGGGCATCGTCGCCGACGTGCCCTTCGTGGACGCGCTCACCACCATGATGGACGAAGCCCTCCCGCTGACCCCGCCCGAGTGGCTCGAATGGGGCAATCCCATCCTCGACCGTGCTGCCTTCGATACCATCCGCGGCTACTCGCCCTATGACAACGTCGCGGAAAAACCCTACCCGCCGATCCTGGCGCTGGCTGGGCTGACGGACCCGCGCGTGACCTATTGGGAACCGGCCAAGTGGGTCGCCAAGCTGCGCGCCACCATGACGGGTGGCGGACCGGTGCTGCTGAAGACCAACATGGACGCGGGTCACGGGGGCGCCTCGGGCCGCTTCGACCGGCTGGAGGAGGTCGCGCTGGACTACGCCTTCGCGCTGGCCTGCGTGGGACTGGCCGAGTCGGCGGCCTGATGCGCTAGACCCGGGCGGCTTCCTGGTTCTCGATGAAGGTCTTGAGCTCCTGCATCGAATTGAACTGGTGGGTGCCGGACGCGGTCTCGACCTCGATCATGCCGTTCGAATACATGACGTAGGAGGCCGAGCCCGCCGTGTATCGCCCCACGACGCTCGGGCGCAGGGGATGGTCCGGGGTCGGTTGCGCGGGGTCGAGCCCGCCCTCGGCGTCTTCGGTGGCCGCCGTTTCGGAGTGGTCGGTGGCGGCGTGGTCCGGAGGGAGATCCTCGACGTAGGTTGGCCGCAGCAGGTCGGCTTCGAAGGGATCGGTCTCGTGGGGTTTGGCGTCGGGATGCCCGTGATGCGGTTCGGGCGCGTGCGGGGCCTCATGGTCCAGATCGTCCGGACCATGTGCGACCGGCTCGGGCGCGATGGTGGGCTCGAAGAGGCGCGACAGGTCCTCCTCGCGCTGCGCCGCCCGGCGCGACAGGAAGCTCGCCAGGAAGTTGGGTCGTTTGCGAGCGGGCGCGACCGGCTCGTTGGGCGGCAGGGTGATCGGTTGCGGCATCGGATCGAGGGAGTGGACCTCGCGCGACACCACCGGAAGCGGCTCGCGGAGCGGAGGCTCGGGCAGCAGCTCCACACCGTCGTCTTCGGTCGGCGCGCGCGCGTTTTCGGAGACGTCCTCATCGTCCAACGGTGCGGTGGCGGGTTCGGAGCTCTCAGGTGCTTGCCCGACGGCGGCCTCGGCCGTGCGGCCGGGCGCTGCCACGGTCGCTCCCGCCACGATCGCGTAAAGGGCGTCGAGTCGCCCCAGCAACGCGCCCAGCACGAAGATCACGCAGCCCGCCGATGCCGCGACCGTCCCGGAGATCACGGCCGTCCAGCCGCTTTCGAGCTGCACTTCGGGCAGGCCGAACGCCACGGATGCGATCCCGATCAGGACCAGCAGCACTCCCAAAGCATAGGTCACGCGTTTCATCGGTCAGGGTTCCACGACGCTGTCCCGCCACCCCAAATGAGGGAAAGCTTTTTCTGAGGCCGCGACAATAAACAGGAATCAAGTTCCGAGTAAAATACTTGAGGTTACGATGGCAGGAAATTACCAGGATTCTTGCGGTTGCCCCTCGCGCAGGACTCGCTATGTCTTGCCCGATGCCGCGACCGCCCGCGCTCGCGGTCGGCCCACCGCATAAGGAGAACCGCCATGGCCTTCACGCTTCCGGAGCTGCCCTACGCCTACGACGCGCTGCAGCCCTACATGTCCAAGGAGACCCTGGAGTTCCACCACGACAAGCATCACCAGGCCTATGTCACCAACGGCAACAACCTCCTGAAGGGCACCGAGTTCGAGGACAAGCCTCTCGAAGAGGTCGTGAAGGGCTCCTTCGGGAAGAACGCCGGGCTGTTCAACAACGCGGGGCAGCACTTCAACCACCTCCATTTCTGGCAGTGGATGAAGCCGAACGGCGGCGGCAAGCCCTCGGGGCAGGTCGAGAAGGCCATCACGGACAGCTTCGGCGGGTTCAATAAGTTCAGCGAGGCCTTCATCCAGGCCGGCACCACGCAGTTCGGCTCCGGCTGGGCCTGGCTGACCTTCAAGGACGGCAAGCTCGAGGTCACCAAGACCGCGAACGGCGAAAGCCCGCTCGTCCAGGGCGGCACGCCGCTGCTCGGCGTCGACGTCTGGGAGCATTCCTACTACATCGACTACCGCAATCGTCGCCCCGACTACCTGAAGGCCTTCGTGGAGCATCTCATCAACTGGGACCACGTCGACGAGCTTTACAGCGCCGCGGCCCGCTGAAGGTCGGCACGGGCATCCAGGGTTAAGGCTTTGGTGAAGCCGGGACCTTAAATGTGGCCTGCGGGTGGTGCTGCCGGGTGCAGCGCCGCCCGCGGTCGAGGCCCGTTCCGGTCGCGGGCCGGGCAAAACGAGGGTCTGGTCGGGCGCGCGATGTACAAGCACCTGCTCTCGGTCGGCGGCCTGACGCTGCTGTCGCGCGCGACGGGGTTCCTGCGCGACGTGACGGTCGCGGCGGTGCTGGGGGTCGGTGTCCTGTCGGACGCCTACGTGGTGGCGTTCCGGCTGCCCAATCATTTCCGCACGATCTTCGGCGAGGGGGCGTTCAACTCCGCCTACGTGCCGTCCTACGCCCGCGTGCTCGAGATGGAGGGGCGGGAAGAGGCGGGGCGGTTCGCGAGCCAGATCTTCACGATCCTCCTCCTGTCGCAGATCGTTCTGCTGGCCCTCGCGCTCGCCTTCACGTCCACTTTCGTGCGTCTGCTGGCGCCCGGCTACGAGGGCGACCCCGCCAGGTTCGACCAGACCGTCACCCTGACGCGCATCACCTTCCCCTACCTGCTCTTCGTCACGCTGGTGACGCTGCAATCGGGCACGCTGAACGCCAATCGTCGGTTCACCGCCGCGGCCTTCGCGCCGGTCATCCTCAACGTGACGATGATCGGCTTCCTCGCGGCGGCTTTCGCGTTCCCCAACGCCGGGGTCGCGGTCTGCGTCGGCATCACGGTGTCGGGTGCGCTGCAGTTCGCCCTCCTGTTCGTGGCGGCTCGCCGCGCAGGGCTGCTGGAGCGCTTCGTCCGGCCGAGCTGGACGCTCGACATCCGCCGTTTCTTTCGCGCGCTGGGACCGGCCGTGATCGGCTCGGCGGGCGTGCAGATCGCCATCTTCGCCGACACCATCATCGCGTCGCTGCTGCCCACCGGCGGCCCGTCGTCCATCTACTACGCGGACCGCATCTATCAGCTTCCGATCGGGGTGATCGGCATCGCGGCCGGCACCGTCCTGCTGCCGGAGATGAGCCGGCGTCTCGCCAACGGCGACGCCGCGGGGGCCCTCCACGCGCAAAACCGGACCGTGGCGCTCACGCTCGCGCTGTCGGCTCCCTTCTTCATCGTCTTCATCCTGATGCCGCGCGAGATCATGCAGGGCATGCTCCAGCACGGGCGCTTCTCGGGCGGTGACGCGGTGGCGTCCGCTGCGGTGCTCGCCGCCTACGGGGCGGGCCTGCTTCCCGTGGTGCTGATCCGCTCGGCCGTGTCGAGCTTCCAGGCCAGGGGGGACACCACCACGCCCATGATCGCGGCGCTGGCGGCGGTGGCCTGCAACGTCGGCCTGAAGGTGGTGCTGTACAAGCCGCTCGGCGCCGTGGGGCTCGCGACCGCGACCGCCGCGGGAGCCTGGATCAACCTCCTGCTGCTCGTTACCTTGGCGACCCTCAAGGGCTTCATGCGCCTGGACGACACGGTCGCGCGGGTGGCGGTGGCGGTGGACGCAGCCTGCCTGGCGCTCAGCGCCTTCATCCTCCTCGCCACCCCGGCGGTGGAGCGCCGCGTCGAGCATCTCGCGGCCGCGCGGGAACTCGTGCTCGCCGGGGTGGGACTGCCCGGCGCGCTGCTCTACCTGGCGGTCCTCGCGGGTGCACTGACCTTTCTCGGCGTCAAGCTGCCGGGCGTTCCCCATCGGATCAGGGGGCGGCGGTTGCACTCCGCCCGCGTTTCAACCCAGGACGCCTGACCCGGCGAGGTCGCGGCCCAGGACGTCGAGGGCCCGCCGCAGCCGCTGAAGGGTGCTGCCGACCGGCGCATCGGGAGCTGACATGCGCGTCACCCGACCCTCGGCCAAGCTGCCGATCGCCTCACCGAGCCAGTCTCGCCACCTTTCGCGCCCGTCACCACCCATCAGCGCGTCGAGCGACGCGTCGTGCGGAATGGCGAGCATGGCGGCCCCGAGCCGCCGCAGAACCGCGTCGGCCGTGATGATTCGGTCGAGCTGGATGTGGCGCCTGCGACCCGGCTCCTGCAGGGCGCGGGACAGCGAGGCCTCCAGGTTGCTGTTGGCGAGGCCGGCGTCGCGCCGCGCGGCCTCGACCCGCTCGGCCGAGTTCGGAGCCGACCGGGCCAGGACGGCTCCGGCCAGAGCGCCGTAGGCGATCAGCGTCGCGCGCAAGTCGCGCTTCAACCGATCCGGCTCCCAGGTCGGCCACAGAACGCTGCAGGCCACCACCGCGACAATGCCGCCGCCAAGCGTGTAGAGCGTCCGCATCCCGGCCGTCGCCCAACCGTTGCGGCCCGGCTCGGCCAGGTCGAAGACGACGACGATCAGGGGTGTCAGGCAGGCGATGTAGGCCCCGTAGCTGACCTGCCGCACCGAGAAGCCGAGCACGGACAAGGGGATCAGCAGGCTCGCGGTCACCAGCGGGGTTTGCGGGAAGAGGGACAGGGCGGCCCCGATCGCGGCCCCGAGGAGGGTCCCACCGACGCGCTCCAACGCGCGCTGCCATGTCGCGGCGAAGAACGGCTGCATGGTGAGCGCGACGGTGATCGTCAGCCAGTGCGCGTAGGGCGTCCACCAGACGAGCGAGACCGCGACCGCCGGGACCGTCAGCACCGTCGCGCGGACGGCGTGCCGCAGGATCGCGGAGCTCCAGGTGAGTTCGTCGCGCAGCGGTCCCCATACGCGGGACAGCATGCCGGCGTCCTCCGGCACCGTGAGGGCTCGGAGGTTCGGACGGCTATCGCCCTCCAGAACGCGCGCGACCACGCGCAGTCGATCCACGATGCTGTCGGTCAGCGTCCCGAGCGGACCGGCCTCGCGCCTGCCGCTCACCACGCCGTCGAGCGAAGCCCGCAGCCGCTTGGGATCGGGGGCGCGCTCGAAGCTGAGCAGCAGGAAGATCGGGCGGACGCGCCGCAGCAGGCGTTCGGCATCGGCCTTGACCTCAGCCGTGTCGAGGGTCTCGAGCAGACCGGACAGGACCACCATCTCACCGAAGAGTTGGTCGGCCAGCTCCAGCATCAGCAGAGTGCGCGACCCGCGGCCCGAGGCCAGGTCGCGCGAGCGGACAGAGCCGGCCGCCAGGTCGCGCGCCTCCTCGATCGCCGCCCGCACGCCGCGTCGGTGGCCGCGGGCGTGCGCGTCCCAGTGGTCGGGCGAGGCGTCGGTGCGGATGAGGCCGCGAAGGTCGGCTGCGAGCGCCTCCAGCCGCGCCCACACCGCCCCGACCGCCCGGGCGGCCGGACGGTCGGACTGCACCCGCCAGATCACGAGGGTGAGGAGGCAGGCCCAGGCTCCTCCCGCTACGAACGCCGCGAAGAGCACCAGGGCCGCGGGCGGGGTCAGCGGCTTGTCGATGGCGAGCGCCAGGACGACGATCAGGATGTTGCCCACCGTCTGGGCCCGCAATCCCCAAACGCGGGCCATGCTGAACAGGAAGACGCCCACGCCCGACAGCAGGACGACGACCGGTGTGCCGAGAGACAGCAGCAGGCCGTAGGCCGCCCAGGTCGCGGCCCCGAGCAGTGTGAACCATCCCAGCATGGGCAGCCGCTGCGACAGCGAGCCGCCCACGTCGCAGAAGCAGGTGATCATCGCCGCGGATGCAGCGATGAGCAGCGTGGGCGAGTGGACCCAGTCCGCCAGGACGAGGAACACCGCAGAGGCCAGCGCGGCCCGAAGGCCCTCGGCGATGTTGATGCCGGACAGGTCGAGGCCGATCGGAAGGCGGTAAAGGTCCGGTCCGGGATTGCGGGCGGTTCCGCGCCGTCCGGCCTTGCGAGGCGCCACCGGGATCGTCGAACCAGTCAAGGCACCGTCTTTCCGAACACGACGTCCTGCGTGACCTAACGCGGGACCAGGCCTTGGGTCGCCTCGGCCTGAATTTCCTCGCGGCTCGTTGAAACCCGGTCCGGCACAAGAGCCACGACAAGGACCGCGCAGACCGAGCCGAGCAACGTGCCCGCGATCATGTCCCCCACGAAATGGAAGTCGGCCCCGTAGAGGCCGACCGCGACGAGCGCCACGGGAATGGCCGCGAAGGCGCGCCAAGCCCGGTGTCGCTGCCAGACCACGGCCATCGGCGCCGTAATCACCGTCATGTGCCCGGACGGAAAGGAGGTCCAACCCGCCTTGCCGTGAAACGGGGCGAAACCGTAGGCGCCATCCTTGATCCAGGACGGATTGTTGTCGACCCAGGTTTCCGGCCAAAGGCGTCCGAAGGCGAACTTCAACTGGTCCTTGACGGCGATCGCGACCAGCACGGCCGCGCAGGCGTAGAGTAGCGTGCGGGACAACGGCCCCGGCCGCCACCCGAAGAGCAGGGAGGTTCCGAGGGCGAGGAAGCCCACCACCGCAAGCGGCGGGATGGGATCGATGATGTGGGTGAGGTCGCGAAACACGAGGGCGGCGTGCAGGCTGTCGTGCGACCAGGTTGCCGCTCCCCGGTCCACGAACAGGACGGACAGGAGCGTCGCCGCGCTGGCCCCAGCGACCCAGGCCACTCCCGACCCCATCCGGCTTTCCGCATTCATCGGCATGCCACAACCTTCGCAACCGCTCCGAACCGACGTCCAGGGCTCCGACTTCAGGTTAACGACGGCCGGTTCTGCCCTTCTCCCCCGGGGGGAGACGGTGGCCACAGGCCGGATGAGGGGTCTTGTTGGCGCGGAAAGACCCCTCATCCGCCCTGTCGGGCACCTTCTCCCCGCTCGCACGGGGCGAAGGACATGGCTCGGCATCAATCGCGTTAACCCGAGTTCGAAGCCCTGAACCGCCGTCTCGATCAGACTATCGGGGCCTCATGACACGCTCATGGACACCTGGATCTCGCCCGTGTTTCCCAGGATCCGGAGCGCCACGTGATCGCCGGCACGGCGCAGGGCAACGTCGACCTTGGCATCGGCAAAGCCGATGTTGCGCAGGGTGATCTGCTCCACGAAGGAGGGCAGGCGCGGGTTGCGGAAGCGGATCGCGCGGGCGAAGGGATCGAACTCCATGCCGAGGCAGGCCTGGAGGAGGAGGAACGGCGTTCCAGCCGCCCAGGCCTGGGGCGCGCAGGCCACGGGGTAGAGCGTGGGGCCCGCGCCGCGCCGCCTGCGGAAGCCGCAGAACAGTTCGGGAAGGCGTCGCAGGTCCATGTAGGTGGCCGCCGCGAACAGCCCTTCGAACACTCGCTCGGCCAGGTCCGTGTGGCCGTAGCGGGCCATCCCTTCCGCGATCAGCGAGTTGTCATGCGGCCAGACCGACCCGTCGTGGTAGGACATGGGATTGTAGCGCGCTTGCCCCTGCGCGACGGTGCGGATTCCCCAACCGGTGAAGAAGTCCGCACCGATCATGTCCTGCGCGACACGTTTGGCCCGGTCAGGCTTGGCGATGCCCGACCAGAGGACCTGACCCGCGTTGGAGGTCCGCACCTTGCAGGGCCGTTTCTGCCCGTCAAGCGCGATGGCGTAGGTGCCGATATCCTCGCACCAAAACGCTTCCTCAAACTTCACCGCGAGCTCGTCGGCCCTTGCATCCAGAGCCCCTGCCCGGTCGGCATGGCCGAGGCGGCGCGCGGTCTTGGCGGCCAGACGGCGCGCCATGTAGGCGTAGCCCTGCACCTCGCAGAGCGCGATCGGGCCTTCCGCGAGCGTGCCATCCGCGTGGTAGACGGCGTCGTAGGAATCCTTCCAGCCCTGGTTCTGCAGCCCGCTGTCGGTCGCCCGGTGGTATTCGATGAACCCGTCGCCGTCGCGGTCGCCAGGACCGTCCATCCAGGCCAAGGCCCGTTCGACCGCGGGCCAAAGCGCGCGCAAGGTGTCGAGGTCGCCGGTGCGCTCGGCGTAGAGCCCCGCCAGGACCACGAAGAGGGGTGTCGCGTCGACCGTGCCGTAGTAGAGCCCGAAGGGAACCTCGCGCAGCACGGCCATCTCGCCGCCGCGCATCTCGTGGACGATCTTGCCGGGCTCGGCATCGGATTTCTCGTCGAAGCCTTCCGCCTGCAGGGCGGCAAGGCGCCTGAGAACACCTTGCGCGACGCTGGGGTCGAACCACAGCATCTGGATCGCGGTCAGGATGCCGTCACGACCGAAGGTCGTCGAGTACCAGGGCGTCCCCGCGTAGGGATAGGGCCCCTGCTCCGTCTCGGTGATGAGCATGAACAGGTCCGCCATTGCGCGGGCCAGGACCTCGTTCAGAATATCGTTGGAGGTCTCGACGGTGGCGATCTCGCGGGTCATGGCCCGCTGGTGCCGGTTTGCGTCCATGAAGCCCGCGAAGAAGCTTCGCGACGTCGGATCCGCCAAACCGTGGCATTCGACGGCGAGGAAGAGCGTGGTCGAGCTGTCGGCGGCCAGCGACAGGTTGAAGGTGGCCGCCCCTTCGACGAGGCTCGCGGGCACGGGATCGAAGGCGACCAGCGTTTCCCGCTTGAGGTCGTCCAGCCCCATGTAGGAGAAGCGGACCGTCCGGTCGCTCTCGACCGCGCGGGTCAGTGTTCCGCGCTGTTTGCGGCGACTGCCTCTGACTTCGAAGAGATCGGAAAAGTCCGCCCCGAACGCGACCGTGACCGTGAAGGTCAGGGCCGCATCGCCGTGGTTGGAGACGTTGATGCGCTGGTGGGCGACGCCGCCCCACAGGTAGATGGTCCGGCGGATGTGGATCGTGTCCCGCGGGAGGACGATCTTCCCCTCGCGGTAGATGTCGGCGTTGGTGAGGTCCACCGACATCGCGACGTTGTCGTCGCGAACGGTCGCACCCAGCAGCAGCGGCTGGACCCCGTTGATGAGAAGTTCGAGACGGGAAAGGAAGCGCGTATCGTGGTTGAACACCCCGTCAGGCCCGCCCGCGGAGGCTCCCACGTCCCCGTGGGCATCGAACACCGCGAAGGTGTCGGCACGCTTGAGAACGTGGCGGGGCCGCGATGAAGGCCCCGTGGCCGTGATGTAGAACTGACCCTGCTCGGGAGCAGGGTCGATCTTCTCCAGGTTCGACGGCGACGAGCCGTCGTCCAGGATCATTGAATCTTTGCCTGCTTGTTGAACTGCCCGTCGGCGATGGACACCATGGTGTCGAGCGACAGGGTGGCGGGGGTGTCCCGGTTGTCCGTCAGCTGGATGCCCATCTTCGCGGATGCGAGCTGCCGCTGGTACAGATCGACGTAGTCGCGAGCCATCCGACCGGCCGTGAAGCGGCGTTCGAACGTCCGTCGAACCCCGCGGCGGTCGAGAGAGAGCACCTCGGGCAGGGCCGCGACCGCCTCGTGCATCGACCCGACGATGCGGCCCGATACGCCGTCGTCGATCACCTCGGGCACCGAGCCGCAGCGAAACGCCAGCACCGGCGTTCCGCAGGCCATGGCCTCGATCATCACCAGCCCGAAAGGCTCCGGCCAGTCGATGGGGAACAGCAGCGCGCGGGCTTCGCCCAGGAACTTGGTCTTCGACCTCTCGTCGACCTCGCCGATGAACTCCACCTCGGGGTGGCCCTGGATCAGCGGGTTGATCACTTCGCGGAAGTAGTCCGCGTCGGCCTTGTCGACCTTAGCAGCGATCTTGAGCGGCATGCCGAGCGACTTGGCGAGCTCGATGGCCCGGTCCGGACGCTTCTCCGGAGAGATGCGGCCGAGAAACGCAAGGTAGCCGCCGCGCGGGTCGTAATTGGGTGTGTGCAGGTCGGCGGGCAGGCCGTGCAGGATCGTCCCGGCGAACGTCGCATCGGCGATCGGCAGACGCTGCGCATCGGAGATCGAGACGATCGGCATCTGCGGAAAGGCGCGGTAGAACGGCCAGAGGTCGGGGAGGTCCTGCCGTCCATGCAGGGTCGTGACCGTCTTGTGTTCCAGCCCGCGAAACAGGGGGAAATGCACCATGTCGATGTGGAAGTGCAGGATGTCGAACGAGTCGGCGAGCCGGCGCACCTTGTCGGCCATGATGGTGTAGTGGGGCAGCCACTCCTTCATGGTCTCGGACAGGCGGATCGCCTCGGGCGTGCAGGCGAACAGGTTGGCCGCCGTGATCGAATCACCGCTCGCGAACAGGGTGACGTCGTGCCCCTGGTTCACGAGTTCCTCAGAAAGCCAGGACACGATGCGTTCCGTGCCGCCGTACAAGCGAGGCGGAACGCTCTCCATAAGCGGGGCGATCTGAGCAATCTTCATGGGGAACTCCCGGTGCGGCGACCGACGCGTGACGGTTAAGTCCTAGCCTGAACGCAGCTCTAAGATTAAATGTTCCGCACCGCAACACACGGCGAAGCGGAAGCATTAGCGAAGTGTGGACTGGCGGCCTGCGAACGGACCGCCCCTGTCCAACAGCATCGACCACGAACCGACCGCGAGAAGATTCGCAGATGACCTTCGACCGTCCGCTGGACGAGACATGCCTGTTCTTCGACGTCGACGGGTCGCTGATCGACATCGCCCCGAGGCCCGAGGCCGTTTGCGTCCCCCCCGCGCTGGTTTCCGATCTTCAACGGCTCGCCGAGGCCGTCGACGGCGCCCTTGCCCTCGTGAGCGGGCGTTCCATCGCCCAACTCGACGCCCTGTTCGGCGCCAACCGGTTCCGCGCGAGCGGCGTGCACGGGGCGGAGATGCGCTACGAGCCCGACGGCCCGGTCATCGTGTCGGACATCGATGCCATTCCTCAGACCCTGTGGGACGACCTGTCCGCGGTACTCGCGAGCTATCCGGGGACGCTTGCCGAGAACAAGGTCTTCAGCTTCGCGGTTCATTTTCGCGCGGTGCCCGACTACGAGGACGCGTTGCGCCGCGAACTCGTGGGTCTCATGGCCCGCCACGACGTCGCGGGCCTGCGGCTGATGCCGGGGCACTGCGTGTTCGAACTCAAGCGGCAGGCCTTCAACAAAGGCGTGGCGATCCGCCGCTTCCTGGCGCAACCGCGCTTCTCCGGCCGCAAGCCGGTCTTCATCGGTGACGACGTGACCGACCTCCCGGGTTTCGAGGCCGCCGTCGAGGCGGACGGGATCGCCTATTCGGTCGGCACGCGGATGGCGGGCACGGCCGACACGTTCGCGTCCCCCGCCGATGTCCGGCTCTGGGTGGCGCGGATGGCAGAGGCGGAGCACGTTCACGCATGAGGCCGGCCTCGCCGCCGAACCCGAACGGCAGAGCGGTCGGCGTGCAGCAGGTAAGCCCCGATCCTCTGCGCGAACGTGTCGCGTTCATCTTGTCTCGCGGCCGTCGTTTTGGCATTCTCCCCCGACACCTCGGCGCTGAGGCCGGCGCGCCGGGAGGCAATTTCCCCCAACCCCAGTCGATGGCGGGCGTCACCTCGGCAGGGCAGCCGCCGCAAAGTTGGGAGGAGGCTCGGTGTCTCGACTTGTGATCGTCTCGAACCGAGTCGTCGTGCCGGAGCCGGGCAAATCGGCGCCGCCGGGCGGCCTCGCGGTCGCGGTCAACGCGGCGCTGAAGGGCCGGCAGGGGCTGTGGTTCGGCTGGAGCGGCAAGGTGGATGACGGTCCCACGCCGGAACCGACCATCTCCACGCACGACAACGTCACCTACGTGGTGACCGACCTCTCGTCGGCCGACTACCAGGAATATTACAACGGCTTCGCCAACCGCGTGCTTTGGCCCATCCTGCACTACCGGGTCGATCTGGCCGAGTTCAGCCGCTCGGACCTGACGGGCTACCTGCGCGTGAACGGGTTGTTTGCCGACCAGCTCGCGAAATTGATCGAGCCCGACGACATCATCTGGGTGCACGACTACCACCTGATCCCGCTCGCCCGCGAGCTGCGCCAGCGCGGCTTCGAGAACCCGATCGGCTTCTTCCTTCACATCCCCTGCCCGCCCCCGGACCTGCTGTTCACCATCCCGAAGCAGGAACTCAGCCTGGGTGTCCTGAGCTATTACGACCTTGTCGGCTTCCAGACGGAGAACGACAGCGCGAACTACGGCCGCTACCTCGCCATGTCGAAGGCGACCGTCAGCCGCGACGGCACGGCCTATTCGGTCGATGGCCGGGTCACGCGGATCGGCGCCTTCCCAGTCGGGATCGAGACCGCCGTCTACGCCGACATCGCGCGCGACGCGGAGGGATCGGCCTTTTCCCGCTCGGTCACCGACAGCCTGGAGGGATCGAAACTGTTCCTCGGCGTCGACAGACTGGACTATTCCAAGGGGATCATCCACCGCCTGGAAGCGTTCCGCCATTTCCTCGAGACCGAGGCTGCGTGGTGCAATCGCGTGACGCTGCTGCAGATCACGCCCAAAAGCCGGGAGGAGATCCCCGAATACGGCGACATGGTGCGCGCCGTGAACGAGCTCGTGGGCGACGTGAACGGGCATTTCGGCGAGGCGGCCTGGACGCCGATCCGCTACGTGAACCGCTCCTATTCGCGTCCCGAACTGGCCGGCCTGTTCCGGCAGGCCGCGGCGGCCCTGGTCACGCCGCTCCGTGACGGCATGAACCTCGTGGCGAAGGAGTTCGTGGCGGCGCAGAACCCGGACGACCCGGGCGTGCTGATCCTGTCGCAGTTCGCGGGCGCGGCCTCCGAGCTCGACGCGGCCCTGATCGTCAACCCGCACGAAACCGAGGGAATGGCGGCAGCCATGAAGGAGGCCCTGGAAATGCCGCTCGACGAGCGGCGCGACCGCCACGCGCGCATGTACGCCCGCATCGAGGCTCACGACATCGCCTGGTGGGCCGAAACCTACCTGGCTCGGCTGACCGACACGCGGCGCTCGTTCCTGATCGGCCAGCTCCGCTCTCTTTTCAGCTAAGTCCGACCCAGGCCGACCTGGATCTCTCGCGAAAACCGTCCAGCACCCGACGGCGGGACCCTGCGAGTCCCGCCACCCGCTCCCTCACGATCAGGCGCCCGCCACCAGCGTATCGATGCGGAGCGGCAAGTCGCGCAGACGCTGGCCGGTCGCGTGGTAGACGGCGTTGGCGATCGCCGCCGAGGTCCCCACGATGCCGATCTCGCCGATCCCCTTGATGCCCAGCGGGTTGACTAGCTTGTCCTCCTCGGGAACCAGGATGACCTCGACGTCCACCACGTCGGCGTTCACCGGCACGAGATAGTCGGCCAGGTTGGTGTTGACGTAGCGGGCCGCGGCCGTGTCGAGCTCGGTCTGCTCGTGCAGGGCCGGGCTGATGCCCCAGATCAGCCCGCCCATATACGGGCTGCGGGCCGTCCGCGTGTTCATGATCCGGCCGGCCGCGAAAGCGCCCACCATGCGCGGCACGCGGATTTCCCGCGTCTGCGCGTGCACCCGGACCTCCACGAACTGCGCCCCGAAAGCGAACTGCATGCGGTCGGGGAGCTTGGCGCCGCCGATGCCGTGAGCGGCTCCTTTGTACAAAGACTGGATCGCGCCCGGCATGGCGCCGTGCGGGACCCACTCGGCATATTCCTCGATGGCGCCCAGCCCGCGCTTGCTCATCGCCTCGGCGAGGTCGGCCGCATGGCCTTCGTTGGACAGCTTGGCCCGGATGGCGTCGCAGGCCTGGGCCACCACGTTGCAAACGCTCGCGGTGGTGATCGAGCCGCCCGACACCGGTGCGGGAGGCCAGTTGGTGTCGCCCAAGGCCACCGAGATCTTCTCGACCGGCAGGCCGAGGCGCTCGGCCGCGATCTGGGCCACCACCGTGTAGATGCCGGTGCCGATCTCGTGGCTGGCGGTCTCCACGCGGGCGGTGCCGTCGGGAAGCAAGCGCACGCGGGCGGAAGCGGGTGCCATCGAGGTCGGGTAGGCCGATGTCGCGCAGCCCCACCCCACCAGCCACTCCCCGTCCCGCATCGAGCCGGGCTTGGCGGAGCGCTTCGACCATCCGAAGGCCTGCGAGGCCTGGTCAAAGCACGCCATCAGCGAGCGGCTGGTGTAGGGCAGTCCCTTGATGGGCTCCTTCTGCGTGTCGTTGACGCGGCGCAGTTCGACCGGGTCCATGTCGAGCGCCACCGCGAGCTCGTCCATGGCGCTCTCGAGCGCGAAGAAGTAGGGCGTCTCGGCGGGCGCCCGCATGAAGCCCGGCGTGGACCGGTCCGCCCGCACGATCGTCACGTTGCTCGCGATGTTGGGGCAGGCGTACATGCGGGTCGAGGCGTCCGTGCCGGCGACCGCGTAGGGGTCGGGCCGCGAGGTCACCTCGAAGCCCTCGTGGCTCAGGGCCTGCAGCTTGCCGTCGCGGCCGGCCCCGAGCTTGACCCGCTGCTGCGTTTCCGCGCGGTAGGTCGCGATCGTGAAGCCCTGTTCGCGGGTGGCCACCAGCTTGACGGGCCGGTTCAAGCGCTTGGCCGCCACCGCGATGACGGCGGTGCGCTGCGTCAGAGAGCCCTTGGAGCCGAAAGCGCCGCCGATGAAGGGGCTCACCACCCGGATGCGGCCCGCATCGATGCCGAGTTGCGCCGCCACACCGTTCTTCAAGCCGTACACGTTCTGGCTCGGCTCGTGGATGGTGAGGTTCGGCCCGTCCCAGACGGCGGTCGTGGCGAACAGCTCGATGGGATTGTGGTGCTGCGTGGGTGTCGAGTAAGCGGCCTCGACCTTGACGGTCGCAGCCGCGAAGGCCGAGGCGAAGTCGCCCACCTTTGGGTCGTCGTGCTCCTTGTTCTGCGTCGCGAGCTCGTGGTCGACGGTCCCGGGCGAGCCGAACGTCGCGGACGGCTTGTCGACCGCGTAATCCACCACGATCCGGTGGGCGGCGTCGCGCGCCACCTCGTAGGTGTTGGCGAGCACGACCGCGATCGTCTGGCCGCCATACTCGATCCTCGGCGAGGACAGGGGCACGACCGTGTCCCCCGCGGGGCCCCCGTCGGTGAAGAAGCCGACGTGCTTGACCGCTTCCGCCATCGTGTCGTGCGTGAGGATATCGAGAACGCCGGGCAAGGCCCGCGCGGCGCCGAGGTCGAAGGACTTGATGCGGCCGCGGGCGATCGCACTCGTCAGCAGGTAGGCGTAGGCCGCATCGGCCACGGGAACGTCGGCCGCGTAGGTTGCGGCCCCCGTGACTTTGGCGCGCGCGTCGTAGCGCGGAACGGGCTGGCCCTGGTTGGCCTTTGGGAGGGGAGCTGCGACGGTCATCGGATCAAACCTCCAGCGCCGCGGCCTGCAGCAGGGCGCGCACGATCGTCTTCTGCCCGAGGGCGACCTTGTAACCGTTGTGCTCGCGGGGCATCGCCCCAGCGAAGGCGGCCCGTGCGGCGGCCTCCGCCGTCGAGGGGTCGAGCGGCTTCCCCGCCAGCAGAGCTTCCGCCTCCCGCGCCCGCCAGGGAACGGAAGCCACGCCGCCCAGCGCGATGCGGGCTTGGCGCACGATGCCACCGTCCATGTCGAGGGCGACTGCGGCGGAGGTCAGCGCGAAGGCGTAGGATTGCCGATCGCGGATCTTCACGTAGAGCGAACGCTTCGTCCAAGGCGCGGCCGCTATCGTGAAGCCGGTAATGACCTCGCCCGGCTTCAGCACCGTTTCCACGTTCGGCGTCGAGCCCGGCTGGACGTGCAGGTCGGTGAAGGCCATCCTGCGGCCGCCCTGGAGTCCGGCGATCTCGACGACGGCGTCGAGCGCCGCGAGGCTCTGGGCGAAATCGCCGGGATAGGCCGCGATGCAGTCGTGGCTTGCGCCGAGCACGGCGTGCTGCCGGTTCTGCCCGTCCAGCGCCGCGCAGCCCGAGCCCGGCTCGCGTTTGTTGCAGGCCGTCCAGGAGGTGTCGCGGAAGTAATTGCAGCGCGTCCGCTGCAGCACGTTGCCCCCCAGGCTCGCCATGTTGCGAAGCTGCGCGCTCGCGGCCTTCGCGAGGCTCTGCGCCACGACCGGGTAGGTGCGGTTGACCTCCGGATGGTCCGCCACCGTCGCCATGCGGGCCAGGGCGCCGAGCCGCAGGCCGGACCCGTCCACGGTGACGGTGCCGTAAGTGCCACCCAGATCGTTGATGTCGACCACGCGGGCGGGCTGCATGACGTCGAGCTTCATGAGGTCGAGCAGCGTGGTGCCGCCCGCGATGAACTCGGCTGGGAACCGCCCCCGCGCTGGAGCGGGCTGGGCGGGCAGTCCCGCCTGCAGAGCCTTGGCGGCGGCATCGGGCGTGGAAACGCGATCGTAGAGGAAGGGGCGCATCGGCGCAGCCCCTCATCTGCGTCTTGGCCTGGTTCACGGCCGCGACGATGTTGGGGTAGGCCGCGCACCGGCACAGATTGCCGCTCATGTACTCGCGGATGGCATCGTCGTTGTCGGCATGGCCTTCCGTCACGCAGCCGATGGCCGACATGATCTGCCCCGGCGTGCAATAGCCGCACTGGAACGCGTCGTTGTCCACGAACGCCTGCTGCATGGGGTGCAGCGCGTCGTCCGGGCCCGCGAGTCCCTCAATGGTGGTGATCGCCCGGCCTTGGACCGCGACGGCGAGCGTCAGGCAGGCCAGCGTGCGCCGGCCGTCGACGTGCACCGTGCAGGCCCCGCACTGGCCGTGGTCGCAGCCCTTCTTGGAGCCGGTCAGCCCGATGTGGTCGCGGAGGGCGTCGAGCAGCGTCGTGCGGACGTCGAGCCCCAGGCGGTGCGTCTTGCCGTTGACGAGAAGACTGGTGTCGAGGGTCGCGGCGGGGTCCCTGACTGCTTCCTGGGCGGATGCGGGCGAGGCCGTGCCTGCAACGAAGGGAAGCGCGGCGGTGGACGCCGTCACCCCGAGAAATCGGCGCCGGCTCACGACCGACGCGGGCGCGTCGTCGCCATTCTTTGGCATGTCTCTCTCCAGGAATGCCGATATCTGACCTGAACGGACCCGAGGGTCCGCGGTGGACGGCTCATACAGCCGCTACCAACAAGCGAACGCGAGGTGTTTCGAGCGGTTCCAAACAGGGACCCGAGGCGACAAAGCGCAGCAGACAGGACCGGTCGCGCGGCCGAATGGAGCACCGTCGGATCAGCGGCAAGAGCGGTTCACCGAATCGCGCACCGTAAGCTGGGCGATTCCAGCACGTTACGGGGTAAGCTCGATTCCACCCCGTTTATGCGGCAGATTGACTCGGGTTTTCCACGGGGAAAACCACGCGGACGGCTGGGCGATGTCCGATTCACTTAATCGTGTCGATGGAGCTTGGATTTGCGTGATTCGAGCAGCTTAACCGAGTCAAGACGAGAGATTCGCGTCCGCATGCGACATTCGATTCAGGCAATTAAGACCCTTTGGTGACGCTATCGGTTGCACGGGTCAGGCGCTGTGTGTACCTTCCGTGAATGCCGGACGCGGGGCCGACCGCAAGTTTAAAGACTTTGGAAGGGGCCCGTCCCTATAGTCTCAAAGATACCCAGTTCCTGACGAGTGCGCTCGCGAGCTGTGCATCGCAGTACATTGAACGATCTGTTGAATGGGACCGCACGACGGTCGATTTGTTGCATGCCTTTACTGCGGATCGGTCAACGATCAGCGGCATCTACTGGCTCTAGGGAGAGTGTCGGAATGTTGAATGGTGCGGGTCATGCGGGCGACGTGACACCCGAGCAAGCCATGGAACAGATCAAGGCGGACAAGCGCGCCGTTCTGGTCGACGTCAGAACCGAAGGCGAGTGGTCTCACGTCGGCGTGCCCGACCTGTCCTCCATCGGCGGCCAGCCCGTCTTCCTGCAGTGGTTGGAAGCTCCGGCCATGGCGCCCAACCCTTCGTTCACGACCGATCTCGCGGCCGAGTTGGAACGGCGGGGTGCAACGGATGAGACACCGGTCTTCTTCCTGTGCCGGTCGGGGGCGAGGAGCGCCGCGGCCGCGAGTGCCATGACGGCGCGGGGCTATGTCCACAGTCATAACGTGGCCGGCGGTTTCGAAGGATCGGCTGCCGCGGGTCTCGAAGGCTGGCGCGATGCCGGCCTTCCGTGGACGCGCCCGGGCGGTTGATCCGCTTCTCGACCGCCCGCCCCTCGTCCAACATACCTTTGAGATTCCATGACTGCTTGCAGTAACGCGACCGCTATTCCCGTTGCCGCTGCGACGGACCGTGACGTCGAAGGTGAGGCGCTGGCCAACGCCGTGAGTGGAACGTCCCCCAACGACACCTGTCGGCTCGATCTTGCCGAGCACTGGTCCAATGCCAGCCGTCGGCTGCGCGCCGAACTCGGCGATGCCGTGTTCAATGCCTGGTTCGCGCGTCTGGAATTGGATGGCATCGTCGACGAAACAGCGGTGCTGACGGTTCCGACCACGTTCCTGAAGGCTTGGATCCAGTCGCACTACACGGACAAGATGCTGGCCGTGCTGAGTACGGATGCCATTCCCGTCCGCCGCGTCGCCATAGGCTTGCGGTCTGCGACGCGCCGGACGGCTCCGCCGCAACAATCCCGCACGACGGCGGACGGCTCGGTTTCTCGAGGTCCGGCACTCCGGCCCACCCCGGTCGGGCGAGCGGCTTTGACGGTTTCCGATCCCATCCCCGCCCCGCGGGAACCCTCGGCCGACATGCTGCCCGGCTCACCGCTCGACCGGCGGCTGACGTTCGCGAACTTCCTCACGGGCAAGTCGAACCAACTCGCCTTCGGGGCCGCCCAGCAGGTCGCGGCCGCGCTCCCAGGCGTCGCCCCGGTCTACAGCCCGCTCTACGTCCACGCCGCCGTGGGCCTGGGCAAGACCCACATGCTCCAGGCCGTGGCTCACGCGGCGGCCGATGCGGGCCGCCGTGTCATCTATCTGACGGCAGAACGGTTCATGTACGGGTTCGTGGCATCGCTCAAGGCGCAGACCGCCCTCGCGTTCAAGGAGCGGCTGCGCGCCATCGACCTCCTGATCATCGACGACGTGCAGTTCCTGCAGGGCAAGTCGATCCAGCAGGAGTTCTGCCACACGCTGAACGCCCTGATCGACGACAGCCGACAGGTGGTGGTGGCGGCCGACCGACCCCCCGCGGACCTCGAAACGCTCGAGGAACGCGTGCGATCGCGGCTCGCGGGCGGCCTGTGCGTCAGCATGGAGCCGCTCGACGAGGCGCTGCGGGTCAAGTTCCTCGAATCGCGGGCCGCGACGGTGCGCGTCGCCCATCCCGGCTTCGACCTGTCGCCGCAGGTGATCGCCTTCGTGGCGCGCGCCATCACCACCAACGGACGCGACCTCGATGGTGCCATCAACCGGCTGATCGCCCACGCGACGCTGAACGGCAGCGCCCACACGGTCGAGACTGCGGAGACCGCCATCCGCGACCTCGTGCGGACGCGCGAACCCAAGAAGGTGAAGATCGAGGAGATCCAGAAGCTCGTCGCGAGCCATTACAACGTCAGCCGGGCCGACATCCTGTCCTCGCGCCGGACCGCCACCGTGGTGCTGCCGCGGCAGATCGCCATGTATCTCTCGAAGGCGCTGACCCTGCGCTCGCTTCCCGAGATCGGGCGCCGCTTCGGGGGCCGCGACCACACGACGGTGCTGCACGCGGTCCGCAAGATCGAGGCGCTGAGCGGCAAGGAAGCCACGCTGGCCGAGGACTTGGAACTGCTCAAGCGGATGCTGCAGGACTAAAGCCGCATTCCGCCCCCCGACCCGGGTTGACAGCCAAGCCGCGACGCTGAATGTCGAATCGTCGTCCGGGCTTCGTGCCCGGGCTTTCGATTGAACCCGACCCAGGACACGAGATCGATGACAAAATTCGCACGATGGTTGCCGGCGCTGGCGACCACCATGCTGGTGGCGGCCGCTGTCCCGGCGTTGGCGCAGGAATGCGCTCGCGATCCGGGCGCCTTCCCGGCATGGCTGGAAACCTTCAAGCAGGAGGCCGTGGCCCAGGGCGTCTCGCAGGGCGTGGTGGAATCGACGCTCGGCGACGTGACTTACGATCGCGACACCATCTCGCACGACCACGGCCAGGGCGTGTTCCACCAGAGCTTCGAGCAGTTCTCGGCCCGGATGGCGAATTCCTTCCGCATCAATCGCGGCCGCGCGCTGGTGCAGCGCTACGCGGGGGTGTTCAGCCGCATCGAGCAGGAATACGGCGTTCCCGCACCGGTGATCACGGCCATCTGGGGGTTGGAAACCGACTTCGGCGGCTACACGGGCAAGTTCGACACCATTCGTTCGCTGGCGACGCTCGCCTCCGACTGCCGCCGGCCCGAGAAGTTTCGCGGCGAACTGATCGATGCGCTGCGCATCATCCAGCGCGGCGATATGAGCCGAGCCACCATGCGCGGCGCATGGGCGGGGGAGATCGGGCAGACGCAATTCCTGCCCTCCTCCTATCTCAAATACGCGGTGGATTTCGACGGAACGGGTCGTCGCGACCTGGTGCACGACGTGCCCGACGTGCTGGCCTCCACGGCCAACTACCTCAAGAACTACGGCTGGCAGGCGGGCCAGGGATGGGATCCCGGCGAACCGAATTTCAAGGTCATCCAGCAGTGGAACGCGAGCGCGGTCTACTCGCAGACGATCGCGCTGCTGGCCGACAAGATCGCCGGGACCAAGTAGCGAGCCGATCGGTCGGGCAACCCCGGGCTGATCTTCGAGTCCCGGGGTTCTGCGTCAGTTGCGCTTGCGACGTTCCTCGCAATAGGCGAGCGCCGCCTGCCTGTCGTCGTCGCCCGCCGTCGCGGCCGCATTTCCATAGAGATCGATGATCCACTGATCCTTGGGATCTTTCGTTTCTGCCGCCGAGTCGCGCGCCAGCGTCAGCCACATGAGGCCTTTGGCGCGCTGGCGCGCAAATCCCTGGAACCCGTTGAACAGCATGTGGCCGAGCAGAGCCTCGGCCTGCACGTGGTTCTTCTCCGCGGCGAGCGACAGCCAGCGTGCGGCTTGCCGCGCGTCCTTGGGGATGCCGTCCGCGCCGTCGAGGTAGAGGCGGGCAAGGTTGTATTGTGCGTCCGCGTTGCCGAAGGTGAGCGCCGCGTATTGGAACATGCCGAGCGCGCGCTCGGCGTCCGGCTTGACGTCGGTGTTGGCGATGCCGTTTAGGCTGTAGACGCCGACCGCTACGAAGGCGTTGGAGACGACCGACAGGTCGCGCCGGTTGTCGTCGTCCTCATCGTAATTCTGCACGATCTGCAAGAAGTAGTCGAAAGCCTTCGCGTCGTCGCGCGGCACGCCGTCCCCATCCGCGTACATCTTGCCGAGCTTCCAACGGGCAAGCGGATTGCCGTTGGCGGCCGCGTATTTGAACGCTTCGACGGAGGACTTCACGTCGCCCGCGCGATAGCCATCCACACCCAGGCGAAGCGCCTGCTGCGGGTTCTTGAACAGGCGCAAGGTGGCGCGGTCGGGCGCAGGGTCGTCGCTGTCGAGCGCGCGGGCTGATTGGCAGGCGAAGGACAGCGCCATCGCGACCGCGGCGAGCGCGACCGTCTTGCGGGTCGGAAGGATCAAGGTCGTCCGCATCCCAAAACCCGTCACTTTCGGAACGACCCGTCCTGCGACGAATTCGCCGAAACACCGCGCAGTCCTACCCGACGATCAACCATGCACGCGCCCATAGACGTCGCCCGAACTTTGCCAAACCACTCGCACACGTTTGGCTTTACTCTGAAAAACCTTACCGTCCACCGATGGAATCGGACGTCCCGGCAAACTTCCGGACAGGGATACTTACTTGCAACAGCTAACCAAAGATCTGTGCGAGCGCAGTATCGACCGAAACTACGACTTAGAAGTTATCAAAATTAGCAGCACCTTTATGGCGCAATCGCGGCACCACTTGAGTAACAAAGCGGTCTTGTCAGGATGAACGAGAGCTGTTGCCTAAAAGCGACGCGATCTCGGGGCTTCAAAGGACGGGTGGTCGACGGAATGCGACGCCCGGTGGGCCGACCGACCTCCGCGTCGCGCAGAAGTGGAATCGCACCCCCGGGGGCTGAAAGCCGCCGCTCGGCGAGCGTCGCCCGGCGTGTGGCTCTCAGGCCAGCTCGTCAAGCCGGGCGGATGCGGCCCGGAGCTTCTCGGCGCGGGCGACCGCGTCCGCCCGCCGCTCGCGGTTCTCCTCGATGACCTCGGGGGGCGCCCGTTTCACGAAATCGGGGTTGCCGAGCTTGAGGTCGATCTTGACGACCTCGCCGTCGACCTTGCCGGCTTCGCGGTCCAGCCGCGCGCGCTCGGCCGCGACGTCGATGACGTCGGCCAGGGGCATGGCCGCGGTGACGCCGGACACCAGGACCTGCACCGAGCCGGCCGGCAGCGACCCGGTCCTGTCGATGGTGGACAACCGCGCCATCCGCTTGAGCGTGTCGCTCCAGCGCTCGAGGCGGCCCTCCGCCTCCGCCTCCGCCCGCAAGAGCAGCAGCGGCACGGGCGCGGCCACGGGCACGTTGAGCTCGGACCGGACCGAACGGATGTCCGAGATCAGCGCGATCACCCAGTCGATCTCGGCCGAGGCGGCGTCATCGACGTCGACCTTGCCCGCGGGCCATTCGGCCAGCGCGAGCACGGAAGCACGGGCGGGACCTGCCTCGCCCTTGAGAGCCCACAGCTCCTCGGTGATGAACGGCATGAACGGGTGCAGGATCTTCAGGATCTCGTCGATCACGTAGGCCGTCGCGGCCTGGGTCTCGGTTTTGGCGTCGCCGTCCGGCCCCTGCAGCACAGGCTTGGTCAACTCCACGTACCAGTCGCAGAACACGTTCCATACGAACCGGTAGACGGTGGCGGCCGCGTCGTTGAAGCGGAAAGCCTCCAGCGCAGCCGTCACCGCAGCCGCGGCCTGGCCCGCCTCGCCCACGATCCAGCGGTTGAGCGGCTCGCGGCAGCGGTCGGGCTCGAACCCGTCGACGCGCGCGCAACCGCTCAGGCCCGCGAAGCGGGCTGCGTTCCACAGCTTGGTCGCGAAATTGCGGTAGCCCTCGACCCGCGCCGTCGCGAGCTTGATGTCGCGGCCCTGCGCCGCCATGGCGGCCAGGGTGAAGCGCAGCGCGTCGGCGCCGTAGCGGTCGATGAGCGCGAGGGGGTCGATGACGTTGCCCTTGGACTTCGACATCTTGGCGCCCTTCTCGTCCCGGACGAGCGCGTGCATGTAGACGTCCTTGAACGGCACCTCGCCCGTGAAGTGCAGGCCCATCATCATCATCCGGGCCACCCAGAAGAAGATGATGTCGAAGCCCGTCACCAGCGTGGACGTGGGATAGAAGCGGGCGAGCGCGGCCGTCTCGTCCGGCCAGCCGAGCGTCGAGAAAGGCCAGAGCGCGGAGGAGAACCAGGTGTCGAGCACGTCCTCGTCGCGGCGGAGCGCCACTGCCTGCCCGTAGGCGTCCCGCGCCTCCGCTTCGGCGTCGGCCTCCGTTTCGGCCACGAACACGCGGCCGTCCGGCCCGTACCAGGCGGGCACCCGGTGCCCCCACCAGAGCTGGCGGGAAACGCACCAGGGCTGGATATTCTCCAGCCAATCGAAATAGGTCTTCTCCCAGACTTTCGGCACGAAGGCCGTGCGGCCCTCGCGCACGGCCGCGAGCGCCGGCGCCGCGAGGGTCGCGGCATCGACGTACCACTGGTCGGTGAGCCACGGCTCAATGACCGCGTCAGACCGGTCGCCGTGCGGCACAGCGAGCGTGTGCGGCTCGACCCGCGCGAGCAAGCCCGCGGCCTCCATGGCGGCCACGATCCGCTTGCGGGCCGCGAACCGGTCCAGCCCGTGCAACTCGGCCAGCAGCACCCGGTCGGCCTCCGGGCCGAGCCCCGCCGCGAAGGCCTCGTTGCCGTCGAGCAGCAGCCTGGCTTCGGCGTCCAGCACGTTGACGAGGGGCAGGTCGTGCCGACGGCCGACCTCGAAATCGTTGAAGTCGTGCGCGGGGGTGATCTTCACGGCGCCGGACCCTTTCTCGGGGTCCGCGTAGGCGTCGGCCACGATGGGAATGCGGCGACCGACGAGCGGCAGCAGGACGAAGCGGCCCACGAGGTCGGCGTAGCGCGGATCGTCCGGGTGCACCGCGACCGCGGTGTCGCCCAGCATGGTCTCCGGCCGCGTGGTCGCCACCGTGATGGTGCGCCCGCCCTCCCCCTCGACAGGGTAGCTGAAGTGCCACAGCGACCCCCGCGTCTCGACGGGCACGACTTCGATGTCGGAGAGCGCCGTGCGGAACTTGGGGTCCCAGTTGACCAGGCGCTTGTCGCGGTAGATCAGCCCCTTCCGGTGCAGGGCGACGAACACCTTGACGACCGCGCGGCTCAGGCCCTCGTCCATGGTGAACCGTTCGCGCGACCAGTCGCACGACGCGCCGAGGCGCTTGAGCTGGCTCACGATCTGGCCGCCCGACTCCTCCTTCCAAGCCCAGACGCGTTGCACGAAGGCGTCGCGCCCGAGGCTGCGGCGGTCGGGTTCCTGCCGCTCGGCCAATTGCCGTTCGACCACCATCTGCGTCGCGATGCCCGCGTGATCCATGCCGGGCTGCCACAGCACGTCGCGACCCCGCATGCGCTCGAAGCGGCACAGCACGTCCTGCAGCGTGTTGTTGAGCGCGTGACCGATGTGGAGCGAGCCCGTCACGTTGGGCGGGGGAATCATGATGCTGTAGGGCCGGGCTCCCGCCCGCTCCGGACGACCGGCCTTGAAGGCCTCGGCGGCGTCCCACGCGGCACTGACGCGGGCCTCGACGGCCGCGGGATCGAAGGTCTTATCCATGGTTCGTTCAATCAGGTCACGGCCACACTGTCCATTTGAGAGGCAGGGTGGACCGGCGATGCGGCGACAGCGGTCTTGAGGGTCAGGTCCGGCCGCCGCGCGCGACGCGCTCGATCTCGACGCGCACGAGGCGTTCGACGATGGTCGGCAGGTTATCGTCGAGCCACGTCTTCAGCATCGGCCGCAGCATGTCGCGCATCATGCCTTCGACCATGTCGGTGTTCTGAAGGAAGACCGACGTCGCGAGGGCCTGGAACGACGACTCGATCCCCGCGGCCGTCGAGGGCGACACGAGCGGTTCGAGCACGGAGTTCTGCATGGGGGGAGCGACCGGGTTCGAGGGGGTGTCGACGGGGTGGGGAGGCTCTGACAAGCCGTGAGCATCGGGGTCCGGGGGAAGAGGAACCAACGTGGGCCGCAGGACGGCGGCCGCGCCCGCGTGAACGATCGCGTCGATGTCCGCGTCGTCCATGACCTGAACGGGCTCCGGTTCGGGAGGGAGCGGCGGTGGCGTCAGGTGGGGTACGACCGCCGCGTCCGGCAGATCGGCCGCAAGGCGAACCTGAACCGGATGAGCCGGCTCGGGCGCCGGGGACGGTTCGGTCGGGACGGTCGCGATCCGCGACGCCGGTCGCTTGAACGCCGGGGTGTGCCGCGACTGATCGTCGGCGATGATGCGCCTGATGGAAGCGAGGATGTCCTCCATGGAGGGCTCGCTCGCCCGAGTCTCAGGTTCCGCGCCGTCCTCGGGATGGGGGGGTCGTGCGTTCACCGCGCTCATGGCCTCTGACGCTTTCTCGACGTTGCCGCCGCGGGGGCCCGCGCTGGCTTCGGGTCGCGTGGTCGCCGCCGCAGCGCCCGCACGACTTCCGCCCGGTGAGAATTACCGCCCGCCCGGGCCGCGAACAAGCCGAAGCGGTGTCCGCCGAGGTGGCCCCACCGGGTTATTTTTCAATAGCATGCATCCTGCCGCTACTTGCCGTCGGGCGTCCGCAGACCGAACCACTTGTCCTTGACCTGCTCGAAATGGACGATCGGGCTGTACTGGCGGACGTTCAGGCCGAGCAGCGTGGTCGACAGCCGCCCCACGGAGGAGAGCACGGAATAGGAGGCCACGACCCGGTCGCGTTGCGCACCCACGAGCGAGACGCGGGCGTTGAGGAGCGTCTGCTGGGCGTTGAGGACATCGAGCGTGGTGCGCTGGCCGACCCGCGCCTCCTCCCGCACGCCGTTCAGCGCGATCTCGGAGGCGTTCACCTGCGCCTGGTCCGACTGCACCGTGGCGCGGGACGACTCGAGCAGGCCCCAGGCCGAGATCACCGCGGCGCGGACGCGGTCGCGCGTGTCGTCGGCCAGCAGCCGGGCCTGGGTCAGGGTCTCCTTCGCCTGCCGGATGGTCGCGTAGTCCGCACCGCCCTCGTAGAGCGGGATCGAGACGGAGCCGACCACCGATCCCACGAAGGCGCGGCTGCCCGGTACGTTGCTGATATCGTAGGCCCGGTCGACGGCGCCCTGAACGCTGACGGTGGGATAGAGCGCGCCCTCGGCGATCTTGACCTGGAGCGCCGCCGCGTCGACCTGGTGCAGCGCGGCCTGTACGTTGGGGTGCTCGACCTGGGACACGGCGATGGCGTTGGCGAGCGAGGTCGGCAGGCCGCGCTCGATCGGCTGGGCGGGCTCGAGCCGCGTCGGTTGAACCCCGACGACCTGGCGGAAGCTGGCGATGGAGTTCTGCAGGTTCGATTGCGCGGTGAAGTAGTCGGCGCGCGAGCCGGCCAGGCCCGCCTCGGCCTGAGCCACGTCCGTTCGGGTCACCTCGCCGACCTTGAAACGGTCCTGCGTCTGGCGCAGCTGCTCGTCCAAAACCTTGATGTTGCTGTTGCGCAGGTCGAGCACGGCGGTGTCGCGCAGGGTATCCATGTAGGCCTGCGCGGCGCTCTGCAGCACGCTCTGCTCGATGTTGCGGAGCGTTTCGCGGGACCCGAACACGTTGGACTCGGCCTGCCGGACCGAGTTCGGCGTCCTGAAACCGTCGAACAGGGTCTGCGTGACGGTCAGCCCGACGCTGCGCGGAACGGTATCGTTCACCCCGCCGGCCCCGCCGCTCGTGCTGCTGCCGCCCAAGCCGGTCGTGCCGGCGGTTCCGGTGGTGCCCGTCCCCGTCGTCCCCGTGCCGGTCGTTCCCGTGGTGCCGGTCGTGCCCGTCGTCCCGGCGGAACCGGCACTCGCCAGGAAGGAGTCGGAATGCTGGAAACCGACGCTGCTGGTCCCGCTGACCTTGGGCAGGTAGCCCGAATTGGCGATCGGCACGTTCTCGTCGGCCGCGCGGGTCGTGGCGCGCTGGGCGTTGAGCTGGGGATTGTTGACGTAGGCGCGGGCCAGCGCGCCGTTCAGGGTTTCGGCGAAGGCGGCCTGGGCGCACCCCGCGACGAGGGCGAACGAGACCGCGGCGCTGATCGTCCGGAGCGGCAACAGGGGAACGGAAGGCATGGGCAAACCTTGACTGGACGCCCGAGCGGGCCGGTCGAGTCCGAGACCACGCCGGTAGTCGGCCAGGTCGAAGACTCGCGAGCCCGTCGGCATTTTGTGCCAGCTTACTTCAGGTGGCCCGCCCCAGGCTCGTGGCCGGAGGTCCGAAAATGGCGAAAACAGGAACCTGCCGCAAAAATACGACAGTGATGAACGGGTTAGCGCAACCCGTTCAGAACGTGAAAGCGGATGCCTGGCGGAAGTCGGGCAGCACGGGAACCGTGGCGTCGAACAGGGCCCGCGCGCTGATGTCCCCCGCAACGTTATCGTACCGCGTGGCCTTGCCCGAACGACGGGTGGCGTTGCCGACCTTGGCGTCGACCGTGACCAGCGATCCGCCGGGCGCGAGTTGCCCGAGCAGCGCGCGAAGGTTGTCCTCGACCGCGCCGTTGACGAGGATGACGTCGTAGGGCGCTCCGGCTGCATGACCCTCCGCCAGGGGTCCCGTCACGATGTCGACGTTGGCGTAGGCCGCGAGAGCCTGCTTGGCGACCTCCCCGAAGCCCGGGTCCGAATCGAGCGCCGTCACGGACGCCACCAGCTGCGCCAGGATCGCGGCCGCGTAGCCCGTGGCGTTCGCGACGACCATCGCACGCGCCCGTGCCTCGTACCGCGAGTTCTGAATCAGCTCGGCGAGCACCATGGGCACGAGCTGCCCACCCCCCCCCCCACCCCCGGCCAACGGCAGGGTGAGCGGGGCGTCGGAATAGGCGAGCGGCCGGAGAGCGGCGGGCAGGAAGGGTTCGCGCGGCGTGCGGTAGAAGGCGTCGATCACGCGCTGGTCGGTGACGTCGAAGGTGCGGACCTGGTTGTCCACCATCACGCGCCGGAGCTCGTAAGAGGCGCGCTCCGCTGCCTGGTCCTGCGTCATGCTCCGCTTTCCTGCCGGTCCGACCCGGAGCGGGATGTGTCATAGGGCGTCGGAAAACACAATCGGCCGCCCCGGCTCGTCCTGGCCTCCCGGGATCCGAGTGGTTAGGAAGGCCGCGCAGCAAAGGGAGCCCGCAATGGACGACTCGCCGACCGAACACATGGAACACGCCGAGCATGCGGAACACGCGGCCCACAGCGGCGACCCGATGCTCGCGAAGGTCAGCGTCACCATCGCGATCCTGGCCGTGATCGCCGCCACGATCGGCAGCTTCGAGACGATCGAGAGCGGTCGCGCCATCACGGACAAGAACGACTCCGTCCTGCTTCAGAACCAGGCGTCAGACAGCTGGACGTTCTTCCAGGCGCAGAGCATCAAGAAGAACATGTACGACCTCGCGGCGGCCGGGCAGAGCGACGCCGGCCGGCAGGCCGACCTGTCCAAGAAGGCGCGCCAATACGAGACCGACAGCACGGACATCAGGACGCGCGCTCAGGACTACGAGAAGGAGCGCGACGCGAAGGCGGCCGAAAGCTCCGCGCACGAGTCCCGCCACCACGTGCTGACCGCCGCCGTGACGCTGCTGCACGTCTCGATCGCCGTCGCCACCATCGCGATCATCCTGCGCGGGCGGCGCTGGCCCTGGTACGGGGCCATGGTGCTGGGGGCGGTCGGCAGCGTGATGGCGGTTTTCGCCTACGTGTGACGGCGGCTACTGACCCGCCGCCTTGAGGCGCGTGTTGCACTGGCTGAGGTTTTTGGGCCAGGTCAGGCCCGGCGTTTGCGCCACCAGGGTGACCTTGTTTGTCCTCCACTCCGACCCGCACTGCCGTTCGCGGGCCTGGAAGGCGACCCGGCCGGGCGAGATCGGCTTGCCGGTCGCCGTCGTCGTGGCGGGAGCCGTGGAGGCTGGCGCAGGCGCCACGGGAGCCGCGGCCGGCACCGACGCGGGCGCCGGGGGAGGCGGCGCCTTGACCACGGCCGGGGCCGGTTTCAGCGGATTCGCGGCTGGGACGGTGGCGGGTGTCGGAGCGGGAGTGGCGGGCGGCACCGCGGGGGTGGCGGCGCCCGTCTTGAGGCGGGCCGCGCATTCGGTCCGGAACTGGTTCCAGGTCTGCCCGTTCAGCGTGTTCGCCGCCTTGGCGGCCTGGTACTGCTGACCGCACTGCTGCATGACGGTTTCAGCACGCGCGGAGGATGCGGACGCGGCGAAGCCCAGGCTCGCGGCCGCCAAACAGGCCAGGATCCACCCGGTTCCCGTTCGATCGTGCATCGTGGTGCCCTCCAGGTTCGGCAGGGCGCCCCGACCCCGTCGCACGTGAACCTGTTGCAAAGCGTCGGTCTCGTCAATCCATCGCGCTCGTGCGTTAATCGTCGCCCGAGCGAGGACCGAGACCCGATGACCACCGATGCCATTCTCCTGCCCGCGGTCGCCGAACCGCTCGCGCTCGATGAAGCGGCCCTGGCCGACCTCGCCCGGGCGGTCGCGACGCTGGAGCGGTCGAGCTTCGCCGCGAAGGTGAGCGCGCTGCTGGGACGACAGGTGGGTGCGGCGACGCAGCTCCTGCCCGCCCCGGTGCTCGGCGCGGTGAACAGGGCCACGGTGAAGGCCCTGCAGGTGGCCCTGAAAGGTGCGGTCCGGTCGTTGCGCGGGACCGGCAAGACCGTCGCGGCCAACCGGATGCACCTGGCGCTGTCGGCCGCGGCGGGCGCCGCCGGCGGAGCCTTCGGGCTCACGGCACTCCCGGTGGAACTGCCGCTGTCCACGACCATCATCCTGCGCTCGATCGCCGACATCGCGCGGCACGAGGGCGAGGACCTGTCCAGGCCCGAGGGCATGCTGGCCTGCCTGGAGGTTTTCGCGCTGGGAAGCGGGCCGGACGCGGGCCCCGCGGGTGAGAGCGGCTACCTGGCGGTGCGGACGCTCCTGGCGAAGTCGGTCACGGAGGCCGCCCGCTACATCGTCCAGAAGGGCGTGGCGGACGAAGCCGCTCCCGCCATCGTCCGCCTGCTCAACCAGGTCGCGACCCGGTTCGGGACCGTGGTGGGGCAGAAGGCCCTCGGGCAGGCCGTCCCCGTCATCGGGGCACTCACGGGCGCGGCGGTCAACGCCGCTTTCACCGATCACTTTCAGGCTCTGGCCCGCGCGCATTTCACCGTGCGTCGGCTGGAGCGCAGCTACGGCCAGGACCTCGTGCGGGAAGCCTTCGAGCGCTTGCGCGGCAAGGAGCGAAACACGGCGGAATCGGGCGCCGCGGGGACGCGGTCTCACCTCGGCACACCGCTCGACATCTGACACGAAAGCTGGAGGCCTCGCCCGGAATCGAACCGGGGTGCAAGGATTTGCAGTCCTCTGCGTGACCACTCCGCCACGAGGCCGCGACCTTTGGAGAAAGGCCGATGCGGACGGCTCTTAAAGCGGAAGCTCGCGCTCGGCAAGGCGAGTGCGCGCAAGGCAGCGCTCCGAACTCGGGTTAGCGCGATCGGTGCCGAGCGATGCCCTTCGCCCCGCGCAAGCGGGGCGAAGGGCAGAACCGGCCGTTGTTAACCTGAAGTCGGAGCCCTGGCGCGCACGGGCCGTGCACACTTTTCGCTTTCCATCCGCGGGAGGGCTTGCTAGTTCACGCTCGCGTTCCCCGATAGCTCAGTTGGTAGAGCATTCGACTGTTAATCGAATGGTCGCAGGTTCGAGTCCTGCTCGGGGAGCCATTCATCTCGGTCATTTGATTTCGTCTTTTCTGCCGAGGGGTGAGGCCCGGGTCATCGCCGTCCGCCTCGGGGGCACACCAGGGGCACAAACGCGCTGGGCGCCCTGCCCGTCGCGCCCACGTGACACGCCCCGTTTGAATCCCACCCTCTCCGTCGTGGCGCCTCCGGGCCGACCGAGGTATTCATCATCGGAAGTCCCGCGCCGCGACGCGGCTGCCTTTGTGCGCAGGTCGGGGCTGTAGATCTCCCGCATCTTCGGCCGCCGCGCGCGGATCGAGCCCGGGCCCACCGCGCCAGTGCCGCAGCCTCGGGCGCACCGCGGTGACGTCCTGCCGAACGGCCAGTTTTCCCGCGGAACTACTTTGGTCCAGCCATGTCCGATATTCAATGCCGCAACAGCAGAACTCTTCCAAACGGGTCGCGACTGAATTTCTACGACATAAATCAATAGGAGACTTCGACGAAGATCTCGCAGTCATCGGCACGTCCGCGATCCTCATGATGGCTGGAGCCGTATCGGTCCAAGCCGCCTCCGCGCCCGTCATCCCGTCCGGGGCGGCGGAGCAGAACAGCCAGCCGATGGAGGCCGCCGACCAACCCGGCGATCGGGGTGGCTCGTCACGATTGTGACGACGCACATCACAGGTGTTGGAATGCCTCGGTGGCCAGCTGGTCTCGCAAGCTGATCACGTTCCCACTTGCAACCTGCGGCAAACAGGCGCGGTTGGATTGGCCCTGATTGGGGAGAACACCCATGGTCAATCTATTGACGCGCAAGTTGGAACTGTTCGGTTCTCTCCCGGAGCACGATAGGCGCCTGTTGGACGAGGTGGTCGAGCGGACCCGCATCCTCGGTCCGCACGAGGACATTATCCGGGAAGGCGAGGCACCGAAGGACGTCCACCTCGTGCTGAAGGGCTTCGCCTGTCGATATAAGCTTCTTCCTGACGGAGGCCGGCAGATCTTCGCCTACCTGATCCCAGGCGACTTCTGCGATCTGAACGGCTTCATCCTGAAGGCGATGGACCATACGATCGCGACGCTGTCTCAGTGCACGGTCGTCGACATCCCGCGCGACCGCGTCCTGGACATGGCGCGACGGCCCGATATCGGGCGGGCGCTCTGGTGGGCGACGCTTGTTGACGAGGCGATCCTCCGCGAGTGGATCGTGAACCTCGGCCAGCGCGATGCCGAACATCGGACCGCCCACTTGTTCAGCGAGCTGCATCTGCGCCTGACGTCGGTGGGCCTCGTGGACGATGGTGCCTTCGACCTGCCCATCACGCAAACGGAACTGGGCGACACGGTCGGACTGTCGGCCGTCCACGTGAACCGCTGCCTGCAGAAGCTTCGAGCGAGCGGTCTCATCATGCTCAAGCACGGCAGGCTCGTGATCCCGGACGTCGGCTTGCTGCGCGCCATGTGCGACTTCAACCCCAACTACCTCCACCTCGCCGGCGGCAAGCGCGACTGAGGTCGATCACGAAGAGGGGCGACCTGCAATAGAGGGGGTACCGGTGCGGGTGACGCGAGACGCGGGTGCGTGTGGTCGCGGCTGTCTCGACGCCGCCCGAACGAGATGGTCAGGTCACTGCGATGGTGGTGACGCCGCTGCGGCCCGCCTCGTTTCAAGGATCCATTTCGACGCGAGGTGACACCCCGACACGATGCTGGTAGGCCCCCGGACATGCTGGCCGAGCACACTCTCCATGTCTCCCTGACAGAGCCCTTCGTGCGCGATTGGCGGAGCGGGGTAGCGGCCGGACACCATCCGACCGCAAGCGACGTGGTGCGGGCGGGGCTGCGGACCGTGAGGGGGCGAGAGCAGGCGTTCCCATCTCTTCCACGCTCGAACGAGCGGCCAGAGCGAACCAGCCGTGGATGAGGTCACGGACGCGCGGCGTCTCGCCTCGCTCGCGCGCTACGGCATCCTGGACACGCCGCCCGAGGAGGGCTTCGACGACGTCGTGCAGCTCGCCACGCAGTTGTGCGCGACGCCCGTGGCGCTGGTCAGCCTGGTTGCCGCGGACCGGCAGTGGTTCAAGGCTCGGGTCGGCTTTCCGCTGTGCGAGACCGACCTCAACTCGTCCGTCTGCGCCCATGCCCTGGCCGAGCCGGACCTGCTGGTCATCCCGGACCTGACGCGCGACCCGCGCACGGCCCGCAATCCATTGGTCACCGGGGAGCCCAACATCCGCTTCTACGCCGGGGCGCCCCTGCGGGTGCCCGGCGGCGCGGTGCTGGGCAGCCTGTGCGTGATCGACACCGAAGCGCGGGCCGCCGGTCTGACCGGGACGCAGGCGGACGGGCTGCGCCGGCTGGCCCGGCAGGTGGTCAGCCTGCTCGAATACCGCCGGGCGCTGGACCAGCGCGACCGCGCGCTGTCCGGGCAACAGGCCATGGTCCAGCAGCACACCGCGCTGTTGAGCACGCAGCAGGCGGTGACGCGCGCCGCCGGCGACCTCGACACCGTCCTCCAGGCTCTCGTGGCCGGCGCGATGACAGCCTTGCCGCAGGCGGACGGAGGCGTGATCGAGTTGCTGGACGGGGATGCGCTGGTCTACCGGTCCCCGCAGGGCACGATCGGTCACCAGGCCGGCCTGCGCGTGCCGCTGCACGGCAGCCTGGCGGGGCGGAGTGCGGCGACGGGCGAGCCGCTGCGGATCGTGGATGCGCGCCAAGAGCAGGGCGTCTCGCAGGAGCTGCTGGACCACCTGGGCGTGCGCTCCTGCCTGCTCGTCCCGGTGTCCCGCTTCGGTGGCGTGGTGGGTGTCCTCAAGCTGCAATCGAGCGAGGTGGGCGCGTTCAGCGACGAGGACCTGCAGGTCGCCCGCCTGTTCGCCGGCGAGGCGACCGCGGGCCTGGCCGAGGTCGGCGAGGCGACGGCCCGCAAGGCCGCGCGAGCCAGCGAGACCCGCTACCGCTCGGTGTTCGACAGCATCGTCGATTTCGCGGTCGTCGTCACCGATCGGGACGGCAGGGTGACGGAGTGGAACACCGGCGCCGAACGCGTCCTGGGCTGGACCAGGGCCGAGATGCGCGGCCAGGACGTCGAGCGCATCTTCACGCCCGAGGATCGCGCGATCGGGCGGCCCGAAGCCGAGATGCGCCTGGCCCTGGACAATGGACGCGCTTCGGACGAGCGGTGGCACCTGCGCCGCGACGGCTCGCTGTTCTGGTCGTCGGGCGAGCTGATGCCGCTGCGGGACGAGGACGGCCGGCATCGCGGCTTCGTCAAGGCGCTGCGCGACCGGACGGCGGAGCACCGCGCCGGCGAGGCCCTGCGCGAGGCGGAAGCTCGCCTGCGCGAGAGCGAGGACCACTACCGGCACGCGGTCGAGCTGAGTCCCGGAGTGGCCTGGACCTGCGATCCGCAGGGCGCCATCACCTCCTACTCGCAGCGCTGGCTCGACCTGACCGGGCAGGTCGGCGGCGAGCCGGACGGGGCCGGCTGGATCAAGGCGCTGCATCCGGACGACGTGGCACCCACGCTGGCCGCCTTCTCGGCTTGCCTCGCCTCGGGCGAGCCGGTCGACGTCGACTACCGCATCCGCGTCGCCGCGACGGGCGAATACCGCTGGATGCGCGCCCAGGCCCACCCGCGACGGGACACGGCGGGCGAGATCGTCCGGTGGTACGGCGTCATCGAGGACGTGCACGACCGAAAACTTGCGGAGGCTCGGCTCCGCGAAAGCGAGCTGCGGTTCAGGACCTTCGCCCAGGCTGTCCCGAACCAGATCTGGTCCGCCAAGCCGGACGGCACCCTCGATTGGGCGAACGAACCGACCTACGCCTATTTCGGGACATCGTCGGACGGGGTTGTCGGAGAGGCCTGGATCGATGGCCTCCATCCCGAGGACCTGTCGCGCGTCATCGAGCGGTGGGCAGCCTCGCTGGCGACCGGGGATAACTACGAGACCGAGTTCCGCATTCGGCGCGCCGACGGTGCCTACCGCTGGTTCCTGGTCAAGGCCCTGCCGATCCGTGGGCCGGACGGCGCCATCGAGCGCTGGATCGGCGCCAATGCCGACGTCCATGACCAGAGGGTCGCGACCGAGGCCCTGGCGCAGCTCAACGCCACCTTGGAGCAGCGCGTCGACGAGCGGACCCGCGAGCGCGACCGGCTGTGGCGCTTGTCGACCGACGTTATGCTGGTCGCCGACTTCCAGGGCGGGATCGTCGACGTCAACCCTGCCTGGATGAGCCTGTTCGGCTGGGCGACCGCGGAACTGGTCGGGCGGAACTTCATGAGCCTCGTCCATCCCGAGGACGTCGCCGCGACGCAGGCCGAGGTCGGGCGGCTCGCCGACGGCATCACGACGCTGCGCTTCGAGAACCGCTACCGTCACAGGGACGGCTCGTACCGCTGGCTGTCCTGGACGGCGGTGCCCGAGGACGGCCTCATCCACGCCATCGGTCGCGACGTGCAGGCCGAGAAGGACGCGGCCGAGGCGCTGCGGCTTTCGGAGGAGGCGTTGCGCCAGAGCCAGAAGATGGAGGCGGTGGGCCAGCTCACCGGCGGCCTGGCGCACGACTTCAACAACCTGCTCACCGGCATTTCGGGCAGTCTCGACCTCGTGCAGAAACGGGCCGCGCAGGGGCGGCTCAACGACCTCGACCGCTACATCATCGCGGCCCAGGGGGCGTCCAAGCGCGCCGCGGCCCTGACCCACCGCCTGCTCGCCTTCTCGCGACGGCAGACGCTCGACCCCAAGCCGATCAACGTGAACCGGCTGGTGCACGACATGGCGGATCTGATCCGCCGCACGGTCGGGCCGGAGATCACCGTCGAGACCGTCGGCGCGGTCGGCCTGTGGACCGCCCTGGTCGACCCGTCCCAGCTCGAGAACGCGCTTCTCAACCTGTGCATCAACGCCCGCGACGCCATGCCGGACGGCGGCCGCATCACGGTGGAAACGGCGAACCGCTGGATGGACGACCGGATCGCCCGGGAGCACGACATGACGCCCGGGCAGTACCTTTCGCTGTGCGTCTCCGACACCGGGACCGGCATGTCACCGGATGTGGTCGCCCGGGCGTTCGACCCCTTCTTCACCACCAAGCCGATCGGCCAGGGGACCGGGCTCGGCCTGTCGATGATCTACGGCTTCGCGCGCCAGTCGGACGGCCAGGTGCGGATCTATTCCGAGGTCGGCCTGGGCACGATGGTGTGCATCTACCTTCCCCGGCACTACGGCGACGGCGCCCTCACCACCGTCGATGGCGAGAACCAGTCCGGCGAGGCTCCGCGTGCCGTCGAGGGGGAGACCGTGCTTGTGGTCGACGACGAGCCGACGGTGCGGATGCTCGTGACCGACGTGCTGTCCGACCTGGGCTACGCCGCCCTGGAAGCCGAGGACGGGCCGGCGGGGTTGAAGATCCTGCAGTCGAAGGCCCGCGTCGATCTGCTCATCACCGACGTGGGTCTGCCCGGTGGCATGAACGGGCGGCAGGTGGCTGACGCCGCTCGCGCGCTGCGGCCCGAATTGCGGGTTCTGTTCATCACCGGCTACGCGGAGAACGCCGTGGTCGGCAACGGCCAGCTCGAGCCCGGCATGGCGGTGCTGACCAAGCCGTTCGCCATGGACGACCTCGCCAGCAGCATCCGCGGCCTGATCGAGGGGTGAGGCTGGTCTGACAGCATGGTGCCGAGGATCTTTTCCGCGTTCGACGTCGTTACGCCTGCCTCATTACCCTGCTTCGTCGGGGCAGGCTGATCCAACGCGTCATCGCACCACGGCCGGCAACAACACTGGCCACCCGGCCCGCACGCCCCACCCCGGCACCACTCCGCTAGGGTCGGAACTCGTGCGCTGGCGAAGGGCATGGAGAGGGAACATGCACCCGACCTGCCCGCTCACGCGGCGGGGAACCAGTTCCCGTGGAAGCCCGGTGGGATCCGGTGCGGCAGCCGGACCATGGCGACGGGTGCGGCTTCGAAGCGCCGCGCGTCGAGGATCGCGAGGTCGGGGGTCTCGCCCGCCGTGTCGATCACGAGGCCCATCAGCCAGCCTTCGTCCTCGCCCGCGTCGGCCCTCGCCGGCACGAAGATGAACTCGCCCGGCAGGTGATCCGCGCCGAAATCGTGCACCCGGCGGTCGCCCGTCTCGAGGTCGTGCTTGTAGAGCGTCGTGGCCCCGGCGAACTGCGTGTTGCCGTCGGGCGGGACGGCGACCGTGTAGGCGTAGCGATAGCGCTGTCCGAACCGCCGCTCGTCCACGCGGGGGAACTCCTGCGGCGTGGGGTCGATGACGCGCCGGTCGACGCGCCGCGTCGCGGGGTCCACGGTCCAGCGTTCGAGGCGGCCCAGTTCGTCGAGCCCGCTCCCGCCCGAGGCGAACATCCTCGGGTAGGCGATCACGTCGAGGACCACCCGACCGTTCGCGTCGTCGAAGGCGTTGGCCACGTGGAAGACGAAGCAGGGCTCGACGTCGCACCAGACGATGTCGGCTCCGTCTCCGTGCCGCGGCAGCAGGCCCACGCGGGCGCGGTGGGCCGGGTTCCAGCGGAACGGGAACGCGTGACCGCCGAGCAGGGTACGCATCGAGAAGGTTACGGGCAGGTCGAGGACGATCGCGAACCGCGCCGTGATGGCGCAGTCGTGGATGCATGGACCGTGCTCGACCGCGACCGGCACGTCGCGAATCACTGCGCCGCCGGCCGAGACGACGACGTGGCGGACCGCGTCCCAGACACGGCCGTCATAGGCGACCGCGTGGTGCTCGCCCGTGAGCGGATCGCGGTGCGGGTGGCCGGAGAACGACCCGTGAAGCGTTCCGCCGAACGGGTCGTAGCGCTGCTCGTCCAGGGTGTCGGAGAGTTCGACGGGGAAACTGCCCGCTTCCACCAGGGCGTGGGCCCGCCCGCCGATGTCGACGACGTTGGTGTTCACCGTATCGTTGCGGCCGCGGCGCGGACCGGAGGCCGCGGCTCGTCCCAGCGCCGCTGCCGCCGAACGCGACCCGATCCAGCGGTTGCGATACCACGGGGCTCGGCCGTCCCGGAGCGCGAGGCCGTGCACCATGCCGTCGCCGAGGAACCAGTGATGTCCCGCCGGATCGGGGCTGACCGGGTTCGCGCCCATCTTCAGGTAGCGTCCGTCGAGGTCCGCCGGGATCGACCCGATCACGGGGAGGTCGCGAAGCGTCAGTTCCGACCGCATCGGCGCGTGGATGCCGACGAGGAAGGGATGCTCGGTCTTGGGCAGCCGCTTGCGGTTGTAGGCGGCCACCACCTCGACACCTCTTTCGAGAACCGTGCGGATGGCCGACTGGACGGGGTTCTGCATAGGCTGTGAGGTCCGGGTCCGTTTCGCTCACGTGCTAACGATTTGCCCCGTCAAACGTCGTGCGCCCTGGCGAGTTGCGGCTTCGGGCCTGGGCCGTGGCGGACGTGTTGTCGCGAGCGTCGTAAGTCTCGCAAACGTCATGTGCTGCTCGACAAGGCAGCAGTGGCCGAGCCGGCCTCCACATTGCCCGTAAGGAAGCGGCCGCTCGTGCGCGTGTGGACCGCGACGGGCACTGTGTCGGAAGGCGACGGGGGCACAGATCCTGCCCCGCGAACGCGAGCGACCTACGTCAGACGTGAAACCGGAACGGCAAATTATCCAGCAGCAGCAGGTAGAACTCATCCACGGTGTTCCGCAGGAGAACGACGGCCCTGACCTGCGTTTGAACCGTAAGCTCCCCGGAGATCGGCTGGAAGATGACCGTCCGCTGGTTGGCAGCTTCCGACGTCCTCGGGGCGGAGCCTGCCGGGAAATCGATCGTGACGACGACCGTGCCGTCCGGCATGGGCATCGGCAAGCCGATCTGGATCTCATTCGACATTGGACCTCTCTGCCTTGTCGCAGCTAAGTCTGGGATGTCATGACAGGTTCCCTGGAACGGTCTTGAGACCTCTTCGGCGGCGTGGCGAGCGTCACCTGCCTTCGGGCTGGGGGCAGCGCCCTGGAGGGCCGGCCCCTTCGTCCGAAGGGGCGGGCGTGCCCCCGCGCGTCGGCGTCACGGTGATGTGGGAGTGCCCAGGTGAGGCAAGAGCCTCGCCGCTTCGGACCCCGCATGCAATGGTTGCGGTCAGACGGGTGGATGCCGTGGGGCCTTCCCCCCAGCCACGTCTCACCTAATCGCCTTCAGCCAGCATGCGGCTGATGGGACCGAACACGTCGATCCAGGGTGTGCGGTGGCCGGCGTCGTACAGGTTGCTCGCGAGCCGCTCGAACATGGCACGGCTGCGCTGGAAGGCCGACAGCACGTCGTCACCGCGCGCGCTGCGCATCTCGACGCTGAGGATCGCGCCGCGGAGCACGTGGCATCGCACGAGCTCGTCACGATTCTTCATGTCGAAGTGGACGCCGAACGCATCGAGAACACCGGGCTGGTCGACGCTGGTGAGGGGCATGGTGAGATACGATCCAGGGGTCGGGCGCGCTACGGGGTGAGCCAACCCTTGCCGCGGGCGTACTCGGTCGCGACGTGCTTGGCATCGTCGATCCAGATCGAAGCCACGTCAGGCTCGCTTCCCCGCTTCCAGACCGGCTGACCTTCCAGGCGGATATCGAAGACGTAGGCGGTCGGAAAGTCGAAGGCGAACTGGTCGCCATCGTCGTTCTCGACGGTGAGTGTGCGACCACTCTCCCCGATCACCCGTGTTCCGTCGAAGGGCATGGTCGCTCCGTCCCGTTGGCCGAGGCTCTCATAAGCGGCGGCCGAGGTCAGGGGCAAGCACCCGAGGTATCCCCGGCATCCCGGCGTGCGGGACGGGCGGACGAGCTTCGTGCCGGTCGAGCCCTGGGCCGGAAGGGCGGCGCGGGAGTGCGAGGTGCGGGTGATGGCCGAAAGAGGGTTGTCCGATCCCATGGCATTCGCTGTTTCCGTCGGACGTTGCTTGGCATCGTGGAAGCAAGCCGGAAGACCAGCGAACATGTCGCACTCACGTGGCAATGCCGCCTTGAAGCAATGCTGCCTTCGCTGTCACACCCTGAGCAGCGTGGATGGTTCGCCATGTGGCAAAGCCAGTCTCACACGAACGCAGCCAGAACGTCTTTGTGGACCTTGCAGATATAGGTGTATTTCGGATTGACGACCTGTGTGCAACGCGCCTCCGCGACTTGGGCGAGGAGCAGATAGCCTTCCGGCTCGGGTATGTTCCACTCGTCCTGCAGCCAGTAGACCATCTCTTCGAAGGCGATCCGCATGGCGTCCTCGAGCGGCCGGGCGCAGCCCGTCGTGCAGATATGCGTCGCGGTCTCGATGCGCGGGTGCGCGAGCCGGGTCGGGGCTTCGGCCAGACCGATCCGCACCGTCACCTCGGCGCCGATCTCGATCGCACCCATGCCGACGGCTTCTCCGTCGCCCTGCAGCGCGTGACAATCGCCGATGAAGAAGTGGGCGCCCGGCTTCTCGACCCGCAGCATGATCGTGCTCCCCGTCGTCACCTCCTGGACGTCGAGGTTGCCGCCGTGAGGCCCGTTGTCGACCGTCAGCACCGCTCCGTGCACGGGCGCCACCCCGATCACGCCCGCCATGGGCTTCACGGGAAGCTTCAGCCGATCGTTCCAGTGCACGACGCCGTCCGAGACGTCGACGACGCGCGTGTGGATCCCGAACTCCTTGCGGCGGACCCAGTCGGGGAACATGCCGATGCCGGGCCAGAGCGACGTGTAACCGCGCTTGTCGAGCGCCATGTCGAGGATCTCGACGCTGATCATATCGCCCGGCTTGGCCCCTTTCACCTCGATCGGGCCCGTGGCGCCGTTGACGTACGGGAAGGTGACGTCGGCGGGCGTGAGTTGCTGGCCAACCTCCTTGATGACGCCGTCGCCGATGTTGATGACGCATTCGACGACGGCTGCCTCGCCCGGCGCGACCGAGGCCACGAAGGCTTCGTCACCCGACAGGGCATATTTGATGTTGCCTTGCTTGCCGATCCGCTGCGTCATGGGGGCTCCGAACTGGTTCTGGCTCATCGCGGAGATGGCGTCGGCCGGCTTGCCCCGACCTCGCAACAAGACGTCGGTCAGGTTCCGCCAAGGTGAGCGATGGACCGCACTCTGTCAAAGAAGCGAGGCTGTGCTAGAGCGACGGGGATCAGAGTCCGGGGAAGCGGTTCGGCACCGATGGCACGAGAAAACGGCGCAGGGCTGCGGACCCTAGGCACAGGAAACGGGATCGTCGGGGGCGAACCGCCCCGCTCGCACGTCCGGATCGCGCGAGCGATCCAGCATTAGCCGCGCGCCTGATCCCGTTCACGGAAGAAAACCGCCATGCCTTTCGACCTCGTCCTCGCCAACGGCCGCGTGATCGACCCGTCGCAGGGGATCGATCGCGTGGCGGACGTGGCCTTCGCGGACGGGATGGTGGCGGCCCTGGGCGACCGGCTCGATCCGGGCGGCGCGCCGGTGCGGGACGTGTCGGGACGCCTCGTCACGCCGGGCCTCATCGACCTGCACACCCACGTCTACTGGGGCGGGACCTCGCTCGGCATCGACGCGGAGGCTTACGCGCGCACGAGCGGCGTCACCACCTGCGTGGACACGGGCAGCGCGGGGCCCGGCAATTTCGCGGGCTTCCGCCGTCACGTCATCGAGCGGAGCGCCATCCGCATCCTGCCCTACCTGCACATCTCCTTCGCGGGCATCTACGGCTTCTCCACCAAGATCATGGTGGGCGAGGGCCACGACATCCGTCTGCTCGCCGCCCGCGACTGCCTTGAGGTGGTGGAGGCCAACCGCGACCTGATCGTGGGCATCAAGGTCCGGCTCGGGCGGACCGCCAGCGGCACGGCGGGCATCGTGCCGCTCGACGTGGCCGAGCAGGTGGCGGACGAGACCGGCCTGCCCATGATGGTCCACATCGACGAGCCGCCGCCGTCCTACGAGGCCGTGGTGGACCGGCTGCGGCCGGGCGACGTGCTCACCCATTGCTACCGGCCGTTCCCCAACGCGCCGGTGAACGGGCGGGGCAAGGTCAGGGCCGCCCTGCTGGCGGCCCGCGCGCGCGGCGTGCTGTTCGACGTGGGCCACGGCATGGGCTCCTTCGCCTGGACGACGGCCCGCGCCATGATGGCGGAGGGCTTTCCGCCCGACACGATCTCCTCCGACGTCCACGCGCTGTGCATCGACGGTCCGGCCTACGACCAGGTCACGACCCTGTCGAAGTTCCTGGCGCTCGGCATGCCGCTCGCCGACGTGATCGCAGCCTCCACCGTCAAGGCCGCACAGGCACTGCGGCGACCTGACCTCGGAACGTTGAAGCCGGGCGCGGTGGGCGACGCCAGTGTGCTGTCGCTGGAGGAGGGCTCGTTCCCGCTCGAGGACGTGCGGGGCGAGGTCGTGATGGCTGGCCAGCGACTGTTCGCCAAGGGTGTCGCGGTGGGCGGCCGGTGGTGGCACGGGGCCTGACCCTATCGACGAGGGAGGCATCGGGATGGCGCACGATATCGAGCACGAAGGCAGGGTCCTCGACGGGACCGGAGCGTCCTGATGCTGCAGCCCCCGCCCGCCCAGCCCGGCATGGCCCTCGCGGACGTCGACACCCCCGCGCTGATCCTCGACCTCGACGCGTTCGAGCATAACCTCGACCTGATGGCCGGGCTGGCGGCGCGGGCGGGCGTGAAACTCCGGCCGCACGCCAAGACCCACAAGTCGCCCGTGATCGCGAGGCTGCAGATGGCACGCGGCGCGGTGGGCCAGTGCGTGCAGAAGGTGGCCGAGGCCGAAGCGCTGGCCTGGGGCGGGGTGCCCGACATTCTGGTCAGCAACGAGGTCGTGACCCCGCGCAAGCTCGCGCGGCTCGCCGCGCTGAACCGCATCGCCCACGTGGCTCTCTGCGTCGATGCCCGGCGCGGGGTCGAGCTGGCGGAGGCGGCTGCGGCCGCAGCGGGCCTGCCACTCACGGTGCTGGTGGAGATCGACGTCGGGGCCGGGCGCTGCGGGGTCGCGCCCGGTCCGGACGCCGTGGCGCTCGCGCGTGCGATCGCCCAAAGCCCGCACCTCCGCTTCGGCGGCCTGCAGGCCTATCACGGCGCAGCCCAGCACCAGCGCACGCCCGCGGAACGGCGGGCCAGCATCGAGGCCGCCGCCGATCTGACCCGCGCCCTCGTCGACGACCTGGGACGCCTCGGCCTCCCCTGCCCCATCGTGGGCGGCGCCGGCACCGGCACGTTCGAGCTGGAAGCCGCGAGCGGCGTCTTCACGGAGCTGCAGGTGGGCTCCTACGCGTTCATGGATGCCGACTACGGGCGCAACCAGCCCGCCCCGCCCTTCAAGCACGCCCTGTTCGTGCTCGCGACGGTGATGAGCGCGGCCCGGCCGGGGCTCGCGGTGGTGGATGCCGGCCACAAGGCCGTGGCGGTGGACAGCGGCCTGCCTCTCGTCTGGAACCGGCCGGGCACGACCTACGCGGGCGCGTCCGACGAGCACGGGACCCTCCATCTCGACCCCGCGGCCGAGCCGCTGGACCTGGGCGACCAGGTGCTGCTCGTGCCGGGCCATTGCGACCCGACCGTGGATCGCCACGACTGGTACGTGGGCGTGCGCGGCGGCCGGGTGGAAGGCCTCTGGCCCGTGGCGGCCCGCGGCGCCATGGCCTGATCCGGACGTCGCGAGATGGCGACGACGCGCACGGATTGGAACTCTGCCTTGAGATGGCGCCGGTTGTCTTGAGCGGTCGAGAGCCCATTTCTCTGCAAGAAATAAAGTTTCTTTACGCCGCTTCGAAGTCGGCGTAACTCAAGGCCGAACGGGCGGAGAGCTGGTCATGTGCGGGATCGTCGGACTGTTCATCAAGGACAAGGCGCTCGAGCCCGATCTCGGACACCTCCTGTCCGGCATGCTGACCACGATGTGCGACCGCGGCCCGGACAGCGCGGGCTTCGCGGTCTACGGCGCGCCCAGGGACGGCGTCGTGAAGATCACGGTGCAATCCGCATCGCCGGACACCGCCTTTCCGGATCTCGAAACCCGGCTCGGCGCGGCTGTCGGGGCCGACCTCACCCTGGTGCGAAAGAGCACGCATGCCGTCCTGAGCGTTCCCGCCGCCAAGGCCGAGGCTGTGCGCTCGGAGATCCGGGCGAACCATCCGCGGGTCCGCGTCATGGGCGTCGGCGACGTGATCGAGATCTACAAGGAGGTCGGCCACCCCACCGACGTCGCCCAGCGCTTCGGCCTCGACGGCATGGCAGGCACGCACGGGATCGGCCACACAAGGATGGCGACCGAGTCGGCCGTCACCACGCTGGGCGCCCACCCCTTTTCCACGGGGACCGACCAGTGCCTCGTCCACAACGGGTCGCTGTCCAACCATAACAATCTGCGGCGGGAGATGACGCGTGAGGGCCTGACGTTCGAGACGGAGAACGATTCCGAGGTGGCCGCAGCCTACCTCACCGCCAAGATGAACAAGGGGCTGAGCCTCGGGCAGGCGCTGGAGAAGAGCCTCGCCGACCTCGACGGCTTCTACACGTTCGTGGTCGGAACCAAGGACGGTTTTGGGGTGCTGCGCGACCCGATCGCCTGCAAGCCCGCCGTGCTCGCCGAAACCGACCGCTACGTCGCGTTCGGCTCGGAATATCGGGCCCTGGTCGGGCTCCCGGGCATCGAATCCGCCAAGGTGTGGGAGCCCGAACCCGCCACCGTCTACTTCTGGGAGCGCTGATCCGTGCCGGTCATCGACCTCGCCACGAGCGGGTTGCGCGAGCTGAACGAGACCCTGCACCGGCAGGGCCCCGGCACCAACGAGACCCTGTGGGAGATCGTCAACCCGCGCGGCAGCCACGCCGTCGCGGTTGGGGTGAACGCGCCGGTCGCGATCGAGGTGAAGGGGAGCGTCGGCTACTACTGCGCGGGCATGAACCGCGAGGCCACGATCACCGTGCACGGCTCGGCCGGCCCCGGGGTGGCTGAGAACATGATGTCGGGCGAGGTCCGCGTGAAGGGCGACGCCAGCCAGTATGCGGGCGCCACCGGCAAGGGCGGCCTGCTGGTGATCGAGGGCAATGCCGCATCCCGCTGCGGCATCTCGATGAAGGGCATCGACATCGTGGTGCGCGGCTCGATCGGCCACATGTCGGCCTTCATGGCCCAGGCCGGTACTCTGGTGGTCTGCGGCGACGCGGGCGACGCGCTGGGCGACTCGATCTACGAAGCCAAGCTCTTCGTGCGCGGCGCGGTGAAGAGCCTGGGGGCCGACTGCATCGAGAAGGAGGTGCGCCCCGAACACCTCCAGCTGCTGGCCGCGCTGCTCGACCGGGCCGGCATCGACGACGTCCGGCCGTCCGACTTCAGGCGCTACGGCTCCGCCCGCACGCTCTATAATTTCAACGTCGACCACGCGGACGCCTACGGCTAGCGGTCCGCCGCGGGATCGCGTCCGCCATCCGCCGGGCCCGCAGGGGCCGTCCTCGCCGCCCGAAAGCCAGGTCCAATGTCCTACGACAACGCCCCCACCCTGCCGCGCAAGTCGGCGACCTTCGACGACTACACGCTCTCGGAAATCCGGCGCGCCGCCACCACCGGGATCTACGACATCCGCGGCGGCGGCTCGAAGCGCAAGCTGCCCCATTTCGACGACCTGCTGTTCCTGGGCGCCTCGATCTCGCGCTACCCGCTGGAGGGCTACCGCGAGCGCTGCGGCACCGAGGTCGTGCTCGGTGCCCGCTTCGCCAAGAAGCCGCTCGAACTCAAGATCCCCATCACCATCGCGGGCATGAGCTTCGGCTCGCTGTCGGCCAACGCCAAGGAAGCGCTCGGGCGCGGCGCGTCGGCCGCCGGCACCTCCACCACGACGGGCGACGGCGGGATGTCGACGGAGGAACGCGACCAGTCCCGCACGCTGGTCTACCAATACCTGCCCTCGCGCTACGGCATGAACCCGGAAGACCTTCAGAAGGCCGACGCCATCGAGATCGTGGTCGGCCAGGGCGCCAAGCCCGGCGGCGGCGGCATGCTGCTGGGCCAGAAGATCACCGACCGCGTGGCCGCCATGCGGACCCTGCCCAAGGGCATCGACCAGCGCTCGGCCTGCCGCCATCCGGACTGGACCGGGCCGGACGACATGGAGATCAAGATCCTGGAACTGCGCGAGATCACCGACTGGCAGAAGCCGATCTACGTCAAGGTCGGCGGCTCGCGGCCCTACTACGACGTGGCGCTGGCCGCCAAGGCCGGGGCCGACGTCGTGGTGGTGGACGGCATGCAGGGCGGCACGGCCGCCACCCAGGACGTGTTCATCGAGAACGTCGGCATGCCGACCCTCGCGTGCATCCGTCCCGCCGTCCAGGCGCTGCAGGAGCTCGGGCTGCACCGCAAGGTCCAGCTCATCGTCTCGGGCGGCATCCGCAACGGCGCCGACGTCGCCAAGGCGCTCGCGCTCGGCGCGGACGCGGTCTCGATCGGCACCGCCGCCATGGTGGCGCTCGGCGACAACGACCCCGCCTACGAGGCCGAGTACAACGCGCTCGGCACCACGGCGGGCGCCTACGACGACTGGCACGAGGGCCGCGACCCGGCCGGCATCACGACGCAGGACCCCGAGCTGACCAAGCGGCTCGACCCCGTGCGCGCGGGCCGAAGGCTCGCCAATTATCTCAAGGTCATGACGCTGGAAGCGCAGACGATCGCGCGCGCCTGCGGCAAGAACCACCTGCACAATCTGGAGCCCGAGGACCTCTGCGCGCTCACGCTGGAGGCCGCCGCCATGGCGCGCGTGCCGCTGGCGGGCACCAGCTGGATACCGGGCCAGGCCGGCTTCTAGGCCGCGAACCGGAGGACGCGCGATGGTCCGCAACCTCCCGGCCCTGGTGCCGGAACTGCTGGTGACGGACCTCGACCGCAGCCTCGCCTTCTGGCGCGGGCTGGTGGGCTTCGCGGTGCTCTACGACCGCCCCGAGGAGCGGTTCGCGATGCTGACGCTCGGCACCGCCGCCATGATGCTGGAGGAGCGGCGGGTGGGTGTCCGGGAGTGGGTCGCCGGGCTGCTCGAAGCGCCGTTCGGACGCGGGCTGAACCTTCAGATCGAGGTGCCCGCCGTGGCCCCCATCCTCGACCGGCTCGCGGCCGCGCGCTGGCCGCTGTTCATGGACGTCGAGGAGACCTGGTACCGGGCCGGCGCCGAGGAGATCGGCCAGCGCCAGTTCCTCGTGCAGGACCCGGACGGCTACCTGCTGCGCCCGGCCGAGCCGTTGGGCGAGCGGAGCGCATGACCCGCGAAGCCGCTCCCTCGCGCGCGATTGGCCGCTGTCAAGCGTCCGAGGCCGCGCGTGCCCCGTCAGCGCGAAATCTGCTCGAGCGCGCGGTCGTTGACCGCTGGTCCGGTGGCGATGGCGGCCATGACCACGACCATGCTGCCCGCGATGAAGGCAAAGACACCCACGGTGCCGAAACCGTGCAGAAGGAACGCGATCAGGAAAGCGCTGAAGACGGCCGAGATGCGGCTGAAGGAGTAGACGAAGCCCACCGCGACGGCTCGGATGCGGGTTGGATACACCTCGGCCATGTAGGCGTGGAAGGCGAAGGCCATCAGGTTGGAGGCGAGGGTCAGCACGACGCCGCAGCCGAGGAGGGCCGCCGTCGCGGTGACTTGGCTGAACAGCAGGCCGAAAACCGCGATGCTGCCCGCGGAGACCACGATGAGCCACTTGCGCTCGACCCTATCGGCGATGCCCGCGCTGAGCAGGGGACCGAGGGGCGCCGCCAAGGCGATGAGAAAGGTGTAGCCGAGAGAGGAGGTCAGGGTGATGCCCTGTTTCACCAGAAGGGTCGGCACCCAATTCGCGAAACCGTAGAAGCCCACCGTCTGAAAGATGTTGAACACGACCAGCATGGCGGTTCGACCGGCGTAGGGCGGACGAAGCGCTTCCATCAGGGAGCCGCGCTGGACGACGCGTTCGGCCGGGCCTGGCGGTGGCAGCGGCGCGGCGCTCTCCGCCTCCACCCTCCGCTCGAGCGCGCTGACCAGGGCTTCCGCCTCGTCCAGTCGGCCGTGCGCCGCCAGCCAGCGAGGGCTTTCCGGCACCTGGCGGCGGATGAACCATACCGCCACAGCACTGACGGAGCCGACCGCCGTCACCCAGCGCCAACCCGCCACTCCCCAAGGGTCCCGCGGAACCAGCAGGTAGGCCAGGAACGTGACAGCCGGAACCGCGGCGAACTGGATGGCCATGTTGACGGCGAACGCCCGGCCCCGCTGCGCTTTCGGGACCAGCTCGCTGACGTAGGCGTCGATCGTCACCAGTTCCACGCCGATGCCGATGCCGGCGAGAAAACGCCAAAGGTTGAGTCCGAAGG